>CALMKH010000023.1 GCA_937867025.1 uncultured Bacteroidota bacterium | reverse complement strand
TCCTCACCCACCCTTCCATCCCGAAAAAACAGGCTGAAAACAGTCCTGAAGAAAGCGGTACCTTCCATCATCTGGCGATCGCTGAAAGAGCTGCGCCTGATGCAATTTGACAAGAAGGCGAAATCCATCCTCACATATGAGATCGATACGTTCAAACCCGACCTTGTGTATGAGAGGGCTGCTTATCTCCAGTTGTCAGGCCTTCAGGCTGCAAAGGAAAAAAAATGCCTGCATTACATAGAGATTAATGCGCCGTTTATGGACGAGGTACGGAAATTTGAGAAAGTCCCCACTTTATGGAAATACAAAGCCAGGGCTTCCGAATACATGCAGGCCAACTATCCTGACAAAGTATATGTGGTATCGAGCGTACTAAAAGAATATTACATGCAATACCTCAACGGAAAAGACAAGATCAGGGTGGTGCCCAATTGCGTGAACATGCGCAAGGCTGTTCCGAACCCCGCACTGAAGGCTTCCCTCATTGAAACATACAAGCTCGAGGGCAAGATCATCATAGGCTTTGTGGGCTCCATCTTTCCGTATCACGGCGTGGACCTGCTGATTAAGGCTTTTACTTCCACAGCCAGAGAAAAACCAAATGCTGTACTTATGATAGTCGGTGACGGTGAAATTATTCCAGAACTTAAAGCCCTTAGCAGGGAGCTGGATTTAGAAGATCGCATCATATTTACCGGCAGTGTTTCCAATGAAGATGTCTTCAGTTATATCGACCTGATGGACATAGCAGTCATGGTCAAGTCAAACTGGTATGGTTCACCTGTCAAGATTTTCGAATACGGCGCCATGAACAAACCGATTATAGCCCCCCTTACCGCCCCTGTCCTGGACGTTATGGAAAAGGATGTTGACGCGATACTTACCACTCCCGACGAGCACTCCATTGCAAAAGCCATGAATTCGCTGGTATCGGATAAAAGGCTAAGGACCCTGATTGCCCGCGCCTTCCACCGGAAAGTGTCGGAACAGTACACGTGGAAACATGCGGCTCAAATGATCCTTAGCTGATCAGCATACTTAAAACATACTAAAAAGAGGTGTGTGACACACCTCTTTTACCTTTCAGAAAAACCAAAAGATACATATTCTAAGATTTGGCTTTTTTACTTTTTCGGGGTTCTTCTTCCTGAACCTGTTTTTCGGCCTGCCTGGCTACAACCCTGTTCGGAAGCACCGAACTCTTCACTACCTCTTTCTTGACCCCGGGAGGCAGGGCATGGGCATCACCCTTCATCAGGGCTTCATACCCGACCCTGGCAACAACTGCCGGATCCTCCGGGTCGTTCAACGCCGCCTTTGTATGTTCCATGCCGGCCTTCCTGAAGAAATCAGTATCTGTAGCATTAGGAATAAGTGTTGTCACTGTTACGGGACTGCCCTCGAGCTCTGTTCCCAGTGCGTCGCTGAATGAAAGTATGAACGCCTTGGTAGCGGCATATACGGCCAGCCTGGGGGTCGGCTGATACGCCGCAACTGAAGCCAGCTGAAGTATGCGGCCGCCTTTCGACGCTAACATGTCTTTCAGGTACAGCTTTGTGAGGGTTACCAGGGATACGATATTCAAATGTATAAGTGCCAGCTCCTTTTCCAGGTCTGTCTCCGTAAAAAGTCCATACGTACCCACCCCCGCATCATTCACCAGGATATTGACGCGTATACCCTGGCGCGTCGTTTCGTTGTACACGTCGCGCGCTGAACCGGGAAGAGACAGGTCCTTGGAAATAATGGTGACAGTCCCGCTTCCAAGCGCCCGCAATTCCTCCGCCGTTTTCTGAAGGTGTTCGCTGTGCCGTGCCACGATCACCATATTGAACCTGTTCTGTGCGAATAACCTGGCGAGTTCAAGACCGATCCCGCTGCTTGCTCCTGTTATCAGCACTGTTTTATCCTGTTGCTTCATGGTATTTTTAATGCAAATTTGAACCCCGTGCGGATATATGCGATTATATCCTGGCATGTTTATCTTATAATTTAATACGGGCATGCAGATCATACATGCTAAATAAAAAAACATATTTTTCTTCCAATTATAAAATAATTAGATTAATATTGCCTCACTATGAAACGCATCATCATTATTACCATCCCATCCTCCATTTTCCGAACGTGTCGCTGATCCACTGCACAGGCAGGCTTCACCACGCTTAATTACACAGAGTGCCAGGCACACCAGGCTAACCGTTTTACCTGAGCAAGGAAGAATGCACCTCCGGCAAAGAGGCATTAAATACAAGTTAATTCCAAAATGTTATAATATGGTTGAGGATTGCATATCTCAAATTTGCTATTTTCAATTAGTAGTCAAACTAAAAAATTTTATCTCCATGAAAGGTAAACTAAAAGAAAACAAACAGTTTTCAGTATTGTTCGCTGATGACGATACTGATGACACCAATACCTTCCTTGAAGCATTCGGAGAATTGAACCTGGATGTTGATATCCACACGGTAAGGAATGGCCGGGAGACCCTGGACTATCTGGATAACTCAGAACCTATCCCGGATATCCTGTTCCTGGATATGAATATGCCTGTCATGGGCGGAAGGGAATGCCTTGTAAACATACGGCAGAATGAACGGTACAAGGACCTCTGCATTTGCATGTATTCTACTGCAACCGATGAAAACGATGTGGAAGAACTACTGGTGTCGGGCGCTAACGTATGCATAAAGAAACCGCATGACTTTAACGTTCTCAAACGGATACTGCATAAAATAATAACATTCAACGGCCATTGCCAGGAGCCATACCTGAAAAGGGATTTTTTTATGCTGAACCTGGGCGTGTAGGGTAAGTTTATCATTCTCCCTTGGAAACTTGCAAGCTTTTTCATAAAACATATAATCTTCAGGCGGCATTTTTTCTCAATTTTGTAACGGACTGCCATTTAGACAATATAAAAACAATCTGACATACTATGGAACCAAAAAAGCAAAATAAAAGCAGCGATATACAACCGCAGCAAGAACAATTTCCGGGGTACCCTCCTTACCCGGCAAGCGAGGATATTTATTACCAATTCAAGGAAGAAAGCGAGATCGACCCTGAAGATCCCTCCAGGCTGAAAACCTATGAAACTCCGGGTGTGATGAGTGAGAAAAATTTCGAAGAAGATGTTTCCGGCTCAGATCTCGATATTCCGGGCGCCGAACTGGATGATCCCCTGGAGGAGATCGGAAGTGAGGATGAGGAGAATAATCATTACAGCCTCGGCGGCGATAACCACGAGAATCAGGAAGAATTCAGGGGAAGTTAAAACGGATCAATCTTTTCCCAAACGCTTTCGCATATTTTTAAGCCCCTTCATATCGGCGGGCTGGAATAGAATGTGAGCATCATTGGAAATCAGACTTGCGGCAGAACGTTTTGAGCGACGGCTGAAAGCCATTTTGTTTAGCAATTTAGAGATATTTTTCCTGAACATACGGATAGTTTTACTATCCGTAGACACAGGCTTGTGTGCATTCGTTGCCTGAGCAGAAATAAATTTTTATTTTTTTTCAGGATTGCGGGCAGAATGATACGGATAACCATGGTATACACGCCGTCAGTTGAGGAATTGGCCATACTGTCCGGTATATTAATAACCATTAACCGGATAGTTACAATCTTTTCCGTATGGAGAAGCTATAAGATAAAAATGAATTGTTATAAAGAAGGTCCAGGACAAAATTTTGAGCTTTGTTGATTTAAAAACCAACAATTATGAATACAAGACAAAACAGGGGTCCGCAAACCGGCAACAGGGACTTGTACGACCGATTCGGGCAGAACAGACGCCGTAACAATAAGCCTGTTAACAGGGAAAATTTCCAGGGGTACAGGAATGAGCACAATGAGGATTTCGGATATTATGAAAATGACAGGAACAGGGAGTTTGAAAATTATGGCAACGAAGAAGAAAGATTCGCCCAGAACAGGCGTTTGGAAAATCGCAATATTCCGTTTGACAACAGGAATCGGGAAGAATTTGGAAATATGGGCAATTACACTGATCAGCCTGATGATGAACGGGACTATTACGACACAGGATCATATCGCCATCAGGGCAGGAATCAGGGGTATTTCGACCAGGGTTTCGATGACAATGGGCAAAATGGCAACCGTTATGGACAATATGATAAAAATAATAGGGTCAATCCCGGAAGGTTTGGCAATAACCCATATGCACAGCGGAACAGGGGTTTTGAAAATATGGAAAGACCGAATTTCGGCGAAACAGGACGCAGGGGTTCTTCCCAGCCTGCACATTGGCCTGAAGATCAACGTGCTTTTGAAGAGTTTGACCAGGAACCTTTAGAAGAGCAGGATAACAGGACAAGCCGCAGAGGTTTTGCCAGCATGGATCCTGAGCAGGTTCGTGAAATAGCGCGCATGGGCGGCCTTTCGTCCCACAGCGGATCCGGCGCGAGAAGCCAGGCGGAAACAAAGAAAAAAACCGGCACCAGCCGCAGGGGGTTTGCCAGCATGGATCCCGAGAAGGTCAGGAAGATAGCACGGTTGGGAGGCTTATCATCACATAAGAATGATGGCAGGAATACCACAGCATCGGCTGCCAAATCCGCACGCAGGACCACGGCCACTGCATCGGCCTCGAAGAGAACACGCATCACTTCAGCTTCCGCATCGTCTGCAGTCAAAACCAAAAAAAGCAGTACGACCGCTAAAACCAAGGCAAAAAGCAAAAGCGGCAAAACTGCAAAGACCGCCAGGAAAAAATAATCCGTCTGATGGGGCTAAGCAAACCGAAACAGAATATCCGTGCTAAGACATCGCCCAAACCTTCCGGCAAGGCGGTGAAACAAGCGCCCAAAAACAGGAAGAAAACTCATGCTGAAAAGAAAAACGGTGCGGGAAGAACATCAGATGCGCCGAAGGCAGCAAAAAAACAGGCCGGCAATATTGAAGAATTGCTTGCACTGGGCAAAACTGCAAAATTTACATGGGATATGCCCCCGATGTTAGCCACACTGGTGGACAAACCGTTCAATGAACCCGGCTGGACTTACGAGATCAAGTGGGATGGATACCGCGCCATGGCTTTCATGAACAAAGGCAGGGTTGAACTCAAATCCCGCAACAACAAGTCCTTCAATGAAAAGTTCTACCCCATTACCAAAGCATGTGGGGAATGGGGCATCAATGCCATCATAGACGGCGAGATAGCCGTAATAAACGACAGCGGTATCTCGCATTTCGGAAATTTGCAGAACTGGAGAAGTGAAGCTGACGGTGAACTGTTCTTTTATGTGTTTGACGTGTTATGGTATGACGGTCGTATGCTTACAGAAGTGCCGCTGGAAAAGAGAAGAGAAATACTTCGTGCGATACTGCCGCAGAAAGGCATTATCAGGATGAGCGAAAATTTCGGTGAATCCGGAGCCGAATTCTTTGAGGCAGCAAGGCAAATGAACCTTGAAGGCATTATTGCGAAGAAGACAGACAGCTTGTATTACCCGGGTATCCGGACCAAGGAGTGGCTGAAGATAAAAGCCAATAAACGCCAGGAAATGGTGATAGGAGGTTATACCGTAAACGACGGTACGTCCAAACTGTTCAGCTCACTGCTAGTCGGGGTCTTTGAAGGCAAAGAACTTGTGTATACCGGAAAAGTAGGCACGGGCTTTAATGACAAGACCCAAAAGGAAATGATGCAGTTGTTCAAGCCACTGGTAACGGATCATCCGCCCTTCTCCGAACTTCCCGACATTAACAAACCGTCGCGTTTCAGGCCCGATCCCCCTAACGCCACCGCTGTGTTCCTCAAACCGCAACTGGTGTGCGAGGTAAGTTATACCGAAATGACCGGTGACGGCATTATGCGACACCCCTCATTTGAAGGCATGCGCACTGATAAAAAAGCGCGGGAAGTGGTCAGGGAACAGGCATCATCAAGCGAAAAAGTGGTGAAGACCGTTCAGAATCTTTCCGAAAAAAAATTAATAATACCTCCTGTTAAAGGCGCACGGAAAACCCTGCTCAACCCCACAGATAAACAACAGGTGAGAAAGATTGGCGGGCATGAGCTGAAATTCACTAATCTCAGCAAACTGTACTGGCCCAGGGAAAAGGTCACCAAGCGCGACATGCTTAACTATTATTACCAGGTGGCTCCGTATATCCTTCCTTATTTGAAAGACAGGCCTCAGTCGCTTAACCGTCACCCCAACGGCATTACCGGCGAGAGTTTTTACCAGAAGGACGTTACCGGGAAAGTACCTGATTGGATAGATACGTATCTTTACCACAGCGATACCGACTTGCGCGACAAACATTTCCTGGTCGTCAACAATGAAGCGAGCCTTATGCTGATGGCTTCGCTTGGTTGTATCGAGATGAATCCCTGGAGCAGCCGGAAACAGAGTCCTGATCACCCCGACTGGTGCGTTATCGATCTGGATCCCGACAAAAATTCATTCGATCAGGTGATAGAGGCAGCGAACGTCACTAAAATGATTCTGGACGACCTGGGAGTAAAGGGCTACTGTAAAACCAGCGGTTCAAACGGGCTGCATATTTATATCCCGTTAGGCGCTAAATACACATACGAACAATCCAGGGAGTTTGCCCGGGTAATCGCTACAATGGTACACAGGGAAATACCTAAATTCACCAGCATTGAAAGAGCTGTAAAAAACAGGAACGGCAAAATGTATATTGACTTTCTTCAGAACCGTGCGCAGGCCACGATTGCATGTGCATATTCGTTACGGCCTAAACCCGGCGCCACCGTTTCAATGCCCTTGCATTGGGAGGAAGTGAAAAAAGGTCTGAAAATGACGGATTTCACGATCTTCAATGCGCTTGCCCGCATCAGTAACGAGGGAGATATTTTTAAGCCCGTGCTGGGAAAGGGAATTGATCTTGAAAAGATTGTAAAGAAGTTTCATCATTAAAAAAACAGGGCCAAACAAACTGTTTCGCCCCTGTTCTTCCTTCATTATTTGTGTATTGTCATTTTTTGCTCAGCCGGCATACAAAAATGATATGCAATTCATATTTCTGCAATAACGCATCCGGCGTATTTTAACAGGATAAGAATTTTTCACCATTCAGCAATTCAGGACACTGATCTGCAAGGGATTATATCATGAAATAAATTTTAGTACTTTTTACTAGCTTTTTCTGATAAAATTTAATCAAAAAGTGACAATTTTCTGACTTTTCATCTTCTTTTCCGGGTAAAAATACTTAAAATTAAGTATACCGCTTCATGCAAAAAACGACGCGAAAAGTGTCTTTTTTTCCGCACTAAACCCCTCCAATGGTTGATTTCTAGTGACTTAAAAATTTGCTTTTTTAGTAATTTTTTAGCATTAAAATAATTTTGGTTTTGCGAAATTATGCTCTACTTTTGACCTCTCCTATCAGCCTGAAACCGTATTGCTGTATAGGTTTTTACCGCCTGTTAACCGCTTTTTAAAACCTTACTACACTGCTTATGAGACTAAAACTACAAAGCTTCATTACCCCCCTATTTCTCGTCTTTTTACTTTTCTGCGCCTCAACCCCGGCTAATGCCCAGTTGCGCGACACCACCGTGTATGACTACAACACAAACGGCAGCAGCGGCTGTCTCATTTGTGGCAGCAATTACGATTGCTTTACCTCAAAGCAGCATTTGCTTATCGGCAACGGTTCGCCGGGACGGCTGACAAAAATCGTCGTAAAGATTTACCATACCTCCTGCGGGTCGGGTAATTTTTATGCCATGATGAACGGGGACACCCTTGGTGTGATCAGTCCTGCATATTCGTGTCAATGCAACAGCTGTACCGTGGATACGATTTCCGCAGATTTTAACCTGCTGGGATCTTACCAGTACAATGACACCAATTTCCTGACATTCTCAGGCATACAGCTCTGCGCTGACAGGATTGTTGTCATACGCACATATTCAAGCACTGCCACCAACGATGCTGCCATGTATTCCATTGATTCGCCCTACAGGGTGTGTCCGGGTGCCCGCAACATTGTCGTCACCATTGGCAACACCGGCAGGAACCGCATCGACTCTGTCAAGGTGAACTGGACATACAACGGGGTTACTCAAACCACATACAGGCATAATTCCGTTCTGGATACAATAGGTGGCTCGGGTTCAAACAAAGCCAGGATAACACTAGGCTCCAAAACGCTTGTCGCAGGAAGGCGCGATACACTTAAAGTCTGGACCTCCCTGCCGAACGGTGCGACAGACACCGCGACCAGGAACGATACCCTGATAGCATATATCAAACCCAGCCTTGGAGACACGCTCACGGTCGGGGGCAGCAATCCGGATTACGGATCGGTGCAGGCAGCCATCAATGACCTGCAGGCGAATGGTGTTTGCGGACCTGTAGTGATCAATATCCGGCCCGGCTCATACAACGAACAATTGATCATTGGCCCTATCCCGGGAACGGATTCGGTTAAAACCGTGACTTTCAGGTCTTCCACAGGTGACAGCTCGGACGTTACCATATATTACGCGTCCTTTGCATCGGGCACTAACTATACGGTTCAACTCAAAAATGCGGCACATGTCAAGTTTGCACAGCTGACACTTGAAGCCCTTGGCTCAACATACGGACGGGTTGTGGATATCGGCGGCACTTTCCTGAACCTTTCATTCATGAACTGCCGCATATCAGGCTCTACCGTTTCCACCACATCAACCAACCATGCCCTGTTCATGGCCAATTCGCTGACAGGAAACACGAGCAGGAAAATACAGATAGACAAATGTGAATTTAAATCAGGAAGTACGGGATTCTACTGGACCACATCCAACACCGTGTCTGACCTCAGCATCACCGGAAGCAATTTTATCGACCAGTATTATTCGAATATTTTCTGTTATTATTTTAGCAAGGTACAGATCAGCGGCAATCTTTTGTCAAGGGAAAATACTGCTTATACAAGCGGATACGGTATTTATTTCTATAACAACAGGAACATTACCGTTATGGGCAACAGGATACTGCAACCCAATGGAGCCAGCGGAGCCATTTATACGGACAATGTCAACAGGACCGGCAGTTTCAGGAATCTCATAGCCAATAACTTCCTTGTCGCCGGAAAGGCTGCGTATGTAGATGCCTATGCATGGAACTCGTATTATTCCTATTATATAGACTTTTATAACAACAGCACGTACAGCAACACGTTTTACAGCGGTTACAGCAACCTGTACATTTACAACGGCAGCAATATCAGGGTACGCAACAATTCGGTATCCCAAAATGGCACGGGCAACATTATGTACGTATCGTATTCCGGCACTAAAAATATTGAAGCATCCGATCGCAACAACTTCTATTCACCAACCGCACCCACCTTTTACTATAACACGACCATTAGCGGACTTGCCGGCTGGAAGAGTTCTACAAGCCTTGATTCCGCCTCCACATTCGGAAATCCTAATTACAAAACCACTCTCAACCTGCATGCCTATTCATCGGACATGAACCGCAACGCGACACCTGATGCCCGGATCACTAAAGATATTGATGGCGAGAACAGGAGCAGCACCAATCCGGATATCGGAGCAGACGAATTTAGTCTTGTGCCGGCGGATGCAGGTATTGCAGGCATATTCCCGTATAAGGCCGACAGTGTCTGCGTGCGCGTCATACTCAAGAACCACGGCGAGGACACCCTGAATTCGGTACAGGTGAGATGGAGTATCAATGGCACTGCCAAAACTACCTATAACTGGTCGGGCAACCTGCTTTCAGGGGATACTGCCGAGCTGTGCATCGGCATGCACAGGTTCCTCACCAATACAAACTATAATGTCAAGGTGTGGACCAGCAGTCCGAACAGCGTTACCGATACCATGAATTTCAATGACACCGCCACTCGATCAGGCAAACCTGCCCTGAGCGGTGTGTATACTATTGGTGGAACAACACCTGACTTCAGCACCTTTACAGCAGCCGTTTCCGCCATGACAGACGGCGGCATTATCGATTCCGTACTGTTCAAGGTAAGGAATGGCACGTATAACGAACGCATCGCCATTCCGGCCATACAGGGCGCCACAAGAAAAAATGCCATCGTATTTGAATCGCAGAACAAAGACAGCTCGCTGGTCACCCTGAGCTTTGGAACCAGCTATTCGGCTTATGAGGTTGTCTATCTTGATGCTGCCCAGTGGGTGACGTTCAGGCATATGACCATCAAGAGCACAAGCAGCAGCACGGCCACACGCGCTGTGACCCTTGACAACGGGACATCGAACGTCGATTTCTTCCATTGTGTCCTGGAGTCGGCCTCGACGACCAATACCAATGACTATTACAATTGCCTGGTATATAATGACCAGTCTGGCCTGAATATAAGCTTTGCCGGAAACCGTTTCAAGAACGGATCCGTGGCCATGTATACCTATGGAAACACCAACCTGTCGTTAACAGGCAACCTGTTGGAAGATGCCTATTATGCAGGCTTATATGTAGACAGGTCAACCAACTTTACATTCAGGGACAACATCATAAGGTCAAACTCTGCATATAGCGGGCACTATGGTCTCTATATCTACCAGCTGTATGGCACTAACAGGATATCGGGGAACCGCATATCCGGCCCTGATAAATCAGAATATGCAGGGGTTTATATTCAGTATCTGGAGGCTAACAATTCAACTGACTCCAGCTATATTTTCAATAACTTTATAAATGTGGGCGGAGATAATGCAGAATACGCCCTTTATATATACAGTACAGAAAATGCCTATATCACCAACAACAATGTTCATCAGCATGGAACGCGTTCGGGGGCTATAGGCGCCAGGCTGGTATACCCTTATTATTCAAAAATACTTAACAATATTTTTGTGAACTCAAAAGGCGGTCTGGCTGCGAGAATCCAGTCACCTTACCAGACTGTTCACGACCACAACAACTATTACAGCACCGGATCAACCCTCACAGAGATCAACTCGAATTCATATTCCGACCTGGCTTCCATGCTGGCTGACGGCATTGACAGCAACTCACGGTCCGTAGATCCGGGCTTTATATCCAACAGTGATCTGCACGTAGAGCAGGTGAACCTCAACGCAAGAGCTAAAAAACTTCATTTCGTCACCAGGGATATTGACGGCGAAACACGTTCCGCTACGCCGGATATAGGCGCTGACGAATTTGTGCCTGTTACCAGGGATGCCGGTGTTACCGGGTTTATAAGCCCTGCCGGAGCCATTATACCGGACACTGTCCAGATCAAGGTAATTGTTACAAACCGCGGACTTGACACCCTGACATCTGTACGCGTGCATTGCAAGATCAACAGTGATACCTTTGCGATCGTCACCCTGAATGACACCCTTGGTTCAGGCGATACCGCCCAGGTGATCATCGGCAATTACATCTTCAAAAGAGACAGCGTCAACAATCTCACTGCCTGGACGTCACAGCCGAACAACCTTACCGATCAGAAAAAATCCAACGACACCTTCAGGATAAAGAATAAAAAAACCGCCATGAGCGGTGTGTATACCATTGGTGGCACAACGCCTGATTTCACAACTTTCAAGGCCGCCATCCAAGCGATGAAAGAAGCTGGCATCTCTGGCGGGGTGCGGTTCAGGGTCAGGTCGGGAACATATACGGAACAACTGGTACTGACACCGATCGATGGCGCCAACCAGCCCGGAAGCGTTATATTCGAAAGCTCCAACCTCGACAGTACAAGCGTCACCCTTCAATACAACTCCACGTTCTCCGACACGAATTATGTGGTGTTCTTTGAAGGAGCCTCCAATATAACATTCAGGAACCTCACCATCATGTCGCTCAATTCAAGCAACGGCGTGGTGTTCCGGTTTGAAGAAAACGCCAGCTACAATAAGCTGAACAACAACCGCATTAAAAACAGCACAAGCAATACTACCAGCTCAAGCATGGCGCTGGTAGGCTCTTTCAACAGCAACACGACCGAACAATATAATGAATTTGACAGGAACGTGTTTGAGGGCGGAAGTTACGGCGTGTACTGGTATGGCTACGGCCCGCCCAATTACAGGGAGTCCGGCACGAGGATCACAAACAATACATTCCTGAACCAGTTCTATAATCCGGTAGCGCTGATCTATCAGGACGGACCGGTAGTCGACTTCAACACCATTTCCTCGACCTCCACATATTCCGACTTTATGGCCATAAGGGGCGAGCAACTCTATAATAAAGTGCGGATCACCAGGAACAATATCAAACGTCCTGATTACGGAAGATACGGAATTTATATCTATTCAGGTTATGGGAATGGCGATACCATACTTGTCGCAAACAACATGGTGAACCTGGGCGGATCCGGTGACGTTTACGGTTTCTATATGTACAATGTCAACAGGGGCCATTTTATCAACAACACCATACGCCTTGGCACTTCCACAAATTCCAGTTCAATAGGCATGTACCTTGAATCGGGAAGTTCGCAGAATGTGCTGAATAATATTATAGAAAATACAGGAGCCGGCGTGGCGATCAATATTTATAACTCTTCAGCCATTCAGAAATCGGATAAGAACAACTTCAGGTCATCAGGTTCCAACCTGGCAAGAAGGAACAATATATATTATACGGACCTTGCTTCATTCAGGTCAGCATCCGGAACAGATGCCAATTCACTTTCGATCAACCCGTTGTTTACCGGAACAACCAATCTGCACATCCGGGAAATCGGGCTCAATGCGAAAGCGGACCGGTACACAGGTCTTACCACCGACTTTGAAGGTGACCTGCGCGATTCAACACCTGACATAGGTGCGGATGAATTTGACCCTCCCGCGCTGGATGCAGGTATTTCCGATATCATAACCCCTAAGACCCCTTTCCTGCCCGATACACAATTCGTAAAAGTGGTGCTGAAAAACTTCGGAATGAATTCCATCAGCAGTGTCAACATCGGCTGGGTGTTCAACGGGACTGCGCAAACCAGCTATAGCTGGAGCGGCTCACTGGCCTCCAATGATACAGTCCATGTTATACTGGGAACAAAAAATTTTGATCCGGACAGCGCTTACAGCCTTAAAGCCTGGACTTCGCTACCCAACAGTTACAATGACACCGTGAATTACAATGACACGGCATCAGCAGTCAATCAGTATCCTGCCTTGAGCGGAACATACACCATCGGCGGGGCAAGTCCTGACTTCAATACCTTTACCGATGCGGTTGATGCCATGAAACGCGGAGGCATCATAGGAAGCGTATTGTTTAATGTAAGGAACGGTACTTACAACGAACAGCTGGATATTCCTGCCATAACCGGTGCGGCTGAGAGAAATGACATCGTGTTCCAGTCTGAAAACCTCGACAGCACGCTTGTTACTCTGACCAACTCCGCAGGATCTTCCAATAATTATACAGTGAGACTGAACGGCGCCAGGGGCATCACATTCCGCAAGATGACCGTCAGTGCTGTCAATTCAACCTACGCCACTGTATTCTATCTCGAGAACGGGGCAACATTGACCTCATTGGAAAACAATATCCTTGAGGGCGTTTCATCCACAGGATCCGGAGCCAACCACGCCATTGTTTATTCTACCATTACTAACAGCAGGAACAATGACAACAACCATTTCACATCCAACGTGTTTAAAAACGGTGCCTACGGAATCTACGCCTATGGTTATAACAACGGAGTATACGACAAGAATATAAAGGTACATAACAATACGTTTGAAACGCCTTATTACAATGCCATTTTCCTGAACTATACAGACACTCCGGCCGTTACATCGAACAAAATCACTATGGGCACGTACCAGTACGGCTTTGGCGTGCGCCTGGAGGTTGCACGGGGAACCATGAACATTTCAGGCAACAACATCATACTTCCATCAGGATATATGGGATTGTACCTCTATTCATGCAACAGCTATTCTTCCAGGCCTTCGATTGTTTCAAACAACATGATAAGCCTTCTGGGACAGTATGACGCTTATGGAATATATAATTACAGCGGCTCGTACATCAATTTTTACAACAACAACGTCCGCGTCGCTTCAACGTACACCTCTTCATATGCCATACAGCATTCATCAAGCAATAACATACGATCCGTCAACAACATCTTCGATCATACCGGCAGCGGCTATGCGCTTTACACCAGTTCTACCGGTACAATTGTCGAATCCAACCACAACTGTTACCGCACGAATGGTTCATACCTGGCGTACTGGGGTGGCGACCGCAGCGATCTCGCGGCGCTGAAATCGGCCAACTCAAAAGACGGCAATTCTATCTCAGTCGATCCGTTCTTTGTGTCGGGCACTGATCTGCACGTTAGGGCTGTTGACCTGAACAAAGCCGGAAAGTCACTTTCCGACGTGAAAAAAGATTTTGATGGCAACAAACGCGATAGCCTGACCCCTGATATCGGAGCCGATGAATTTGAAATTCCATCCCCGAATGATGCCGGTATATCGGCTTATGGAGGGCCCAATGCTCCGTTTGCAAGCGGATCCCGCACTGTTCGTGTCATCCTGAACAACTTCGGTTCAGATACACTCAAGAACGCAACGATAAAATGGACCATGAATGGTGTTTCACAAACTAATTACAGCTGGAGCGGGGCTATCAAATCCGGCGGCTCGGATACTGTCAGCATCGGCTCTTTCTCGTTCACCGGCGGCGTTAATTACACCCTGAGAGCATGGCCAACATCTCCAAACGGCGTAACAGACACACTGAATTACAACGATACACTCACCAAATCCAATATTTACAGCGGGCTGGACGGCATCTATACCATTGGCGGATCTCTTCCGGATTTCAATACCTTTAATGACGCCAGGAATGCCCTGATGCTCGGCGGTGTTCTTGACACGGTGATATTCAAGGTAAGAAACGGCACATATAATGAACAGGTACAGATTCTTCAGTATCCCGGCTCTTCCGTCAGCAGGCCTGTGACATTCACCTCCGAATCAGGCGACAGCAGCAAGGTAACACTGCAATACAGTGCACCAAATTATAACAACAACTATATTTTCTCCCTGAAAGGAGCCGATAATATTACCATCAGTAAAATGACCATGTCAGCCACCAACTCGTATTACAGCACAGTGGTGTCTATTGATAACGGCGCTGCAAATAACCGCATCCTGAATAACAGGATACTGATGTCCTTGTCATATTACAACGGGGTTGGAGTGCTTTCAGGTTCCGACAGGGATGATAATACAAAGATCCTCAATAACGTAATAAGCGGTGGATACTACGGCATACAGGTTTATGGAGGCGGCTCCTCATCCACCCTGCAGGAAACAGGCATGGTGATTGAAAATAACACGATCAATTCCTTCAGGTATTCAGGCATCTATATGCAGTATATGAATGCCCCTGCAATAAGGCGCAATATCATTACTCCTCTGACTAATACAGGTGACCAGCTGATCTACATGAATGATGTCAGCAACGACGTGGTAATAAGTTATAACAAGCTCAGCAGCTCATACCCTTACACTACAGGCATATATATTAATAACCACCAGGGCACATCGTCTAAAAAAGGAATGATATTCAACAATTTCATTTCCCTTGCAGACCCTTATTATCATGGAATAAATCTTATCAGTTCAAATTATACCAGCATATTCTTTAACAGCATCAACCTGTATGGCACTGCCAGCTCTTCGACCTCGGCCTGTATAAGGTTCCAGTCGGCCAACAATACAGACCTGAGGAACAATATACTGAGTAACAAGGCCGGCACTTATGCCATACACGCCAACAATGTTCCTACATTAAGCAATTACAACGACCTGTATACATCAGGTACCAATATCGGTTTTGTTGGCTCCAATAACTATACAACTCTCTCAGCCTGGAAATCGGGAGTATCGAGAGATGCCAATTCCGTGTCCGTCAATCCGAATTTCATCACCGATACGGATCTCCATACGACACTGATCAGTCTTGACAGCGCTGCAACCCCGATCTCAGGAATAACAGACGATATCGACAAAAACACCCGGAATGCCACAAGGCCGGATATCGGAGCCGATGAATTCAACAGTCTGCCAAACAACCTGTCTATCCTGGCAGTCACCAATCCCGTCAACGGCTGTGAGATCGATTCCCAACTGCTGAACGTGACAGTCTTCAACTACGGCAGCAATACGCAGAAGAATTTCCCTGTGCGTTACAGGGTCAACAACGGAAGTGTAATTTCCCAGACCTTTACGGATTCCATATTGCCGGGCTTTAGCAAGACCTTTACATTTACCGGCAAGGTAAACACCAAACCTGTGGGAGATTACAATTTTATTGTCTGGACGGATGCTTCTGCCGAACAATATCGCCTGAATGACACCCTTAAGGTAAAGGTGACCAACTACCAGGTTCCTGATTCGGTAGGCATCATGATCCCTTCAGACAGCTCAAAGAACCTGGATTTCCCATTCTCATTGTCATGGTCACCGGTCAACGGCGCTACACTGTATGATATCTATATCTGGCCCGATTCGGTGAATACCAGGCCTCCTACGGCAGCCTATTCGGGACTGACACAGATAAGCAAACAGATCACAACCGGGCTGGGCTACGGACAAACCTATAAGTGGCAGATCATTGCCCGCAACCCTTCCTGCTCAACTCCCGGACCGGTGCAAAGGTTTACGGTCAGGCACCTGCCGGACGTATTGGCCACAACAGTAAACTCGCCGCTGACAGCATTCTCCGGAAATTCGATTTCGGTATCATGGGTCACCAAAAACAGAGGTGCGGGTTCTACCGGTTCAGGTTACTGGTACGACCTGGTTTACCTGTCGAAAGACAATATTCTTGACGGAAGCGACATATTGCTGACCGGTGTGATTAACCTCACCTCACTCAGTGCTTCACAATCTTATACCCAGTCCGCTAACGTTACTCTGCCTAATGGCATCAGTGGCATACATCACATTATTGTCCGTACAGACGGATACGGTTATATACTTGAATCGGATGAGGGCAACAACAACAAGAGCGATTCGCTTGGCATCAATGTAAGCCTTACCCCTCCGCCTGACCTCCAGGTAACTTCCATCATCAAGCCTTCGCAGGCATTTTCAGGACAAACCATCAACGTTCGTTATACTGTGAAGAACAGTGGCACAGGCAACACCCGGGGCAGCAGCTGGTATGACCATGTGTACCTGCATTCTGATTCAGTCGTCGGAGGCACCCATGTCCGCAGCTTACAGCACACCGGAGCCCTTGATCCCGACAGTTCATATACGGTACAAACCACGGTTCCCCTGCCTAACAATATTTCAGGAGGTTATTATATAATCGTCAGGACTGATCCTTATAATGCCATTTACGAGCATGCCAACGAAAACAATAATGACAGGATCAGCGACTCGTTGAAAGTTATCCTCACCCCTCCGCCTGACCTTATTGTAAGAAATATAGTCATAGAAGATTCTGTCAGCAACAAAGAGGTTGTAAACCTGACTTACGATCTTATCAACCAGGGAGGATCGGCCACCACTAATTCGTGGTATGACCAGGCATATGTAAGTAAAACAACGCCATTCAATGCCAATAACTCTATTTACATAGGCGGATGGTGGAGATATAACATAGGCAGTGATGATACCATAACCTGTTCGCAGTCGGTTACCATACCGGATAACATTACAGGAAGTTATTTTGTGTACGTTTTCGCCGACGCAGGCAACCTCCAGTTTGAAGGTGTCAACGATACCAATAACATATCAAGGAAAACAACCCGCGTCCTGAATCCGGATCTCATCATTTATAATGTAAATGTTCCGGCATCCGACACCAGCGGAAAACTGATCCAGGTGAACTGGAAGGTGAGAAATGACGGTTTAGGCAAACAGATTTTCAGCGGCAGAAATGACAAGATCTATATATCACGTCATAACAAATTCCACCCTGACTCCGTGATACTGCTTGAAACCGTTCATTATAATGCCGCATTAAATCCGGGCGACAGTCTGCTCAGAACTAAATTTGCAAGAATTCCTGACGGAACCAAAGGCAGCAGGTATGTGTATGTGGTTGCCGATGCCGATAACAACATCTACGAAAACGGCAAGGATACCAATAATACCCGCAGGAGCAGCGTTATGACCGTTCACCTTGCTCCTTATCCTGATTTGCGCGTTTTAACGGTAAACAGGCCTGATACTTCGGAAGCCGGCAAAAAGGCCAGTATAACCTATACTGTACAGAACAAAGGCAACCGCTCTGCAATACCGGTGTGGAAAGACAGGGTGTACATGTCGAAAGACTCCATTTACAACCCCTCTAAAGTCACACTGCTCAAAACCAATAATATCGCCTCCACCCTGCTCGTGGATTCAACATACAGCATTACACAGGATGTGGATATTCCAACAGCGCTGTCTGCAGGCAATTATTATTTCTATGTCTTTACGGATGCATCGGATGTCCGCTATGAGTACCTGTTTGAAAACAACAACATCAAACGCAGTTCGAAAATCTTCATTAAAGGTTATCCGCCCGTTGATCTGACTGTTACCTCGATCACAGCTCCTGATTCGGTATTCTCCGGAAACAATCTGTCGATCACCTGGAAAGTCAAGAATGTAGGCCTCGCCAAAACCATAGCCAATACATGGGTCGACAGGACCTACCTCTCAAGCGATTCCATCCTTGACGGAAGCGACAGGTTTGTCGGTGAAACCTCTATTTTCACACCGCTTGACAAGGATAGCACCTATACCCGCAACCTGGTATACACTACACCTAACGGCATAAGCGGCACATACTACCTGCTGGTGAAAACCGATGCAAGGAATGACAACAATGATGACGACACCTCAAACAATACCAGGGTGGCGCGCAACGGTTCAGGAATTGCAAAAACAATTAAGGTGATCCTGTCCCTCTCTTCAGACCTGCAGATCACTGCCTGGAATGTTCCTTCGACCGCCACGGCCGGACAGCCAGCACAGTTTATCTGGAAAGTGGAGAACAAGGGTGATACGACAACCAGAGCCGGATCATGGACTGACAGGGTATACCTCTC
This sequence comes from uncultured Bacteroidota bacterium, assembly GCA_937867025.1. Classification (GTDB taxonomy): domain Bacteria; phylum Bacteroidota; class Bacteroidia; order NS11-12g; family UBA955; genus JABMMZ01. The sequence continues at coordinate 37,362 of CALMKH010000023.1, read as the reverse complement.
AACAGATTATACCATTGACAATTCAGATATCAACCTTGGCAATGGTACCCGTGCAGGAAACCTCCTGAAAAAAGCTTCCTATACAGATACTGTAAGCCTGTTCATACCTGATATAACGGGCGCATATATTGTCCTGATAAAAACAGATGACGGAAACAGGGAATATGAGCATAATGCAGAGAACAATAACGTACAGGCCTCTGTTATGACCATAAGCCAGGCCCCGCCGGGTGATCTTGTCGTAAGTTCCGTAACTGCACCTTCAAGCGCCATTGCCGGAGGTTATGTCAACGTGTCCTACCAGATCAGGAACAGGGGAAGCAACCCTATCAACGGTACAAGAACCGATAATATCTACATTTCGGAAGACACTATTTTCGATGGAACGGATGTATTGTTTGCAAGCAGGCAGGATCAGTCGAGCCTGGTTCCGAACGCCACGCGTAATTTGTCGGCCGGAGGGTATATCAACGGCATCAAGACCGGTACCCACTACTTCATCGTATTCACGGATGTAAGGGATAATATCAATGAAAGCAGGGATACAAACAATACCGGATACGGCAATGCGATCGACATTAATGTTCCTGTCCTGCCACTTAATGTTCTTACCAATGATACGCTTCATGACGACAAGAACCTGTATTACCGTCTGATAGTTCCTGATTCACTGAAAGGCGAATCCATCCTCATTACCATAAAGGGTGACTCCGTGAACGGTCATAATGAGCTTTACGCCCGGTTGAACGAAGTGCCTACAAGGTCTAATTTTGATCACGCATTCTCCACTCCGTTCTACGGCAACCAGGAGATACTGATTCCGGCGGCCGACACAGGTATCTATTATATTATGGCGTATGGAAACACATCAACTGCAAACTTCCAGAAAGTGACACTCCTGGCCAGGAAGCTCAACTTCGAGATCAGGAAAGTCACGCCAGTGAGTGTTGGTAACAACGGTCAGGTGACCTTAAAGATCGAAGGAGCCAAGTTCACTGAGAATACCGTATTCCGGATTGCCATAGATTCCGCATTTGCTGGCAACCCTTCAACTGTAGACAGCTCAGGCGTACTGTATATAGAGATGAACGCTCTTGATCCGAGCGCCCAGGGAGGAGATGCCGGACTGATCGTTGCAGACCCGACTGTCGCTTATGCGACATTCAAGCTCGTGCAGGTACCGACCGGCCTTTACAATGTCATCGCAGAAAAAGAAGAACAAACAGCCATGCTGAGGCGCGGATTGAAAGTGGTAACAACTGAGCCTGCATCCGTAGTAATAGATGTACAGCGTCCGTCCAATTCGAGAACCAATGTATTGAATGCCTTCCAGATCAATTACAGGAATACGGGCAATGTCGACCTCGTTAACAGCTTCCTTGAAATCATAAGCAACGGCGGTGCGCCGATCTCACTGACACAGCCGGGTCTTACACAAAAAGCGATAAACTTAAAAGTCATTCTTGAAAATGACAGCGGGCCGGCAGGAGTGCTTCGGGCCGGAAGTGAAGGCAGCGTTATGATCTATTCAATTTCTAGTACAGCTTTAGGATTCACCATTATATTACCAAATAACTAAGACGATTATGAAAACAATGACTATAACAAGATATATTTTAGCGACCTTCATGATGCTTTCATGCCAGTTCATGTTCGGACAGGAATATCGTTATGAAGATGTGGAATACAATTCAAATGGTGACATATTCTTTGTTAAACCATCCAGGGAATGGAACAAAGTGAATGATATCCGCTTATTCGAAATCATGAAAAGCGTATATCATCTGGATGCTGTTCCTGTATATAATATAAGGGAAACTTTTTCCGAAGACGGATTTACTTTCGCCAAATACGACCAGTATTTCAATGGAAGGATCTTGTACGGCAGCGACCTGATTGTGAAGCGCAGCAAGGACAACGTCATAACGGCTATTATAGGGACACCGAGAGATGTGGATTTCAAGCCGATTCCGGTAAACGATCCCCAGCCTTACATTGACCTGGCCCTGCAACACCTGGGCGACAAACCTTACAGGTGGCTTGACTCCTTTGAGATCAATTTCTACAGGAATCAGGGTAAATCTCCCGATGAGCTGAAACCGACGTTCCGTTTTTGCTATGCGCCTGCCGGAAATATCTTCACAGGAAAATGGGTACTGACCTGCATTATTACGGTTATTACAACCGAGCCTGCAGAATATGAGGTATTCGTAGATGTTGAAAAAGGACAAGTGGTTAATATGATCAACAACCTTCACCCGGCTAACGGAACAGGGGCGAGCCTGTATTCAGGGAATGTCAATATCAATACTACAACCCTTCCCAACCGGTATGTTCTTTACGATTCCATCAATAAGATCAAAACACTTGACTGCAATGGAAGAACCAGCGCACCTGTCAATTTCAACGATCCGAACAACGTGTGGGATAGCGTAAGGCAAAAGGCTGCTGTGGACGTTCACTATGGCATTGTAAAGGTGTATGACTACTACAAGAACACGCACTCATGGAACTCCTACGACAATGCAGGTTCCACCATCACCAACTGGGTGCATTACGGCAATAATGTCGCCAATGCCTTCTGGGCCAATGGGGACAAGGCCATGAAGTTCGGCGACGGGGACAACAAGACCAATGCCTGGGTTTCCCTGGATATATGCGGACACGAATTTACACATGCCATCATCTCAAGAACAGCAGGCCTTATTTACCAGGGCGAAAGCGGTGCATTAAATGAAGGCTGGGCTGATATTTTCGGCGCCAATATCGAGTTTTACGCAAAAGGAAACAGCGGTAACTGGGCACTGTTCGAAGACCTGCAAAAATCAGGAAATGGCTTTTCACAGGAACGACTGATGTCCGACCCCAAGAATTGTTCATGCCCCTGGTCATTGCCAGATACCTATAAAGGAGGAAACTGGCGCAGCACTACAGCTGCTTACGATTTCGGAGGCGTCCATTTCAACTCGCAGGTGGCCGCTTACTGGTATTACCTGCTCACCATTGGCGGAAGTGGAACAAATGATGCCAACGACAATTATGATGTAACAGGTATTGGCAGGGCCAAGGCTGAAAAGATCGCTTTCAAGGCCCTCAGACGCTACCTGATCGCCACCTCGGACTACAAGGGTGCCAGAAAAGCTACCCTGCTGGCAGCCGAAGACCTGTACGGCAAAACTTCGGAAGAATACAAACAGGTTTGCAACGCCTGGTTCGCTGTGAATGTAGGCGATAAGTGCTGCCCTGATTCCATCGAACTGGAATTTGATGTGAAAGATGCCAAATGTATTGATTCCAAAGACGGTGAGATCAAGCTGACTGTCAAGAAATCGAACGGACCGTTTGAATACAAATGGTATAAAGGAGATACAACCAATGCAGTTTTATCCACCAGCAAAGACCTGACAGGTCTTGATACCGGAAAATATGTAGCCTGGGTGAAAGACACTGTCGCAAAATGCGAAGTGGTTGATGAAACTGAGGTAAAGGCACCGGAGAAAGTAGACGGTAGCATAAGCGGAGGAGGTATCTATGTAAGACCTTGCGATCGCCGTCCGGAAATCTATCTTGACGTGAGCGGCTCAGGCGGCACGCCACCGTATACTTACAGCTGGCCGAACGGGCGGTTGCTGGTAGCTTCACAAGGTTCCATAGGATCATCGGGTACCAAAACAGCTACCATAACCGACAAGAACGGATGCAAAGGACAAAAAAGCGCTTTTGTCTTCTTCATCCCGATACTCTGCTCCTATGACCCGAACGATATCATCGGGCCACCCAGCTATGGGGACAAGAAATTCGTTTCAAAATTTGCAACTCAAACCTATAAGGTACGCTTTGAAAACGATCCCAAATTCGCAACTGCTCCAGCCAGCAGGGTATCAGTTGACCTGCCGATCGACAACAATATGGACATGAATACCTTCAGGGTTTCCAGCTTCGGTTTCAACAACTGGACTTTCAGCGTGCCAAACAACGTGTCAACTTACCAGCAACGACTGGATCTGAGGGATTCACTCGGCATTTACGTAGATGTAACGGCCGGTATAGACGTATCATCCAAAAAGGCGTTCTGGATATTTGAGTCCATTGATCCTGCAACAGGTTTACCACCGACATCAGGAACACGGGGCTTCCTTCCGGTCAATGATACTTCCAAACACAACGGAGAAGGTTTCGTCGATTTCACCATCAAGGCAAAAACAAATACTGTAACAGGTGACAGCCTGAGGGCGAAAGCAGAGATTGTATTTGACAACAACCCTTCCATCTTTACCCCGAGGATACATAATATCATCGATGCAAAAGCTCCCGTGAGCAGTATCGATTCAATGCCGCCGATTATCGACTCCCTGCAATTCCCTATCACCTTTGAAGCTCAGGATGACAATGGGGGAAGCGGCGTCGGAGGAGTGGAACTCCTGGTATCAGAAAATAACGGCCCATATATCTCCTATGCAAAGAACATCACCGATACCTTCGTTATATTCAGGGGCAACAGCGGAAGTCTTTACAAATTCTATACGGTTGCATCAGACAATGTTGAGAACAAGGAAGCGGCAAAGACCAATCCTGATCTTGTGATCACCATTTCACCAAAGAACTTCCTGAATGCGCTGGACAGCGGACTCAGCATCTGCGTGAACGATACCCTCGACCTCACCTGGAAAAAAGTGCCTATAACAACCTTTAACCTTCAATACTCCGTTGGCAATCAGGCGTATGTAACCCTTCAGACCGGTTTAAGCGGAGCAGATACGATTTTCAGGTGGAAGGTACCTAACATTACTTCAGGATCTGCCAATGTCCGCATCAGGGCTGTTTCACCAACCACCGGCAGCGTGCTCGACAGCACCAGGTTATTCATTGTAAGACCCATCCCGGCAGTTAATCTCGGCAATGATACCTTCTATTGCGAAGGTTCCAGCATTAACCTGGTACTTGATGCCGGCTCGGGATATGCCTCCTACCTGTGGAACAACAACAGCACGTCACAAACCATAGGGGTGAATACGGAAGGTGCTTATAGTGTAACGGTAACCAACAGTTTCAACTGTACAGCATCTGATGAGGTCACTGTGACAAAGGCTATACGACCTACCATCGCTTCAAAAACCGTATCGAATATCGCCTGTTTCGGTAACACCAATGGTTCAATTACCCTTTCAACATCCGGGGGCAAGAGTCCTTACACCTTCCTTTGGAATACATCAGATACTACACAAAGCCTTTCCGGATTGTCCGCAGGCACTTATCATATATTGATAACAGACAAAAGAGGTTGTTTTGTGAGAGATACATCTGTCATTACAGAACCCGGCAAGATTGTTATCAGCAAAACTTTCGATCATGTGAAATGCAAGAACGGAAATGATGGCAGTATCAATATCGGTGTCAGCGGAGGTACCGCTCCATATTCATACCTATGGAGCAACAGCGCCTCTACCGAGGACATTTCGACCCTTACCGCCGGAACTTACATGCTCACTGTTACCGATAACAGAAGCTGTATCGCCCGGGACACAACCCTTATTACTGAACCTGCCCTGCTTACCAGCAGCAAGACAAGTGTCAACGTGAAATGTAAAAATGGCAGCGACGGCAGTATCGACCTGACCGTCAGCGGAGGCGTGCCCCCATACACATACGTATGGAGCAATAGCGCAACAACCCAGGATGTAAGTAGTCTTGCCGCAGGAACCTATACCGTTGTGATAACAGATGCAAACAACTGTATCCGCAGAGATACAGTGATCATTACTGAACCTGCCCTGCTAACCGTTACAAAAAATCTCCTGCATGTGAAATGCAAGAGCGGAAACGACGGAAGCATTGATCTGACGGTAAGCGGCGGAACTACAGCGTATACATATGTATGGAGCAACAGCGCCTCCACCCAGGATCTGTCGTCCCTGTCCGCAGGCACCTACAGCGTGCTGATCACGGATGCCAACGGATGTGCATTAAGAGACACAACAGTGATCACCGAACCTGCCCTGCTTGTCAGCAGCAAAAGCAGTGTCAACGTGTTGTGCAAAAACGGCAACAATGCCAGCATCGACCTCAGTGTCAGCGGAGGCACATCGCCATACAGCTACTTATGGAGCAACAGCGCTACCACCCAGGATATCAGCGCGCTGACTGCCGGCACATATACTGTGAGAATAACCGATAACAACGGTTGCATCGCACGCGATACGGTTGTCATCACTGAACCTGCATTGCTTGCCGCCGGCAAGACCATTGCCAATGTCAAATGCAAGAATGAAAGCAACGGAAGCATTAACCTGACAGTGAACGGAGGCGTAAGCCCTTACTCATACCTCTGGAGCAACAGTGCAACCACTGAAGATATTTCTTCACTTGTTGCAGGCACTTATAGTGTGAGGATCACTGACTTCAACGGTTGCATCCTCAGGGATACCAGCATTGTGACCGAACCTGCCCTGCTCGTAAGCACCAAAACCACACAGAACGTAAAATGTAAAGGTGGCAGCGACGCGTCGATCAACCTGACAGTCACCGGGGGCACTACTCCATACAGTTACCTCTGGAGCAACAGCGCAACTACAGAAGACCTTTCCGGACTCTCCGCAGGAACCTATACGGTTGTGATAACAGATGCAAACGCATGCGTAAGACGCGATACAGTTGTTATCACCGAACCAGCATTGCTGATCACTTCCAAGTCCCCCAGCAATGTGGCTTGTAAAGGAAACAGCACAGGCAGCATCGACCTGAGTGTGAGCGGAGGTACCACTCCTTATACATATCTCTGGAGCAATAGCGCCACAACCCAGGACCTCAGCAATATTGCCGCAGGCACCTACACGGTTCTGGTCACAGACGCCAACGGCTGCATAGCGCGCGACACCGCAACGATCACAGAGCCAACCTTGCTGGTTGCCGGCAAGACACCTGTGCATGTCACCTGTAACGGCGGAAACAATGCCAGCATCGACCTGACCGTCAGCGGCGGGGTATCGCCTTACAGCTACCTGTGGAGCAACAGCACTACCACCCAGGATTTGTCGTCTCTCACAGCCGGCACTTACATTGTAAGGATTACCGACGCGAACAGTTGCGTTCTGCGCGATACCACAGTCATCACACAGCCTGCCAAACTTGCTACAACCAGGACCGTACAGAATGTAGGGTGCAAAAACGGCAACACAGGCAGCATTGATATGACTGTAACCGGCGGAACAACACCGTATACCTACCTGTGGAGCAACAGCGCTACCACGCAGGATATCAGCGGACTGACAGCAGGCACCTACATTGTAACGATAACCGATGCCAATGCCTGCACGAAGAAAGATACCATTATTATTACCGAACCTGCATTACTGGTCACAAGCAAATCGTTCCAGAATGTCAGGTGTAAAAACGGCAACACAGGAAGCATCGATCTGTCCGTAAGCGGCGGAACAACACCATACAACTACCTGTGGAGTAACAGTGCCACCACCCAGGATCTGGCTTCCCTTACTGCCGGCACATACACTGTGAGGGTGACCGATTTCAACGGCTGCATAGCCCGCGACACGGTGATCATCACCGAACCTACCCTTCTTGTCTCCACTAAAACATTCCAGCATGTCCTGTGCAAGAATGGCAATAACGGAAGCATTGACCTGAGCGTCAGTGGTGGAACCACGCCGTATACCTATCTCTGGAATACATCGGCCACCACCCAGGATCTGAGTTCGCTCACAGCCGGCACATACACTGTAAGGGTGACAGACGGCAACAGTTGTATTGTCCGCGACACAGTGATCATCACCGAACCGGCACTCCTGGTTTCAAGCAAGACCTTCCAGAATGTCAGGTGTAAAAATGGCAATACCGGCAGCATCGACCTGACTGTTACCGGAGGAGTAAGCCCTTACGCATATCTTTGGAACAACAGCGCCGTTACGCAGGACATAAGCTCACTTGTTGCAGGCACTTATACAGTGAGGATCACTGATGCCAACGGCTGCATACGCAGGGATACGGTTGTGATCACAGAACCTGCGCTGCTTATCGCTACCCATACATTCCAGAATGTGAAATGCAAGAACGGTAATGATGGAAGCATCGACCTGACAGTAACAGGAGGCACCACTCCATATATCTACATGTGGAGCAATGGCGGCGGCACCCAGGACCTCAATGGACTTGTTGCCGGAAAATACACGGTCGTAGTAGCCGACAATAACGGTTGCGTGGCCAACGACACGGTCAACATTACAGAACCTGCCCTGCTCGTAGCCACACACACATTCCAGGATGTGAAATGTTTTGCAGGCAATACAGGAAGTATTGACCTGAGCGTCACAGGCGGCGTCACACCTTACACCTATCAGTGGAGCAACAGCGCCACCACACAGGATATCACCAACCTTGTGAAAGGCACCTATATTGTGCGCGTAACAGATGCCAATGCATGTACCGACAGGGATACCGTTGTCATTAACGAACCAACCCTGCTGCTATCAAACATTACGGTAAATGACGTGCTGTGCTTCGGAGGCAATGACGGAAGCATCACTGCCCTGGGTACCGGCGGCACACTGCCTTATACGTATCAGTGGTCGAGCGGCGAGAACACATCAGCCATCTCAGGAAAGATTAAGGGCGTCTACAGCGTCGTTATCACCGACGGCAACAGCTGCGTGCGCAGGGATACACTCACCATTAAAGAACCTACCGCACCGCTTGCCCTCAGCAAGGCACTGGATCATATCAACTGTTACGACGGTTCCGACGGACAGATTGACCTGACCGTTACAGGCGGTACCATACCGTACAGTTTCGCCTGGAACAACAGCGCCACAACCGAAGACCTGAACAATGTCAAGGAAGGCACCTACTCCATCCGCATAACAGACAAGAACAACTGCTTCCTGCTGGATACTTCTGTCCTGACCCAGCCACTTGCTCCGCTGAGCAACACTGTCACTATACTGGATGTAAAATGTTTCGGAGGCAATGACGGAAGCGCTGACCTGACTGTATCAGGAGGAACATCTCCGTACACCTTTGCGTGGTCGAATGCGGCTTCAACAGAAGATATCAATACATTGATAAAAGGCGATTATATGGTGACCGTGACAGATGCCAACAATTGCATACTGAAAGACACTGTTACAGTCCGTCAGCCTTCAGCTCCGCTGGCGTCCGCCCTCGTTAATGATAATATCAACTGTTTCGGCGGAAATGACGGTTCGGTGACAGCCAATATCAGCGGCGGTACCTTACCATATGTATTCAACTGGTCGAACGGCGCGCTGACCAAAGATCTCACCAATGTGCCGCAGGGCAAATACGTACTCACCGTCACAGACTCCAACAACTGTATCCTGAAGGACAGCATTACCCTTACAGAGCCAGCCGCACCGCTTACCGCTGCAATGACAGTGGACGACGTGGATTGTTACGGCGATAACACAGGCGCAATAAGCCTGCTGCCATCCGGCGGAACTCCTGGTTACACGTTTAACTGGAGCAACGGGGCCTCCTCGCAGAACATCAGCGGACTCGTACAGGGTTCCTATCATGTGACCGTGACAGACGTCAACAGTTGCGTATTCAGGGATACTGCTGTTGTTCCCGAACCACCCGAACTGTTGCTGCAGGCTTATGGCACATCCGCCACCAAGTCAGCAACCAATGGCTATGCTTGGGTGGAAATACAAGGCGGAACAGCGCCGTACACCATCAAGTGGGATGATTCAAGGAGCCAGGCCACAGATACCGCTGTCAACCTGGGAACCGGAATGTTCATAGTGACTGTCACCGACGCCAAAGGATGTTCGAAGATCGACACAGTGCTTGTCATCGACGCTCCGGAACCTGCTTCAATTGCAGTGCAGCCTAATCCTAGCGCAGGAAATGTGGTGATCACCAACTTATCTGCACTTGGCCTGGACGAACCAATCACCATAGAAGTATTTGACATGACCGGCAAAATGTTCATGAACTTTAATGTAGTAGGAAAAGATATTCATTCCTTCGACCTGTATGATTCATTTGCCGACGGAACGTACATCATCAAGATCAGGAATTCGAGAGGTGTACAGAACAGGAGACTTATATTCGTGAAATAAAGGATATAATATTTGATGAAAAAATGCCGTCTCCGGACGGCATTTTTTTTTGTTTCTGAATTACGTGTGTAGCCCATGTTAATCCGGAAGTGAATGGAATGCACAATAACCCGGATGAGCCTGTCTGCAGGGAAATAAATCCCTGAAGTGATTTGTGATTTAAAAAGGATTTTAAAAAACGATGCCTAGCTTAACACGCCGGCCCGTTCGATGATACTTTCGAAGATCAGCCTGCCATCCGTATTACCCAGGAGGCTGGATGAACATCTTTCAGGGTGCGGCATCATGCCGAATACGTTTCTTCCCTCATTGCAAATGCCCGCGATATTATTCAGTGAGCCGTTCGGATTGGAAGCCTCGTCAATTTCACCGCTTTCAGAACAATACCTGAAAACCACCTGCTGGTTGTCCTCAAGTTTTTTCAGGGTATCGGCGTCTGCATAATAACGGCCTTCGCCATGCGCAATAGGCACTTTATACGCCTTATTCTTATCCAGCTTGGCAGTGATTATCAGGTTGGTATTGACCGGTTTGAGAAATATGTTGCGGCACTCGAATTTCATGTTGGTATTCCTCAGCAATGCTCCGGGTAACAGGCCGCTCTCGCAAAGTATCTGGAAGCCATTGCAGATGCCCATGACAAAACCACCCTTTTCAGCGTGCGCTATGACACTCTGCATAATGGGACTCAGTTTGGCAATAGCGCCTGTCCTCAGGTAATCACCATATGTAAACCCTCCGGGTATAAACACCATGTCCACCCCTTTCAGGTCCGTATCCTTATGCCATAATTCCACAACCTCCTGGCCGGAAACGTCCGAAAGGGTTTCAATCAGGTCCCTGTCGCAGTTGCTGCCGGGAAAAATTACCACGCCTAATTTCATCACTGCAAAGATACAAAATAGATTTAAGAATTCAGATTTGGTATTTAGGAATATTATGGGTATATTGGAGTGAAATGGTCCAATTATACTCATTCTAAGTAGGTTTTCGAAGAAAACACTCTGTAGAATGAGTAATGCCGTACCGTTAGGTTCGAAAACCTAACTGGTACAGGTATAGATCAAAAAAACTATATTTGCATTTGATTTGAATTTGAAGTTTCATATCATACCATCCGGAATCAGGCTATTATCCTTTGTAATATGCCTTCTGTGCATCACCGGCCTGAATGCACAGAAATTCGGCGCCAGCATTGAATTCGGACACCAGTTCGGCATAAACGGCCTGAAGAACAATGACCTGCCGTTCCGCTCAGAAAAAAAATACTCCCTTGCAAGCGGCATCAGCAGGCAGTTGATGCTGCATGTATACCCAGACAGTTCCAACTGGTATGTCTCAGCGGGCTTCAATCATCTCGGGGGCAATCCTGTCGTAACAGGCCTTATCCGGGACACCGGAACATATTACAGGGCAGCCACTGCGACCCTCAATTCCCTTCGCTTCATCACCAGGATTTCGTATGTTACTGCGGTGAGGACATTCAAGGTCAATGTTTCTGCAGGGGTTATCCTCCCTTTGCTCAGTTCGGCCCAAGAGCAGTATGATGTGAGGGATTCGTCGGGTGAGTCTGTTACCATACTCAAGGTAAAACATTATCCATCTTTCGGATTCAACGGCTCCGTGGGCCTCAGCACAAGTGTAACCTCAGGGATCAGGTTTTTCCTGAATGCAGATGTCAATATCCTGCATCATTCGGTCAAGAGCCGCAAGGTGGATTCCTATTCCGGCACGAAAGGCCTCAGCATCGAAGAAGTGTATCCGGATGTGGCTTCCCGCGAAACGGTTTATCATAAGGATGTGACGGAGATAAGAAACAACCGCGATGTGTTGCCTGCAAGGTTTAACAAGAACCAGGCCACCGATCGCCTTGCATACCGCGTTTCAGATAACAGCATCAGTATACAGGCAGGTTTTTTATTTTTATTCTGACAACTTGGATTCAAGAAAAATTTTGAGTTATGTCTTCCAACAGACCATTCTGAAAGGTAAAACCAGTCTGGGACAAACCTATGAGATCAATTTTGAGAACGGATCCAAGGTATTGAACAGCGAAAACGCCAATTACAGTTTCGGAAGCCTTCACCAGATCATGCTCAAAGGCATTTCCGAAGTCCTTCGCCAACACAAACCCTCCAATATCCTCATGCTGGGCCTGGGCGGCGGAAGCGCTCTCAGCATCCTCGCCAACAAGTGCAGGCATCCCTACCAGGTCACTGCCATTGAAATCGATCCTGAACTGGTTGATATCGCTTACCGGCATTTTGATCTTGGCAAATACCACAACCTCCGGGTGATAAAAGGGAACGTGACGGAGGAGATAAAACATCTGCCCGCTGCCTCGTTCGACCTGATTATCGACGACATATTCTGGGACAACCGCATGCCCGATTTCTGCATCACACGCGAATACCTTTCCGGCAATTCAGCGCTCCTGGCCGACAAGGGCATTTATATGCGAAACACCATGAACATGGAGTCTCACGAAAGCAGGATATTCGAAAACTGCCTGAGTGAAGTCTTTTCCGGATTTTATTCCCGTACCCATAGCGAACACCTCAATAAAATATATTTTTGCTTCCGTTAATCCATTAACATGCAAACTCCAACCATAGAAAAAAACAATCCCAAAATAACCAATGCCTGGTGCATGTACGACTGGGCAAACAGTGTGTTCCCACTGACCATCACCTCGGCCGTTTTCCCCATATACTGGACCAGCCAGACAAAAGCAGGGGTGGATATCCTGGGCTTTCATTTCGAAGATTCTTCCATTGTTTTCACATATTGCCTTTCGTTTGCATTCCTCGTGGTCGCACTGATAAACCCTATCCTGGGCGGCATAGCTGACAGTGCAGGAAATAAAAAATCCTTCATGCGTGCTTTTGTGATTATCGGAAGCATGAGCTGCCTGGGCATGAGCTTTTTTGACAGCGACCATACATGGATCGGGGTTTCCACTTTTATCCTCGGCACCATAGGTTATGCGGGTAGCATTGTGTTCTATAATGCCTATCTGCCGGAAATCGCCACGGAAGATAGGTTTGACAAGCTTAGCGCCAAAGGGTTTTCCATGGGATACATAGGAGGAGTTATTTTACTTGTCGCCAATCTCCTCTTTATTATAAAACCCGACCTGCTGTATGATGTCAGCGGCAAAGTGCAGGAATTGCTGACAGCCAACCCCGCCCTTACCGAAGAAGAGGCATTAAAAAAAGCCAAAGGTTTCTATGCCGGCTCGGCCAGCTCGCTCGCGTTTATTTGTGTCGGTGTGTGGTGGATGGGATTTTCACTGATTCCGTTTTATTATCTTCCGGGCAGGACGGGCACCAGTGCGCGTATTTCCTTTTCAAAAGGTTACAGGGAACTACGCCAGGTCTTTATGCAGATCAGGCAATCCGGACTGATCAGAAAATTTCTGGGTGGCTTTTTCTTCTACAGCATGGGGGTTCAAACCGTTATGTATGTAGCCACTCTTTTTGCAGACGTGGAGCTGAAGATGCCAACACAGAATTTAATCATTACTGTGCTGCTGATACAGCTTATTGCCATACCGGGCGCATACCTGTTTGCAAAATTGTCCAGGATAATAGGCAATATTTACGCCCTGCTCATTCTGAATATGGTCTGGGTGGTTATCTGCATTGCTGCGTATTACATTACCAGCATCAATGCCTTTTACCTGCTGGCTTCGGTAGTGGGATTTGTGATGGGAGGAATTCAAAGCCTTTCGCGAAGCACGTATGCCAAAATGATACCGGGTGACACCATGGATCATGCGTCGTACTTCAGTTTCTATGAATTCTCTGAAAAGATCGCCATCGTCATAGGCACATTTGTATTCGGTTTCACAAAATATCTTATGGTACTTGTTATAGACATGGCGGGCATGGAAAAAGAAATTCAGCCCAACCTGAGGTACTCGGTCCTGTCGCTGATGGTTTTCTTCATCATCGGATCACTGCTGCTGGCCAGAATAAGGAATGATAAGACAATTGATAATTGATAATGGACAATTGTCCATTCTTCATCTCAGCATAAATCTCGCGGTATAGACCCCCTGCAGGGTGCTTACCCTTACAAAATACATTCCGGCAGGCCAGTGACCGAGGTCTAGCTCCAATCCCGACTTGATTTTATCAGGATCCGTGTTAAGATCCAGAACCATTTTGCCCGGAAGATCGCTGATGCGGATGGCGACAGTACTATTGCCCCGGAGATTTACCATCTGCAGTTTTATCACTTCATCAGCCGGGTTGGGACTGATGCGGAACATAATCCTTGACGTCAGGGTCGGTTCTATGCTGCTCTTTTCAAAAATGAACGATTCGGAAGGCTGCGACCAGCAGTAATCTGATCCTGTCTTTACCATAAATGAGGCCTTGTCGATGCCCTTGACAGATTTCATGGTGTCGTCCCCTGTATTGCCATCTATGATCCATTGATACCTTTTGGCATGTATACTGCAGGTGAGGCTATCCTGACCCAATGTTTGCACCTCGGGCCTGGGAGGTATGGAATGGAAAAGGACGGTAATGCTGTCGGACCATTCGCCACGGCATTCAAACCGGTTGCGCAGTCTTACCCTGAAGGTTTCCGTTGATGTTGAAACCATGTGTTTTTCAATGCCATTATTGCTCCATTCGTAATGCGCTGACGAATCTTTGCAACGAAGGGTCACACTGTCTCCGAGGCATTGGTTAAGCAACCCCATAAGTTCTATGACGGGTTTTGCAGGCCGGGGGTTGAATGTAATGTTAAGGGTGTCTGAGACGGGACTCTGGCAACCCATCTGATCCTTGATGGTCACATAAAACGAACCGCTTGCTTTAATGTTCCTTACTGCCGGTCCCTGGCCATCATTCCAAAGATAAGACGATGCCGCACCCTGAACGGAAACAATGATGCTGTCGCCTTCACAGGCCGATGTATCCGGAAAAAATTTCAGTTCAGGAGCTTCCGGATTGTTGTGCATGGTTATTTGCATGTCATCAGAGAACGGACTCTCACAGCCATTGTAATCGCGAACCTTTAAACTCACAGTCTCAGACTGCTGAATAGAAATAGAAGGAGCATTTTGTCCATTGCTCCAGATATACGTTTTATATCCTGCCGGACCCGAAATAACAGCCGTATCCCCCTGGCATATGTCTTTATTAGATGTTGCTACAGCAGGTTTTGGCGGAAGACTGAATACGGTAACCTGTATGGTATCTGAACTGGAACAGCCGGACTGGTTTGTCATTAACACTGCATAACTGCCTGTAGTGTCAATGGTAAAATTATTGATTTTGGAAACGATGGATCCTGCAGGGAGCATTGTCCAGACAAAACTGTTTCCCCCTGCACTGCCAGCCGTTATCCTGAGCTTCTGCCCTTCACAGAAACCTGTGTCTTTTCCAAGGTTGAGCGGTGGTGTATTGTAAATCCCCAAAACAAATGTATCCAGCAAAACGCAATTATTGACATCAGTCTTTTTCACCCATATCGTCTTTTGTCCGCTCCCATGTTTTTTCATACTGAAGCTGACTGTGGAAGATGTGTCCCCGGTCGACCATTTATAGGTATACCCATAACCGAGCGATTTGCTAAGTAGGTTGTCTCCGCATATGACCGTATCTGTGCCTAATGAGAGAGTCATGGGATTCCTGGCGCATGGATCTATCGTGCCCAGCCGGGCGGCATCAGCCTGTGAAAGGCAGGTGTCAAATACCGCCACAGAAGCAATATCCATTGTATCGTCTTCCTGGTTTTCATCCGCAAACAACAAAAGTTGCGGCGTCAGGGCAAACCTTCCATCCACTTCCTGCGTGTCGCCTTCATGAAGGAGTTTCCCATTGAGGTAATACCGGTAAAAATGACCGTGGTTCACGGAAATCACCAGGCGATACCAGGTATTCGGCTTGACCCTGTCGTAGGAATAGCCCGTAGCACCAACACCAATAGCTCCCGGCGTGGCGGAATTTACAGGTCTTATAAAACATTCCCCATCGTTCTTGTTAGTTGTATCCGTTTGAAAAAACGTGTGCCATTTCTGCAGGCTGAGTATCCTGAAATCGAACATCAGTGTATAACGGTTGACAGAATCTCCTCCCCCGTTCGGAGCCATATTATGCAGGCATTTGTAATAATTGCCTATGGTGATGCGCACAGCAGTATCGTATAAGGATGGTCCGCCAAGATGCTGATGGGAGCCCACGAGGGCAAGGTCATTGCCTACCGTGGCCTTTGTAAGCTTGCCCTGATCCTGGAATGTCCAGTAACCCTTCAGGTGCGGCCATTGGGAAGGCGTCAGATCCTGTGCGGATAAAGACTGGGCCAATAGTCCGGCCAGTAATAAACAGGGAAAAAACAGCCTTGCCTTCATGAGAAGTTTGTTAATTTTCAATGCAAGTTAAAATAAATAATCGAAAAATAAATAAAAATATTGATCAGTTACCTGTCATGGCTAAATCACCGGTTTTTGCAGTGCATTTTTATATGTAGAAATTGCCTCAAAAACGGACATCAGCATTTCTCCCAAAATGATCAGTCAAGGTTAACAATACGTTAAATAAGCAAAAACCGTAAAATAATTCCAGATTACAGGTCATATACATAGTATGACGAATCTCATAATTTTTCAGAAGAATATCTGAAAATCTGTCATTTAGCTTTGATTATCAGGCATCTGCATAGTTTGTCAAGGGTCGTGCCAGGCTTACAACCGGACAACTTTACAGCACATTTTATCCACCCATATTTTTTATATGGTTTAATGGTTTACATTTGCCTTAAAATTATACACTTATGAAAAGATTAATTCTATCTGTTTTGTGTGTAAGTATGTCCACAGGACTATTTGCACAGATTAACAAAGGAGCCATGGCTCTTACAGGCACTATCGGTTTAAACGGTGGCAAGACTGAAAACACAGCTACCTTTGTCCCCACCGGTGCAACTACTACGACATTTGGCCAGAAAAGAAGCGGTTTTGCCTTTGTACCTGCTTTCAGCTACTTTTTCACCGACAGGATAGAAGGTGGTCTCGCCCTGGCTATCACAAAAAGCACCACAACCAATGACTTTTATCCGCCGAACGTTCCTACCGCCCAAAAAGAACAAAAGATTGAAAGCCCTTTGAATGGTGTCGGTATCTTTGGAAACTATTATTTCAGGAATGACAGGAATTTTGCCTGCTATGGCGGTATTCAGTTCGGCGTTGGATCCGGAAACGGAAAAACCACCACTACCCTGGTGAACGGTACCTCGACTACGACCGACAACAAAACCAATCTGTCCACCTTCGGGTTTAATACCGGTTTGCTCTTTTTTGTCAGGGAAAACCTGGCTTTCAACAGCAACTTCGGATTGATCAGCTTCAATACCACAAAGACTGAAAGTACCACGGGTGATAATCGGACAAACAGCACAGCCAGCAATTGGGTTGTCGGAGTGAATGGTGTTATAGTCAATATAGGATTAAAATATTTCATTGGCAAAACCGGCGGAATGGCACCACCTCCTCCTCCATCCGCACCATTTTAATACGTATCTGAATGAACTTGAAAGGCAGGAAATATTCCTGCCTTTTTTTGTGTCAGTTTGAATTATGCCATGCCCCCGCATGCGGTATTTTCCAATATATCTTTATGATTTTTTCGTGTTTTTTTACGTTCTTTTTAAAAAATAACAAGGTGATTCTTAATACGTTGCACAATACGTATAAAATTAATTTTGTTATTGGGATCTGATTTTTATCTTTGAGTATAATTAGTTGATTATCAATGAGTTTATTTACTATTATAGCAAAAAGACCTAGATTTTAAGCTAATTTACTTAATAAGAATAATTACACAAATACCATGATAAAAAATGTTAGAATTTCTACCCGTCTGATCAAATTGCAGTTCAAACTCGCATTGCTGGGAGTACTGCTTTTCTGAGCCCACCGCAACACTTTCATTTACAACCGGTGATCCAATATATTTCGCAAGTATGATGATGTCTTGGGGTTATTTCATATCCGAACCTTATCTCCTGCCCTCATGCCGCTTAGGTTATCTGCCCGGCAGTGCAGAGTTATTCACGGTTAAACTTAATGATCCGGTATCCCCTGTAAATGAGGAACAGACCGATCAGCTCGGTTACAAAAAGCACTTCCACATATCCTATCTTGGTATAAAATCCTCCTATGCCCGGCAACAATGTTCCGGCTGAAATGTAAATATTTCCGATAAAACGTGCCTCCTTATCGATCTGCTGAAAATATTTGTTGGCCGAATACACCGCACCACCGAAAGAAAAAACAAATGCATAGGTGTTTATGAATGGTGAAAACAGTCTTACCCATTGCCATTCAAACACTTCTCCGCTCAGTTTGCCGTTAAAATCTTCGGGAATGGTCAACGGTGTCAGAATAACGCATGTGGCGGCCACGCATACAAAAATAATCCATATGACTGTGGTCCAGTCACCGAATCTTTCCGGCATCAGCAGATATACTGTACCCTGGGCCAGGGTGAAACCTCCCAGCAGTGCGCCTGTAATGTACCAGAACCTGAGGTTGAATTCCGACCACCCGAAAAGTAAATTGATACTTTCAGATAATGTTCCCAGTCCGAAAGTGATAATACCGATTGTCCACCATAAAAAATATTTGGTCTTCCTCCGGCGGTAATGCTGGAACATTTCACGCGTGAAAACCGCCGCGAGCAGGGTGGTAAGAATAGGCAGGAATTCGGCAATGCGGTTCATGGGTGACCTGACAAATATAGTTAACTATTATAAACAATTGCTATATTTACCGTTGAACAGATTCCGTCGTTCCAGATTACCTAAGACTTGGTACTGGGACAAGGTGTAAACGCGATGGTATAATTACGATCCTCACCCAAGGTGTTTCATACAATAAGCAGTTTTCGTTTATCCATATCAGGCGAAATAATTATACGTGGCAAATAAATTTTTATACCGATAATTTTATTAAAATATTTAAGTCGCTTTTATAAAAAAAGTTTATTCTTGCATCTTTCAAAACGAATAGCCGGCTATGGAAATAAAACTACACGAACCTGAAGGCCAGGCGATAGCAGAAGTGCTGGCAGAGCAACTCATCATCCATTCTACTGATGCGGGGCTGAACCTTGTCGGGGATCTCTATTTCCGGGGGCATGACAAGGTGATATTGCATAAAAAAAACATCAGTTCCGAATTCTTTGATCTGAAAACCGGGGTGGCCGGTGAAATTCTGCAAAAATTTTCCAATTACCGGGTACGGCTGGCCATAGTCGGTGATTTCAGCAACATACCCAGCCTTAGTCTCCGGGATTTTATTTTTGAAAGCAACAAGCGGGGATATGTCAATTTTGTGGGAACTGTGCAAGAAGCGATCCGCAGGCTCGCTACCTGATATGCGCCTCAAGAATGTCCAATCCCTTACCTGCTGTTTTTACATCGATGTTCAACGCCGGGAAAAACACCAGCCACTCTTCCTGGACTGTTTGCAATTCATGATCCTGATCAATTCTGTTATGAGTTTCCTTCTTTAATATTGCACTGGTGTCGTTATCACCTGTTCCCGGCATGAAAATCATTAATATTTCTTACAGGTTACCGGTATCCTTCAGGCGTATTGAGGGCAATATTGATGTCCGGTCTTCTGCCGGAGGACTGGTAAGTGCTGTGCTGTCCCTGAAAAATGAGTCGAACGAATTGCATTGGGTAGGAGTGGCCGACTTCCTGAAGGCAGATTATCATGAAGGGAAAACACGCTTCAGCAGCAATTTCGCATTACATCCGGTTTTTTTGGACAAGAACGTCAACTACGGCTTTTACAATGGATTCTCAAACACTGTACTATGGCCCCTGTTTCATTACTTCCCAGCCTTTGTAGAGTTCAAGCCATCTCATTTCACGGCGTATATGCAGGCCAATACCATCCTGGCGGAAGAAGCATGCAAGATCATAGGCCCGGGGGATATCATCTGGATACACGATTACCAGCTGATGCCATTGGCAGAAATGATAAGGAAAATCAAACCCGACGCCCGGATAGGTTTTTTCCTGCATATCCCGTTTCCCGCTTACGAGCTTATACGCTTATTGCCTAAATACTGCCGGGACACACTTGTAAAAGGCATGCTGAGTGCCGATCTTATTGGGTTTCATACATACGAATACGCCCAGCATTTCCTGACTACCGCACAAATGATCGCGGGATTGCAGCATAAGCAGTTCGAACTCCTGTACAACAACAGGCCGGTACGTGTCGGGGTCTTTCCCATCAGTGTGGATTTTGATAAATTTACCAACGCCCTGCTGGATCCCCTGATAGAACAGGAACGCGCTAAACTGAAATCGGTTTACCAGGATAAAAGCATCATTTTTTCCGTG
Organism: uncultured Bacteroidota bacterium; assembly: GCA_937867025.1. Taxonomy (GTDB): domain Bacteria; phylum Bacteroidota; class Bacteroidia; order NS11-12g; family UBA955; genus JABMMZ01. The sequence goes on along the minus strand of CALMKH010000023.1, from coordinate 16,894 downwards.
GACCGCCTCGATTATACCAAGGGCATCAGTTTCAGGCTGAGAGGCTTCGCCCGTTTCATAAATGATTATCCGGAGTGGCGCGAAAAGATCGTATTCATCCTGGTAGCTGTGCCTTCAAGGGAAGTGATCAGAAAATATATTGAAAGAAAACAAATGATCGAAATGCTGATCAGCGAGATCAACGGCAAATTCGGAACGACACAGTGGACGCCGGTGGTGTACCATTACGGTTCACTGAATTTTCAGGAACTTACCGGCTTATATACGGGTTGCGACATTGCCCTTATTTCACCATTGCGTGACGGCATGAACCTGGTATCCAAGGAATTTGTTGCCTCAAGGAGTGACGAAGATGGTGTATTGCTCCTGAGCGACATGACCGGTGCGGCAAAAGAACTGACAGACGCCCTGCTCTTCAACCCCTTGGATGAAGAAGAAATATCTGTGAAAATAAAAATGGCGCTGAGCATGACACTCGATGAGCGCAGGCTCAGAATGACCAATATGCGCAACCAGGTCAGGAAGCACGATGTGCTGAGATGGGGAAATAATTTCATAAGGGAACTCGAAGAAGTATGTGCGCGGAAAATATACCCTGACCGGATGCATGATGAGACGAAAGGAATGATACGCCGGAAATACCTGAAGGCACATAAGCGGCTGATACTCCTGGACTATGATGGCACCCTGGCTGCATTTCAGCCGGTTCCGCATATGGCAAGGCCCGGGCAGGATGTGCTGGATGTATTATCCCTGTTGGCGCTCGATCCCGGGAATGAAGTGGTTCTTATAAGCGGAAGAGACAGGCAAACCCTGGAGGAGTGGTTCGGTCATCTTCCTGTTATGCTCATTGCCGAGCATGGCTGCTTTGTCAGGCAGAAAAGCTGGCATTCCACCATTGTTGATCCACTCATATGGAAGGATGGGGTCCACAGGATCATGCAGATATTTGCGGACAATTGCAGCGGAGCTTTTGTTGAAGAAAAAAATTTTTCGTTATGCTGGCATTACAGGAATTCTGATCCTTATAGCGGTTTCTCACAATCACGGGAACTGATAAGCCTGCTGCACGACTATCTTACCGGCGCAAACACCCATATCATTGATGGAAATAAAGTCATTGAAGTCAAACCCGCACAGATCAATAAGGGTACAGCCGTGCTGCATGCTTTCAATGTCAGGGATTTCGACTTTTGCCTGGCTGTGGGCGACGACATGACCGATGAATTCCTGTTTGAAGTAATGCAACATTATGATGCCATTACCGTCAAGGTTGGTGAAGCCGGCAGCATTGCCAGATACCGTATTGAACGAATAGAATCCGTTATCGCTTTTCTTAGCCAGTTACCCGATAAGTTATGAACGGCAAACAGCATACATACAATATGGGCATTGTCGGCAATTGTTCTTTTATGGCGTATATTGACATGTATGCCGAAGTAAAATGGATGTGCATGCCGAGATTTGACAGCAGTTTTCTTTTTGGTTCACTGCTCGATAGTGAAAAGGGCGGAACCTTCCGGATCTCCCCGGCAGAGGACATCATTCAGCACAGGCAGTATTACCTTGAAAACACCAACGTGCTGTGCACCGAATTCGAATGCGCGGACGGTGCTTTCCGGGTCACCGACTTTGCCCCGCGTTTTTACCAGAATGACAGGTATTTCCGTCCTTTAATGCTGCTCAGGAAAATCGAACCTCTTGAAGGCAGGCCGATGGTGAGGGTTGTGTGCCGGCCTGTCGGCGAATACGGGCGTGCCCTGCCTGAAGTTTTACTTGGCAGCAACCATATCAGGTACATGAACATTGGTCCGCATATCAGGCTTACCACCGACATATCGCTGAACAATATTGTCGATGAAAAAGCTTTTGTGCTCTCTGAGCCCAGGTACCTGCTGTTCTCTTGCGAGTTACCTCTTGAGTCGGGACTCACAGACACGTTTGAATCCTTTCTGAAGAAGACGGTCAGTTACTGGCGTGAATGGGTAAAAACCACTTCTATTCCTTCCATTTACCAGGAAGCTATTATCAGATCGTCCCTTGTACTGAAACTGCACCAGTACGAAGACACAGGTGGCATTATCGCATCCGGCAGCATGAGTTTGCCGGAGTTCGATCAATCAGGCAGGAACTGGGATTACAGATATTGCTGGATGCGCGATACGTATTACACCCTGTATGCCCTAAACAGCATAGGTCATTTTGAAGAGTCCCAGAAGTATTTTCAGTATATCGAGAATATCATCGCCACTGAAAAAGCGCGGATACAGCCGCTTTACTCTATCACCGGCGAAAAAGTGCTTACCGAAACCATTACCGGCCTTAAAGGCTACATGGACAATAACGCGCCGGTCAGGCTGGGAAATGAGGCTTACACGCATATTCAGAACGATGTGTATGGCCAGGTTCTTGTGAGCCTTATGCCGTTATATGTCGACAAACGCCTGTCAATCCATTCGGCAAACAAACCTCTCCAGATCATTCACTTTCTCCTGGATAAGATCGAAGAAACACTTTACACGCCTGATGCGGGATTGTGGGAGTTCAGGAACAGCATGCAGTTGCACTGTTATACCTTTCTTTTCCATTGGGCCGGCAGCAGGGCCGCTCTGAAGATCGGCACGGAGATGAATGATGAATCCCTGATAAAGAAAGCCCGGAACCTGATCCTCTTATCATCCGAACAGATTGAAAAATGCTATAGTGCGGAAAAAAAAGCCTATACGCAAGCCATAGGCAGTGATCATATGGATGCCAGCTGCCTGAAACTGGTATCAATGGGTTATCTGGACCCGAATTCCGCGAAAGCGCACGACCATATAACAGCTATTGAACGGGAATTAAAAACCGAAAACGGCTTTATATACAGGTACAGGCACGAGGATGATTTCGGCAGGCCCGAATCTACTTTCCTGGTTTGCGCATTCTGGTATGCCGAAGCCCTGGCATGCATCGGAAGGCTTGATGATGCCAATAAAGCGTTGGAAAACCTGATCAGGACCTCCAATCATTTAGGCCTGTTCAGCGAAGACGTTGGCCTGGACGGCAGCCAATGGGGAAATTTCCCACAGACATACAGTCATGTTGGACTTATGAATGCAGTGTTCAGACTTGCCAGAAAACTGGACAAGCCTTTATATGGATAGACAAGACTTATTTCATCACTCCCGTGCGTTCATATGTGCGGAACTATTTTTCCAATCCTTGCAATTCTAAAATAGAACACAGAAAACACTTAAGCGAAAAAGCGTATTTTTCGGCTAAATAACACATTGATATAGAAATACTTATCCATTTCCATAGTTTTGCCTCCGAATTGGTGAAGATGGAGACGGAGGAGAGAATACAAATTGCCATCAGGTGCAGGGACTCTGATGGAATTCCCAAAATCAAAGAAGCCGGCAGGATTATCAATGACCATACCGGCAGGTCATTCCAGCTGATGCATAACGGGGTAAAAGTGTTTACCGACAGTCATTACGGTGAATTTAACGTCCGGATCATAGAACAGCTTAAAGGTGTTCACGAACCCCAGGAAGAAAAAGTATTTTACGAGGTATTGAAAGCCATTCCTGAACATGCCACAATGCTGGAACTGGGTTCATTCTGGGCGTATTATTCCATGTGGTTCAAATCACAGGTTCCGCATGGTCGGAATTATATGGTGGAACCTATGCCTGACATGATGGAGAAAGGCGTGGAAAATTTCCGGCTCAACAATATGCAGGGTGATTTCACTCAGGCTTTTGTGGGAAGGTTCACTTCAAAAAAAGCACCATTCAAAAACTGGGATGGAACATATTACGAGCGGCTCCAGATTCATGTCGACGGTTTCCTCGATGAAAAACAGATAGCCTTTTTAAACATATTGCATGCAGATATTCAGGGTGCCGAACTGGAGATGCTGAAAGGCGCCGAGAAAAGCCTGTCAGGCAGGAGTATAGGATTTATTTTTATTTCAACCCATTCCGAACCCCTTCATTTCAATTGTCTGGAACTGCTGAAATCACATGGCTACCGCATCATTGCCGAACACACCCTGGCTGAGAGCTTTTCAACGGACGGCCTGATCGTGGCTGTTAATCCTGATATCAGCTTTCCCAGGATCAAAGTCTCAAAACGGTTTTCAATGGAAAGCATAAAAATTCGCATATCCAATTTTTTATAATCTAATGGGAATACTCAGATTAATACTCGCTTTATCTGTCGTCATCGCACATGCAGGCCCTATAGCAGGGTTTCATTTTGTAGGGGGACTCATCGCCGTTAAAACCTTTTTTATCATCTCGGGATTTTACATGTCCATGGTATTGAATGAAAAGTATACCGGCAAGAATAATTCATATGCATTGTTTATCAGCAACAGGTTCCTGCGATTATTCCCCATATACTGGACAATACTGCTCTTAACGATTATAACCTGCACAGTCGTTGCCTTCAGGGATGGAGTCGCCAATACGCCGATCTTTAACCAGTATTATTCAATCAATCACAGTTTCACATCGCTGTTTTTCCTTATCTTTACAAATCTGCTGATCTTCGGTCAGGACGCAGTCATGTTCATGGGTATAACGCCCGAAAGCGGAAACCTGTTCTTTACTTCGGATTTTACGCAAACCGGCCCGGCCCTGTATCATTCATTGTTTGTCCCGCAAGCCTGGTCATTGGGATTAGAGATGATGTTTTACGTTCTTGCTCCTTTCATTCTGAAGAAAGGCATCAAACCCGTCCTGGCCCTGTTTGCCGTTTCCCTTGCAACAAAGCTTTATATATATTTTGGTCTCGGTTTTAAACACGATCCTTGGATTTACCGGTTTTTCCCTGCTGAACTCATGTTCTTCCTGGCCGGCTATCTGTCATACCGCTTATTAAAGTTCACCGAAACAATGCGTATCCCTTCCTGGGTCTCTGCCCTGGCATGTTTATGGGTGTTTGCATTTACCATACTGTATTCCAAAATACCGACCATGGGTTTCAGCGAATGGCATAAGGAAATATTATATTATGTGGGTGTGCTCGCTGCATTGCCCCTGGTGTTCCGGATTTTTAAACACTTGAAAACCGATGCCTGGATAGGTGAATTGTCCTACCCTATTTACATTTCGCATATATTTATCATCCTGTGTGTCCAGTCATTCGGGTTTCACCTCAGTGGCCTGACAGTAACGATGGGAACCTTAGGTCTCTCTATCTTATTGAATCATTTTATTGCCGCACCCATAGAAAAACTCAGGCAGGCAAGAATAAACAGGAATTCAGACCCGGATCATTAAAATCCTCCACTGAAAAAAACCGCAGTTCGCGGTCCGGGTATGGAAACCGTCAATAGGATTATTTTTCATACCTTTGAAGTCCATGAAACTGACTGATCTCTTTAATGATTTTTTCAGGAGTGAAAAGGCCGGAGGCTTACTATTGATCCTGGTTACACTTTTATCCATTGTCATAGCAAATTCTTCACTTGGAAATGTATATACGGGGTTTTGGGACTTTGAATTCGCCGGCCATAGCATAACACATTGGATAAATGATGGCCTGATGACTATCTTTTTTCTTCTGATAGGACTTGAACTCGAGCGGGAGATTTACATCGGCGAACTATCCAACATAAAAAATGCCGCCATGCCCATTGCCGGAGCTATCGGTGGAATGATTGTCCCTGCCTGTATATTCCTGCTGATTAATTATGGAATGCCATCCCAGTCAGGTGCAGGAATTCCTATGGCTACGGATATTGCATTTGCCCTTGGAGTCTTGTCATTGCTCGGCAATAAAGTTCCCGCCTCGCTTAAGGTCTTCATTACGGCGTTTGCCGTGATAGACGATCTCGGCGCCATAATCGTTATCGCCCTGTTTTACACCGGTACTTTAAATTTTATCAGCCTGCTTGTCGCTTTAGGGATTTTTGCAGTTATGATCGTTTGTAACCGTCTGAAGATATATTATCTTGTCATATACCTGGCTGGTGGCGCAACTATGTGGTTTTTTATGCTGGATTCAGGCATCCATCCCACCATTACAGGCGTGCTGCTGGCATTTGCCATACCTTTCGGCGATGGTGGAAAAACGTCTCCTTCATACGTTATTCAGCATGTTCTGCACAAACCTGTCGCTTTTGTGATACTGCCTTTATTCGCCCTTGCGAACACATCCATCCCTGTTAGCAGCGACTGGTATACACAACTTAACGACCCTGCCGGCATTGGTATCATTCTCGGCCTGTTTGTGGGGAAACCGGCAGGCATTTGTTTATTTATCCTTCTTGGCATAGCTTTCCGGCTTTGCGCTTTGCCGGGTGACCTAAAGAAAACACATATCCTGGGTGCAGGCTTCCTGGGCGGTATTGGGTTTACAATGTCTATTTTTATAAGTTTGCTGGCCTTCGACAACCATACGATGGTAAATGCGGCCAAGATCGCCATTCTCGCTGCGTCATGCCTTTCCGCCATATGTGGGTATATCTGGCTTAAACTGACACTGAGAAAGGTCATACCGGTTGACCAGGAAATTTACGATATTACCTAGGGCTGCAACCTGTAAAATCATCGACACATATCCGTTTGATTCCTGAAAGGAATATCCCGCACCTTCACTTTCGTCATACACTCCGTGAAATCTTTACTGGAAATCATGCAACATATTGTGATTTAGCCGCAAGATTTTATGGCAGGGAAAGAATGAATTTTGTAAGATAACACCAAAGAATGCCTGAATCTAACTATGCGGCGCAGCCTGCAGGTCCTGACAGGGACTCTGCAAGGGAACTTATCCTCGTCACAGGAGGCACCGGCCTTATCGGAAAGGCTGTGGTGGATCGCCTTGCCCGGAATTATGGCGTATTGAGCCTCGACCGCGAACCGGCATCTAATGATCCCGATCCGCTGAAATCTTACAAGATGGACCTGGCTTCAGAAGAAGACGTTCATTCTGTCATTGCCAGGATCAAAAGCGACTTCGGTTCAAGGATAGCCTCGGTGGTTCACCTGGCTGCGTACTACGATTTTGAAGGGAGGCCAAGCGACCTGTACGACGAGATAACTGTTAAGGGTTCCGAAAGGCTTATTGAAGCTTTGAAGCACAAAGACCTGAAGGTTGAGCAGTTTATCTTCTCAAGCAGCCTGCTGGTATATGCCCCTCAGCCTCCACAGCACAAAATAACAGAGGAGTCACCCTTGTTGCCGAAATGGGACTACCCAGAGTCAAAGGTGAAAGCCCAGAAAGTGATACAGGCCGAAAACGAAGACATTCCGGTGGTCATCCTGAGAATAGCCGGCGTTTACAATGACGAGGGGCATTCCATCCCTATCACCAATCACATCCAGCGCATATACGAAAAGCAGATTAGCAGCCATTTTTATCCTGGAAATCTATCATACGGCAATCCATTTGTACATCTTGACGACCTTGTGGAAGCCATAGAACTGGCTATAAAAAAACGCAAACAGCTTCCCCATGAAACCGTCATAAATATTGGCGAAGATGTGACCCTTTCCTATGGTTATCTTCAAAACGAAATAGGCATGCTGTTGCATAACAGGAAATGGAAGACCTATAAAATCCCCAAGCTGATGGCGAAGATAGGCGCCTGGATTCAGAACCTGTTTGGCAAAAACTTTATCAAACCCTGGATGATAGACCTGACAGACGACCATATGGAGATTGATATCAGCAAAGCCAGGGAGCTGCTCGGCTGGGAGCCTAAACATTCATTGAAACAGACGCTCCCTAAAATCATAGCTTCGCTCAAAAAAGATCCGGAAGCCTGGTTAAAAGTTAACAAACTGAAATAGGGTGAACGGACAGTACACATATGCCATAAGCCCGGAAAGGATACAGGCGCATAACAGTCATCACAGGAAAATCGCCTGGATGTATTCCGCCAATTTTTTTCTCGGCATGTGGCTGGCCGCCGGTTCCTTGATTTTCAGCAGCACATTCGGCAAACCCGAACTGAACGACCTGGCATGCGGCCTGCTTATCTGCGTGTTCAGCTTATTGGCATTGAATCCCACGCGCTTATGGGCCCCATGGGTCCTTGCATTCACCGGCCTGTGGCTGAACATCGCTCCGGTGATGCTTTGGGCGCCGCAGCTTTCCACTTATCAGAATGACATGCTGGTCGGCATACTGGTGATGACATTTTCCATCATTACTCCCGGGGTTCCCGGAGCAAAACTCCATGAAGCGGAAGGACCGGATATTCCCCCCGGCTGGAACGTCAACCCTTCCTCCTGGGAGCAGCGAATACCCATCATCTGTTTAGGCTGGTTCGGTTTTTTTGCCTCATCATACCTGGCTGCTTACCAGCTCGGATATATTGATGCGGTTTGGGATCCCCTGTTCGGTCAGGGAACGCATAATGTACTGGATTCCGACATCTCCAAATCGTTTCCCGTATCGGATGCAGGCCTTGGGGCGTTTTCGTATATGCTCGATGCCATGATGGGCTATATCGGAGGTGTCAACCGTTGGAGGACAATGCCCTGGGCGGTCATTCTCTTTGGCATACTGATCATACCCCTGGGGGCCGTCAGCATCACGCTTATCATCCTTCAGCCTACTGTCGTGGGTGCCTGGTGTTTTATGTGTCTTCTGACCGCAATAGCCATGCTGGTCATGATACCCTGCGCATTTGATGAAGTGATCGCCTCTGTCATGTTCCTTAAGCAGAGCAAAAAGAGCGGACAGCCTTTCTGGCAGGCTTTCTGGCACGGAGGCTCCATCCCCGGTGCAGAGCCCCAAAAGGAAGAAGCCGTCATGCCGCCCGGAACAATTTTCAGGAATATTTTTTCGGGCATGTCCATTCCCTGGAATCTCGTGGTGACATCCCTGGCCGGGATCTGGCTTATGCTTTCTCCTGCCGCGCTAGGTTACAACAACGCCCTTGCCGACAGCGATCACACCGCCGGAGCCCTTATCATCACATTTTCAGTCATAGCGATGGGTGAAGTATCCAGGGCTGCCAGGTTTTTCAATATCGTTTTGGGCGCATGGATCATCATAGCTCCCATTGCCCTTGGATTCCCGTCATTTGTTTCGCTTGTGAACGAAATACTGTGCGGCCTGATCCTGATATTGCTGAGTTTTCGCAAAGGCAGGGTTGTGAATGATTACGGGGCATACAACAGGTTTATTATCTGAACAAGCTTTTTTTGCCTTGTCATAACACTTTTCTGCATTGAAAAATACGTGTTTCTGCTGATTTATTTGTAAATGTTTTATTTTACATTACGAATTTTAAACCTGCTGATGCAGTTTCCATTCCATAATAATACTTTCACGTAATTGAATGCCTGGCATCCGTATGCGTTATTTGAACCCGGCTGCGGCCACTTTATTCGCCATATGACGTGATCGGTGCGAAATACACAACATACAGGTTCGGGTACACCGATGCTAAAGAATTCAGAATGCCGGCCGGATTTGCCTTGTAGCCCGCTGATGCCAGGACATTGCCCTCCGTGTCTGACTTATTTCGGAAATATCTTGTTCAGTGCATCGGTGCGGCTTTGCACCTGCAGCTTGTAATAAATATTCCGCACGTGTTTTCTTATGGTGTCTATGGAAAGGCTCAAGCCTGACGCTATTTCCTTGTAACGATAACCCTTGCTCAGCCAGTCGAGTATTTCCTTTTCCCTGGTGGTCAGCAATTCGATATGCCTCGTAGGCCGGGGCGGTTGCTGCAGGAAACTGATAACCCTTCTGGCAATGCCCGGACTCATGGGAGAACCTCCAAGCATCAGCATCCTGACGGCATCCGCAAGCTTTTCCAGCACCTCCGATTTCAGGAGGTAACCTGTGGCGCCTGCCCTCAGGGATTCAAACAAACGGTCGTCATCATCGTATACACTGCACATCAAAACCTGTAAAGAAGGCAGTATTTCCTTAAGCGAACGTGTGCATTCTATCCCGGAAATGCCGGGCAGATTGATATCCATCACGACCACGTCGGCCTGCAATTCAGGCAAGGTGATGAGCGCATCCTCCGCATTTGTAAAACTCCTGAGGAAAACCCCGTCCTGCATATCTTTGACAATATCGCACAACTGCCCGTTGAGCTGAGGGTCGTCTTCAACAATCACCACCTTGATCATACTATGCAATGTTCCGTCTTTATTCATAATCCTTCAATAACATTATGATGTACCGGGCGTTGCCAGGTGCAGTCGTAATGAAGTCCCTGCGCCGGGAACAGACTTAATTTCCATCCGCGCGTTTATTTCCCTTGCCCTGGTCTGCATATTCAGGAGGCCGTTGGCATCCTGCCTGCGTTCATGCGTATTGAACCCCCTGCCGTTATCCTCTATGCTGAGCGTTACGGAATGCTGGTCCCCCACAATCTTAACCATTACCTGTGTCGCCCCGGAATGTTTCAGGATGTTATTGAGTGCTTCCTTATAAATAAGAAAGAGGTTTCTTCGAGTGGTGGCTCCCAGTATCATATCCTCATTCTGCATTTGTGTCTCAAATTGCAGTTGAACAGGGTGCTCTTCAAGCAGGTTAAGGGCATATTCATGCAGATAGGCAGCCGTGATGGCCAGGGTGTCGTTATTGGTGTTCAGGGCCCAGATGATCTCGCGCATGTTCTGAATCAGCGTATCTGAAGTGTCTGCAATTTTCCGGATATTTTCAGTCCTGTCCTTCTCTTTCATCAGCACATGTTTGCTCAGGAGGTTGATTTTGGTGAGCTCTACACCGAGGTCATCATGCATGTCGCGCGATATGCGGCTTCTTTCAGCTTCCAGCATTTGCCCTTTTTCCAGAACTGCCAGTTGTTGCTTCAGCTTTCTCCTTGCAATATACCTGACCGCGAGACCGCCTATCAGGATAAATATAGTCAGTCCCGTTATCCGGAACCACCAGGTAGCCCACCATGGAGGCACGACATGTACATGAAAGAGAAGCACCGGTTGGCCCCAGATGCCATCCCCGTTGCAGGCCCTTGCATACAGGCTGTAATTCCCTGGCCTTGTGCCGGTGTAGCGCACATAACCGCCTGCGCTCGGGTTGCTCCAGGTCTTATCCCAACCCTCGAGCTTATACTGGTATCTTACGCGTTCAGGTATGGCATATTCAAGGGCAGTGATCCTGGCTGAAAAAACGTTGTCGTCATACCTGAGCTTTAAGGTGGATGCATAGGAGGATGCAACGACTTCCTGCTCATTTACGGACACGCTGTTGATCATGAGTCTCGGAACAGCGGTATTTTCCTTCAATTCGTCCTCATGCACCATGTTGGTGCCGTTGATGCCTCCGAAAAAGATCAGGCCCTCGTTCGTTTTATCGTATCCCTTTGAATTGAATTCGAGCGACTGCAATCCATCCGCCAGCATAAAATGCCTGTCAACGCGGTAGTTGCCGTCCAGCACATAAATACCGGAATTGCTTGAACACCAGAGCCTGTTGCCGCTTGCCACCATGCCATAGATCATTTCTCCCTTTAAGACATGCCTGGGAGTGTTTTTATGCAGCTCATTCATGTCATACACATACACACCGTTATATGTGGCCAGGGCCAGCTCATTTTTAGGTGTAACAACCACTGAAATTATCCTCGGGAAATTGTTTCCGAAACGAAACTCTGTTAACCTGCGGTCGTTTTCATTAAAGCTGAACACAAGAAGGCCGTCAGTACCCCAGATCATTTGATTGTGGCTCACGGCACACTTGATCATTGTGGCACTGACGGAATTGTGATTGTAACTGTTACGGTACACGAGCTCAGTTCCATGGACATTGTATTCCTTTATCCCGTACCCGAATGTGTATAGTCGCCCGCCACTGCGCACCACATCGAGGACAGTATCCCGGAAGCGCGTAAGTTTCCGGGGTGACAGGCCATTCTCATCTACTTCATACAAACCGCAGGCTGAACCTATATATACCGTGTTTCCCGACTTTCTCATGCAGAGGAACCGGCCGGCAAAACAATTTTCAGGGCCCTTCAGTTCGGTAATGATCCTGCCTTCATAATCGGTCAAAACCACACCCCTGTTTTGTACGAAATGCCATATATATTTTTTAGTCGCTACAATCCCGAATACCGAGTTGGGCTTGTCTTCACTCCCTTCTTTCAGATCAAAATACACGAATTTATTCCTTTGGGACGACCATATCCCGAAACCCGCCCCATCCGTCCCAATCCACAAGTTGTGCATATCCGACCAAAGTACTTTTACCAGTTGCTCCCTGTTTCCGATATTCAGTTTATCGGTTTGGCCTGTTACGGGATTGATCCTGAATAATGCTTTGGCTGTACCTGCCAGGAGTTGACCCCTGTATTGGATAACACTGTAGACATCATCCTGCAAGCGGATGGGAATAACCGACACATTCAGATGGCTGTCGATCATGACCAGCTTGTCTCTGCAGGCCGAAACTATACTGCCTCCAAACCGTTCAATAGCATGGAAATCCCCTGAAACAAGCATGTCAACGCCGGTCAGCCGGTTGCCCTCGAAGGTGGCTTTCGATATGCCCTCAGACCCTGCCAGTATCATAACCTTATCGGAAAGCGGAACCACATGATAATTGTGTCGCATGCGGTCCCTGGCCATCCCGAAAGTATCGAGGAACCTGCGCTCAGGATGGTAATGAAAGACACCGCTGCCTGCTGAGAATATCGTGGCAACGCCACGCTTAAAATCCAGTATTCGCCAGCCTCCCAGACCTGTACCGGTATTAAGCTGTTCACTAAACACACCCTTTGCCGGATCGAATATGTAAACCTCGTGATCTGTGGCCACCCATAGCCTCCCCTGTTCATCCTCCGTTATCTGCCGAATGGTGCTGTTCTGAAGCCCTTGTGAATTGGGAAGATTCTTCCTGTACTTTACAAAGTTCCTGCCATCAAAACTGTTTAGCCCATCGCCCGTGCCTATCCACATCAGGCCCTTCCTGTCCTTATAAAAGCAGGTGACCATGCTCTGCGACAAGCCTTCATTGACTGAATACCAGTTCACATTTGGCGACAATGCAAACGTGGCGACCGTGTACATCAGGCTGCAAAGTATGGTGAAAACCCTGCAAAACAACAGCTCTCTTCTTAAGTTATTGAACCGGTTAACCATTAATTTTCAGTATGGCAGGAGATGATTTATTAAGCTTCGTATGGATGACATTCCCGCCCCTTCCCTCCACCCTGCCGCCAAAAGTATAGGAGGAGCCTGCGCATTTCCAAGACATGTGGAAAAAAAGACTGATCCTTCAAATGTCTCAAGGGTATGCTTTCATGTATTGCCTGCCAGCACATTCATACCGTCCTGACGCATGACAATATTCAGGGTATGGCATGATATCCGGCACAACAACCGGATTTTTTCCATTGCATATTTGCTGGTATTATGAACAACAAGATACACCAGATTCAAGAGATCGACTGGACTGCCAGGACATTTGTTATGCGCAGGGCGGTATTGCATTTCGACAAGTTAAGCCAGTTTTTTGCCGGGGCTTACAAAGATATTTATTCCACATTGAACAAGTCAGGCCTCAATCCAACAGATCCTCCTTTTGCCATTTACTTTTCTGTCGATCCACAGAAAGGGGAAACAGACTTAGGCGCCGCTGTTGTCATCCCAGACTCGTACGGAGCCTTGCCTGGATTTGAAAAGATTACTATTCCGCAGTCAAAAGCCCTTATGGTCACCTATTACGGCCCCTATGAAAACATGGCGGAAGTGTATGGCCAACTGGATAAATACGTTGAAGATCATCATTTGCAAAAGGCCTGGGTGCTTGAGGAATATTTCTCCGACCCTATGAAGGAGCCTGATCCCGCTAAATGGAAGACCAACGTATATTATATAGTCAGGTGAGATACTGCATGCATCTCCGGGTAACTAATTTCGGCATGCCGGTATTGTTTTTTTGCGGAATTTTGCGATTTTTACCGGCATAAGCATCTGTATGGCTGCAGACGATCATAAACCGCCGGAATTATGAAGAGCATATTTACCGATAAAGGCACCATGCCGGTCATTCAAGACCTGAAGCGTGCACTGGGTGTGACATTTCCCATGTGGGAACGCTTTGAAGACTACACTAAGAAGAACAGTCCTCAAGCGACTTCCGAATGGAACTTTTCTGGAGAGAAATATGGATGGAGCTACAGGATAAAGGATAAGAAGAGGGTTATAATTTATTTGCTTCCAAGGGACAACTTTTTTAAAGCCGCATTTGTATTTGGACAGAAAGCTGTGGATCAGATCCTGGAAAGCGATATCGCGGAATCCATTAAAACGGAATTAAAGCAGGCCAGGCCATATGCAGAAGGACGTGGTATACGGATAGACGTGAAAGACCAGACACCTGTAGAAGACATCCTGAAATTAATCAAGATCAAAATATCCGGTTAAACGGTTATTGTCAGAAATTTTGTATCTTTGAAACATGAGCTTCGATCGCGATTTTCCCTTCGGAAAGATCCCATATGGGATAGAACTTGTTAAAATAATAGTGAAGCAAGGCGAGGAAGAAATTTTCAATTCCACCAAATATCCACTGGAGGATATCCGCTTTCCGGTCAAACCACAATATGTAAGTATAGGGCAGGAAATAAGTGTTTTTAAGCAACGATTTACAATACGGGGCATACAGATTCAAATCGAAATTGATTCGAGTGGATCCGGGTCAATTAAAACACTGGTCATTGAATTGATGATCTGATTGACAGGGCATCGTCTCAAATGCTATAGTTTCAGTATTAATCGCCCGTTTCATTTTCAGGAACAAGATGTTATACCAGGGGAAATAAAACCAAATATCTGGCTATTCTTGTTAAAAGAGGGCGCCATGCGCATCGCACAACCTGTGGTTCCCAGGGCTCCTTAAAACCGGCAAATCCGGTAGTTCAACGGTCAACAGCAGGTTTTTATTTGCTTTTGACGCTGATACGGGTGTAAATATGCTTATCTTTGTTCTGCCAAGAATATTTCAGGTAATCCCGATTACATCTGCAAGAATTTTTCTCATCTGTTCCCGCAGAAAAATAATCTCCTTTAATATTTCAGAATGATGAAGTATCAGCAAAAAGAAATCCAGGTTTGAAATTTAAAGAACAACGTATTAGCCACCCCGAACCTCTAAACAGTAAACTCGCTTTTGAGGACGAGGGAACAGAAAAACGCTCCGATGAATTGGTTATTGCTTATAAAGAGCTTGCTTATGAGAATGAAGAAAAGGAAAAACGCGCGGCTGAATTGGTTATTATAAACAGGAAACTCGCCGCTCAGAACAGGGAAAAGGAAAAGCTTGCCACTGAATTGATCATTGCCAACAGGGAACTTGCGTACCAGAATCAGGAAAAGGAAAAACGGGCCACTGAACTGGAGATCATAAATAAGGAACTCCATTCTTTTGCCTATGTTTCCAGTCACGACCTGCAGGAACCCCTGCGCAAGATCAGAAACTTTGCCGACAGGTTGCTGGCAAAGGAAATAGAAAACTTAAGCGAAAGCGGAAAAATATACCTCAAAAAAATCCAATCATCTTCGGCGCTGATGCAACAACTTATAGAGGACTTGCTGGCCTTTTCCCGCATTAATACTGCTGACAGGAAATTCAAGTGTATTGACCTCAATTCCATAATGGATGAAATAAAAATACAATTTTCTGAAATGATTGAGGAAAAACAGGCCAGTATAAATTCTGAAGGCTTGGGTATGGCTTTCGTTATCCAGTTTCAGTTTCGCCAGTTAATGCATAATCTGGTAGGCAACGCACTAAAGTTTGCAAGACCGGGAACTCGGCCGGTACTTGTCATCAGGAGCAGGATCAAAACAGGCGAGGAATTGGAAACCGACAATCCGTCCCTGAAGGGCAAGATTGACTCGAAGATGAGGTATTGTCATATCGCGTTCGAAGATAACGGGATTGGTTTCGAGTCCCGGTTCAAGGAGTATATCTTTGAAATGTTTAAAAAGCTTCGCCCAAAGGAAGAATATGCCGGGACAGGTATAGGACTGGCCATTGTCAGGAAGATAGTTGAAAGTCACAATGGCATTATTCTGGCCCAGGCCAAATTGAACATAGGGACAACTTTTGATATTTATATTCCGGACAGTCCCTTTCGGTAAGTTTTAAAGTATTATGTAAAACAGTTTTGCTTGTGGCTGCGTTCAAGTTGTACACTTGTTTGTGCCGATATACATCCATTAAATAATATTCGACAGGCAATTGATTAAAAAGCCAAAAGATATATCAAAGCATCAAACCACTGCAGGACAGAAAGCAGAACACTAAAATATAAACATGAACCCGGCGGTGATATTTGTACTATAAAAGCTGAAGGAAGGCGCTATATGTTTGGAAGAAGGCCCATTTGAATTAAATGTCTTTTTATAAAGTGTATTATTGTTTGGAAAATTGACTGATTCCTTTTCCAGGGTTTCGTACTCCTGAGGCCTGTAATCTATCAGGAGCATATCAAATCCAAGCCTCAGGTAAGTTTTTCGTTTCAGCCTCATGTTAATGGCAGTTCCGAATGTGATGCCCCAAGTGCCACCTTTTTTTATGTATACTCCCTTGGTGTTCACTCATTTCTACCTTGTCTCATTGACGCCTTAAAATGGCGATTTTTTAAAGGCAGAAATATTAACATCGCATTCCGGCGCCGGCAGGCTGGAGATCGATATCAGGTCATGGGCCCCGGGGCTTTACATGGTTCAGGTGTGGCGGTATGGTTGCCAAATACATGAAAACGGAGTAATCGTGATAGTTCCATTTTAAGTTATTAGAAGCGGTCTCAAAAGGCCGGTTAAGACATTATTTATTAAAGAAATACTGAACTTATTTGTTGATAGATAAACATTTTTGTCTATGATGGGTATATTCTTCTTTTTGAATTGTACTTTAACAAGCAGATAATCTTCCATATCCCGAAAAATGTTTACCT
>CALMKH010000022.1 GCA_937867025.1 uncultured Bacteroidota bacterium | reverse complement strand
GCGGAATTCCTGAAATCCACGATGTCGCCGAGGTTGTTTTTCTTTACATCCACCGCCTGCGGGATCGGTGTGGTTATAATTGGGCATCCCGAACTGATGGCGTAGGAAAACGTTCCACTTACAGACTGGTTGGGATCTGTCGACGTGAACAGGTAAATGTCGGTCAGCTGCAGATATTCGAGTAATTCGTCAAGCGGAAGATAATAGTTTATAAATCTGACGTGTTTATTGAGTTTCAGCTCATTGACCCTGCGCTCAAGCATTTCACGGTAAACCTCACCTTCGTTCTTTGAAACCGCCGGATGGGTTCGTCCTATCACCAGGAATATGACCCTGGGATGTTCTTTAATGACAGAAGGCAGGGCTTCAAGGGTGGTTTCAATACTTTTGCCTGAACTGAGCAAGCCGAACGTGGATAATACCATCCGTCCCTGCAGGTTGTATTTTTTTTTCAACTCCTCCTTGCCCAGGTGAGGGACCAGGTGAGTGCCATGAGGAATGACATGTATCTTCACCGCTTCAATATCATAATCACGTTCCAGTATCTTGGCCGATTGTTCTGTCATAACGATCATGGATTTGCAAGATGCGGCGATCTGTTTCACCCTCTGAAGGAACACTTCATCCGGATGGGGCAGGACAGTATGAAACCCTATGAGCACCGGTTTTTTCAATGCACGGAGAAACTGAACGAACTGTTCATGGTCAGGAAACAATCCGAATTCGTGCTGTATGACGACCAGGCGTATGCGGCCATTCCTGTTGATATTTTCCGCTACCTGCTCATAGGATAATGGATCGGACACATCGAGGATGTAAGCAGGTTGTTCGGTATAGCTGTGTTTTTCATACACGGATTCCAGCGCACATACCTTGATGGAAAAGGAATCCCTGAACTTCGACTGCAATTCATGCATCAGGTCCTGCGAGTAGGTGGCGATGCCGCACTGGCGCGGAGGGTATGAGGTAATGAACAGCACCTCTGGCAATGCAGGGGCAGATTCGCTGGGTATTACGGTCATGTCTCCGGTATGCGCCGGTTTTTGGGATGGAAGGAGCGAGTATGACAGTTTATACATGTCCTGCTGGGAAATGATATTCTTAAACTGCTGTGAGATAAATTCGTTTTTCATTTTTTGTGTGCTAATAATTCATTGATAAGTTCAGGCAGCCTGACAGAAGCTACGGCTATCTGCTCGTCGGCCGCGCCGTAGTAAATATACAGGGTGTCGTCGTAAATGGAATGACCGGTGGGGAAGCATACATTACTCACTTCCCCGGATAATTCGTAATCGTATTCGGGTGCAAACAACGGATATGGCAGTCTTGCCAGTTCTTTGCATGGATCGTGAATATCGAAAAGGGCCGCGCAGGCTGAGTAAATAAAACCGGAGGGAGCATCATGCACGCCGTGATAGATCAACAGCCATCCGGCCTCGGTCTCGATAGGGGGGCAGCCCCCGCCAATATAGCTTGCCTCATGCTCGAAAATCGGATCCATTAATATGTGCTCGTTGAAATGCAGGAAGTAGTCGTCCCAGAATTCCTTGGTAAGGTCGCTGAGGGCATTGATCTTTACAATCTGTATGCCGGGTTTTATGCGGTGCATGAAGACAATTTTGCCATCGATGCGTCTGGGATAGAATATGATGTTTTTATCCCAGACAAATACCCTTTCATCAAATTTGATCATGTCCTCATACTGGCGGTTGATGCGGAAGTATTTTTCATTCACTTTACCCTGGCATTCGGCGAGGTGTTTAAAATCCGCATAGCTGATGCGCGGGGTGATAATGCCGTGCTTGTCAAAATGCACGAGATCCCGCGAGGTGGCGAGCGCTCCCAGGGCATTTACCATGTCGTAAGCGGTATAAGACATAAAATACAGGTCGTCTATCTTTACTATCCTGGGATCTTCGACCCCCTGCGATTCATAATCGAACTGGGGAAAAAGCACGGGAGTTTCCAGACGCTCCATAACTTTAAGGGGGCCCTTGAGCTTGCAGTGACCTATTGACGAATAATTGCCCTTCCTGACAGCGCGGTAAAATATGTGGGTTATGCCGTCAAAAGATATGACCCCCGGATTAAGAACGGCTTCATTTTCGAACCCAAGATGGGTTTTCTGTAAAATTACGCCCTCTTTTGTGACATGCACCATATGTGTGTTATTGATTTGATGGTTAACGATTCATTCCCAAAGTCAGAAATCGTATCCCGTTTTATATTTTGTACGGTTGAGCAGAATGGTTTCCCGCTCTTTAATGTACTTGGTCAGTAACGAATTCACCGACTCGTAGTAGGCCTTCAGCCTTTCAAGATACGATGAATGATTGTCGCTTATAGCAGGCTTTTCCTCGATGTAGTTTGATATTTCCGGAAATTTTTCCTGGATAACATTTGTGACTTGTAAAATTTTGGCATTGATTTCTGATTCGGTTTCCATATTGAGTTTCTTGTTCATGTGGTTGTCTTTACTTGTTAGCCTTGTCATATTCGTCGTGCCTGGTTGTTATAGTGTTATTATTATTATGATTCATCTTTTATCGTTCGGACAAGTCCCAGTCCCGATACAAAAAAGATAAATCCGAGAATGGAAAGGGTGAGCAATACTTTTACATTATATGTTCCGCCTGTATTATTGATGAATTGTATGGCCGCGATCAGCAGGCCTACAATGCCGATAATAGTGAGGAATGTTCCGAAGATCCGTTTTATGTTCATGATTTATTTATTTTTTCAGCCCGCCATAACATGATACCTCCCAAACTCAGCAGTACAATGCCCAGCACCGGGGACCATGTGATGCTGTGTTTTTCTTTTTTGCTGATCTCAACCCTTCCCACGTCAAGCACTTCATCCTTTGTAAAAAAACTGAACGTGGTATAAACAGTCAGGACCAAACCAAGTATAATCAGTATTATGCCTCCTGCTCTCATCAGGTTTTAATCAGGGAACAAAGATGAACATACTATGCTTTTCTGCACTTATACGACTTCCAAAATAAGTTACATCATTCACACTTTAAGCTTATTTACGGCTTTTCAATAACAGAATCGAATGATTATCATCAGTATTGGTTTGACGAGTGATTTGAGGCAAAAAAATCTATTATATTTGTCGGTATGAAACTATACGTAAACTATGACATGAATGTTATTTGCAGGAAAATGCTGACCGAACAGCTGGAAAAACTCGATCTGAATTACGAGTTGCTCAGCGTGAATGAGATCAGGATCAGGGAGGAATTATCCTCACAGCAGGTGAGTGCGCTGAATGCAAGTCTGAAAGATTATGGCATAGAAGTGATAGAGAACCAGAAAAATGCCCTGGTTCAGCGAACAAAGGATACTATAGTGGATATGGTGTATAATGAGGATAATCTGCCGGCAGTGAAGATATCTTCTTACCTGGCGGATAAGCTGAATCACAGTTACGGATATATAGCAAACCTGTTTTCAGAGGTGACCTATACGTCCATCGAGAACTTTATCATTCTCCAGAAGATAGAGCGTGCCAAGCATCTTATCACGAACAGCGACCTGACCCTTACCGAAATTTCGCATAAATTAAATTACAGCAGCGTATCACACCTGAGCAACCAGTTCAAAAAAACCACCGGGCTGTCACCTTCCGTGTTCCAGAAGATCATTGCCAAAAGACGTAATGCTGCAGCACAGTCTGAACAATGAAAAATAAATTTTATTTGTTAAGTTATACTTTTACATTTGTGCGGTAAACCAAACACAACATGCCTATATGCAACATGAGCCACTCAATATACTTTTAGCGGACGACGACGAGGACGACAGGCTTTTCTTCAAGGAAGCGTTCGATGAAATCAAGATCAAGACAAAGGTTCAGACTGTCAATGACGGAGTCGAGCTGATGAATTACCTCAACCGGAAAGATATCATATTGCCCCATATCCTGTTCCTCGACCTTAACATGCCGCTCAAGAGCGGATTGGAATGCCTGAAGGAAATAAGGGAGTCAAAAGCGCTGAAAGACCTGTCCGTGGCCATTTATTCCACTTCCGGGGCGGAGGAGGATATAGAAAGGACGTTCCTGAAAGGCGCCAATGTATATATCAAAAAACCGAATGATTTTGCGACCCTGAAAAAGGTCTTGTCGGAAGTGGTGTCCATCAACTGGCAGTACCATACAAGCGGTCTCAACAAAGAGAACTTCCTCCTCAGCATTTAACGGTCCGCGAACTCAGGTAACCAGCGGTTTTTCCTTAATTTACCAGGTAATTGGTTTTTTTCGGCAACCCGTCATCCTTCGGGAAATAAACATAAAAGACCGAACCTTTGCCCAGCGAGCTTTCAGCCCTTATGAAACCGTTGTGATTGTTGACTATTTTTTTACAGATGGCAAGCCCGATCCCGGTTCCCGAATACTTATCCTTGTTGTGAAGCCTCTGGAATAAACCGAATATTTTTTCGGCGTTCTCTTCTTCAAAACCTATTCCGTTATCCTCGAACCTGAATTCATAATACTCTTTGCCTGGTAAGGCTTTTTCATCTTTGACCTGGGTGCCCCTGACAATCCTGTTGCTGATCCTGATCCTTGGTGCTGTCTGTTCCTTGGAGTATTTGATGGCATTGCTTATAAGGTTGAGGAACAGTTGCTGCACCTGGAATGGAATCACCTTCAATTCCGGCAAGGCATCGGACTTGATAACCACTTTTTTCTCCTCAATAACCGTTGACAAAATGATCTTCACTTCGTCCAGTACCATGTTCATGTCCGTAGGCTCAAAATTATCCTCGTTGGCAGTGGTTTGCGAGAACATCAGCAGGTCTTCTATCAATACCTTCATCCTCGCCGAAGAAGTTCTTATCTTGTTAAAGTATTCTACAGTGGAAGGAGGAAGCTTGCCTTCGGCTTTTTCGACAATGAGCTGTGTAAATGTCTGTATTTTGCGAAGCGGCTCCTGCAGGTCATGGCTGGCAATATAATTAAACGATTCAAGTTCCTTGTTTATTCTTAACAGTTCATTGTTTTTAGCCTCCAGCGATACATTAAGCCTTTCAAGCTGCCTGCTTTTTAAGTTCAGTTCTTCTTTTGTCTTCCTGTCCTCTGAAATATCGCGTATAAAACAGATAAATGAAGATTTGCCCTGGAGCAAATACTGTGAAATGGTGATGGAAATGTAAAATTCCCGGCCGTTCTTATGTATGGCATTCATTTCCAGCGTTTTGTTCAGATGTTTTGGAATGCCCGATTTAATGAGCCGCATCAGACCTGATTTGTGCTCTTTATGGGTGTCGCCTAAAAGAATGGTGTCCGGCAGCGAACGGCCAAGCACTTCTTCCGTTGTCCATCCGAAAATATCCTGGGCTTTGGGATTCCATAAACTTATTGTGTTGGTCTCGTCAAGGACTATAACGGCATCAGGGGCATTATTTATCAGTTCCTGGAGATATTTTTCCTTTTCATGGATTTCTTCATTCAACTGGTGCTCGAACGTGATATCCTGGCAAGTGCCGTTCAGAATCAGGGGCCTGTTATTCTTATCCGTCAGCATTTCACCCTTGCCTTTCAGGACCTTGGTTTCGCCTTTGGCAGTGATGATACGCATGGTGTAATCATTTACCTTAAGTGTTTTCAGGGTTTCCTGCAGGTCACTCCTCCGTTTCTCCCGGTCGTCGGGATGCACGAATGACAGGAATCTTTCAAAGGTGATCTTTTCAGACTGGGGTTCCAGCCCGTAAATTCTGTAAAGTTCATCCGACCAGGTGATTTTGCCGCTGTGAATATCCCAGGTCCAGTTGCCTATATGTGTAAGAGCCTGAGCCAGTTTGTTGGCCTTTTCGCTTTCCTGCAGCTGGTTCAGGATCGTGTACTTGTTGGTGACATCCATCAGCGTGCCTTTCATGCTGACGGCTACTCCGTCCTTAAAATCCACTATGCCCCTGGACCATATGCGTTTTTCCTTGCCGTCTTTGACGAAGCGGTACTCGCATTCGTACAGTCCGTCTTTTTTTATGGCCTTGTCAAGAGCCGCCTGCAGCATGGCCTTGTCTTCCTCGTGCACCTGGGTCATGAATTCTTCAAGGTTGCTGGTTTTTGTCATTTCAAAAATCTTCAGGACACCCGGGGTAAAAACTGAATTCTTACCGGTCAGGTCCCATATAAAACTGCCCATATCAGCGAGTTCCTGGGCTTCAAGCAAATCCTCCTGCTTTCGTTCAAGTTCGTGGTTATACCACCGGATTTGTTCCTGCTGGATATTGATATAGGCGCTGAACAATGCGTCTTCGCTTTCTGCAACAAAACGGTCGACTTCCTCCATGATAAGAATGAAGTCTTTGAATTCCTGTGTATAATATTCGAGAAATTTCCTTAGCGTTTTTCTTCTCAGGAATGATGCAATGGTAATGTCCTGTGAAACCACTTGTTCGCGTTCTATGGTCGGAATACGGTTGGTTATGTATTCGCCTGTCGACTTGTCAATGAATTCCTTGCCGCGGTTTTCTGCCAGCATGGTCAGTAATTCAGTAGTGGACGCTTTCGAAAGGTTAAAGAGTTCCTCATCGGATAAATGTGTAAAAAACCTGAGAATGGGAATTTGTTCTTCAAATGAATATTTCAGCTGTTCCCTGACATATTCATCAAGTTTATTGTTAAGGATAAACGAGGCATACGCCGGCAAGTATTTAAATTGCAGTTTGTCTTCCGCAATCGCAATCTTTTCTTTATGAGATCCGGGAGATGCCATACGCAAATTTACTTTGTTTTATCTGAAAAAATGAAATTAGCTTTCGATGCCCTGGCTTTATATTTTTCCCAGTCGAGCATCAGCACCCTTTTGGCCATGCTCAACAGATCATGGTAGGATGAAGGTTTGCGGATATATAAATTGGCTCCTCTTTCAAAGGTTTCATCTATGTCCTTGATGGATGCTGACGTGGAATAAATGACCACCGGAAGATGTTTCAGTTTTTCGGAACTCCTTATGATTTCAAGACATTCGGTCCCGCTTTTATTGGGCATATTCAGGTCCAGGAAGATCAACTGCGGCAATTCTTTCGCTGAAGATTCGAGCATGGCAAGCAGTTCCCTGCCATCTTCCGCGAAATCGAGTTTTACTTTCAAACCGGTATCTTTTATGACTTCACCGAAAAGCTCCCTGTCATCTGAGTCGTCATCAGCAAGAATGATGTATAGTTCATCCTGTTTCAAAGGCATGTCTTTCCTGACAGCCTTATTTTTTAGTTTGTCATCCTGGTGATTACCCTTATTGGAAAAGTTAATGACAGGGTTATAACCGGGAAGCCGTGATAAATAAGATTGGTTTGGTTGAAAGTAATTCATACGATTGTGTGGGTTAATAAAAGGTGTCAAAGGAAATTAAAATTTTTTGATAAATCAAACAGACGTTATGGAAATTTGAATTGTCTTTTTTTGCTCTGTTCTTTAAATTATTGTAAAACATTTCGTTGAATTGGCGGAGGCGTCAAAAAATGATCTGTGTCAGGTTGAATCCGGCGTCTTAGGGAAAGATGTAAAATTTTCGGTGAATGATATAATCGCATAGCCCGTCCCGGGTCACAATTTTGCATATTAAACCGGATGAGAATGAAAGCATTAAAAAAGCCGAAGAAAAGCGAACTCGATTTGCAGATTTCAGGCGTTGGAAGTAAGAGGAAAACCGTGGCCCTGTTCGAAAAATTTGCCGCAAGGATTACCAGGGCGGCCGGTAGCACTATGGCGTTTACACTGGCGCTCATTTCAATCATGATCTGGCTTTTAAGCGGACCGTTTTTTGATTTTTCGGAAACCTGGCAACTGGTTATCAATACCGGGACTACCATAGTCACATTCCTCATGGTATTTCTCATCCAGAAAACACAAAATAAGGATTCTCTTGCCCTGCAGCTTAAGCTTAATGAGCTGGTGGCTGCCCATGAATATGCAAGCAACAGGCTGGTGGACGTTGAAAACCTGACGGAAGATGAACTCCTGACGATACAGGAATTCTATAAAAAGCTGCGCGATCTCACCCAGAAAGAACGAAGTCTCCAGACTTCGCACTCCATTGATGAAGCGGAAAAAGTGCATGGACGGAAAATGCGCGCTGTAAAATCGAAGAACGGATCCAAAGAACATGCTGGGGATTAAGGTATCCACCGGTTATCTTTTCCTGCACCGCTGACCTGATTTCTGAAATGCCGGAGTGTAGTAATACCTGGCTTTTTAAAGATCCTGATATGGGAATTATGCAACATTTAAACTTTTAAATGTAACATCGCTTATTGGCTTAAATAGAATCTTTACCATGAATTAAACTTACGTCGGAATTTCATGATTTTTTTATTGTATCCTGAGGTAAGTGTATCCTCAAAAGCCAGAAAATAATACAAACTTTAATATGAGCTCAAAAAAATCCTCTACCTATGATTCGGTCTCGGAAACAGACACTTTAGCGCCGGAGAAGATTAAAGTCCTCCGTGGCAAGTCCCAGAAACGTGCGAAACAGAATGGACATGATGCGGAGTTGATGGACCAGTTGTCAGGACATCTGGATCTGAAACAGCTTCTCAATACTCTGACTGAAGTCCGGAATGGTAACTTCAGTGTAAGAATGCCAATTGACAAAGTCGGACTCAGCGGTAAAATATGTGATGTGCTGAATGATATTTTCTCATTAAACGAACGTATGATGGAAGAGTTTACCAAAGCAGGCAATACCATAGGCAAGCAAGGTAAGCTCACCCAGCGTATAGAGCTGCCTTATGCGAGAGGGGCATGGAGCACCGGAATCGAGTCTTTGAATACGCTGATCTCCGACCTTGTGCACCCTACCATTGAGATCGCTCACGTTATCAGTTCGGTGGCCAAGGGCAATCTGACCCAGGAGATGCCGGAAGAGATAGGGGGGCATACCCTTCAGGGTGAATTTGCTCGTATTGCACGGGAGGTGAATGACATGGTAAAACAGCTCAACCTGTTCTCAATGGAGGTAACGCGGGTGGCACGTGAGGTGGGATCGGAAGGAAAACTCGGTGGTCAGGCCAAAGTAAAAGGTGTGGGTGGTGTTTGGAAAGACCTTACCGACTCCGTAAACCAGATGGGTAGCAACCTGACAGCCCAGGTGCGTAACATTGCGGAGGTAACGACCGCGGTGGCCAAGGGCGACCTTTCCAAGAAAATTACGGTGGACGTAAAAGGAGAGATATTGGAGCTGAAGAACACGATCAATACGATGGTGGACCAGCTGAACTCGTTCTCATCAGAAGTGACCCGTGTGGCACTCGAGGTGGGAACGGAAGGAAAACTAGGGGGCCAGGCCCAGGTAAAGGGTGTTGCGGGAACCTGGAAAGACCTTACCGACTCCGTGAACCAGATGGCATCCAACCTGACAGGTCAGGTGCGTAACATCGCGGAGGTAACAACCGCAGTGGCCAAAGGTGACCTTTCCAGGCAGATCACGGTGGACGTAAAAGGGGAGATATTGGAACTCAAGAATACAATCAATACAATGGTGGATCAGCTGAACTCATTCTCCTCGGAAGTAACGCGTGTGGCGCGTGAGGTGGGATCGGAAGGAAAACTCGGTGGTCAGGCCAAAGTAAAAGGTGTGGGTGGTGTTTGGAAAGACCTTACCGACTCCGTAAACCAGATGGGTAGTAACCTGACAGCCCAGGTGCGTAACATTGCGGAGGTAACGACGGCCGTGGCCAAGGGCGACTTGTCGCGTAAGATCACGGTGGACGTAAAAGGAGAGATCCTGGAGCTGAAGAACACGATCAA
>CALMKH010000021.1 GCA_937867025.1 uncultured Bacteroidota bacterium | reverse complement strand
TTGTATGTTTCCGGCCTGAGAAGTTTTCCGTTGTGCAGGTGCTGGTTCCATAACAGCAGGTCGCCACTGGTGGATATAAACGACCTGGCTGCCGGGTATATATCAATATCTGATGTCTGAAAGTTCCATTTTCCGTTCATGTCCCGTGAATAGCCTTTTACAAGCGCGTTATATTGTTTTTTCCCGGGATGGAAGGTATGTGTCATTCCGCATTCAGCAAACAGCTCCGATGATAAATCCACAAAGGATTTTCCGGAAGTTTTTTCGAGGATCAGCGACAGCAGGTGGTACCCCGGCCCGTTGCCAGTCGGATAATCCATCTTCGTTCCCGGCTTGTAAGACAAAGGTTTGTCGAGCGCCACAATGCCATGCATATGCGTCAGCAGCTGATCCACTGTCACCGAATCTTTCCAGGGCTGTTTGAGATCGGGCAAATACTTACCGATATGATCATTCAGGTGTATATGTCCCTTTTCAACTTCCCGCATAACCATGACAGCGGTGAACTGTTTGCTGACTGATCCTATGACAAACTGATCGTCTGTTTTCAAAGGTGTCCGGGCTTCCATATCGGAATATCCCACAGCTTTCGAATAGATGGTTTTGCCGTCGCGCGTCACCAGTATGACCCCGTTGAAGTTCTCATCATTCTTTTCATGGACAAGGGCTTCAATATCCTTCTGCATGCTGTCGCTTAATGCGTAGTGATCATACACCGCCCTTGCTATCTCTGCCATGACACGTTCGACGGCTGGAAACTCTTCAGGCGAATTGCTGACAAAGACTGTCAATGCAATATGTTTTCCATCGGGCAGTGTGATGATACCTGCATCATTAACTGCCGCCCGGATGCCTTTCATCGTATCGCTTGTGCCGGTCTTGTGGGCAACAGTTACACTTCTCGGCAAAAGTCCCATGATCCGGTAAGGGCTGTTCATCGATCCGGTCATGACACCCAGCAAAAACGATGTGCTTGAATCAGACAGGAACTTCTTTTTATGAAGGCCTTCCAGCAGGCGGGTCATGGCAAAAGGCTCGCACCAGTTTGTGAACTGCACGTCCCAGCTCTGGTGCATGGAATCTTCGGTGGTGGCAATCTCAATATCCTTTACGCCCAGACTGTGAATATATGAATTCACCTTTGACGGTCCGCCCATCATTCCGAACAGGATATCACAGGTGTTATTGTCACTTTTCCCAACCGTGTATTCAATCAGTTCAGCGACTGTAACATCAATGTCTCCCTGGGGATAGTTTTCGCGCAGTGGACTCCATGTACCGGGTCGCAGGTCTTCTTTGGAAATATGAACCTTTTGATCAAGAGACATCCTTTTCTTATCCACTTCATGCAGTACAGCCATTGCCAGCGGAAACTTGTACGTGCTTTGCATGGGGTAATGCCGTTCGTTATGGATGGTCATTGTGTCGCCATTCTCCAGGTGCATGAAGGCCACCCCGATGTCGGCCTTGTAGCGTGACATGATGGCCTCCAGCGTTTTTCGCAGGCCGGTATCATCCTTTTCCGTCACAGGCTTGGGTTTATTGCTGCAATTCCAGTAAAACAGGGGGACGATAAGCAGTGCCCTCAGAAAATTGTTCATAGTGATAAGCGTGTTAATTTGTCCCAAAATTAAGCAGATTAAAGTATTTTTTTAAATGCAATTTACTATCGTGGGAAAGCCAGGCTTATAGTGTAACCATGAACCCCGCCGTTATTTTACAACCTTTCCGATGGCATAGGTGTTGCCAGTCCATATGGCAGGACAATGTGCGCTGAGGTAAGAGGGAATATTCCAGCTAAGCTTCAGCATGAATGAATATCCTTCGGTTTTTTTCTTCAGGCCTGCTATGGCGAACCGCTTGTAACAGGTATACGACTCCCCCTTTTTCAGTGTTTTATACCAGGTGCTTTCACTGTAATGCTGCGTGCAGTTCTTGCAATTCAGCATGGATTTTCCCTTTGCGTCAAGCTTTGGCAGCAGGTGGTCCTGATCCGGAAAGCCGGAATGCCATGAAGGCCTGAGGCTTGAATCGCCGACTACGTCGGGAATAATATGGGGATTGATGTATACCAGGTTGGGAGAGTCCGACTGATTATAGATGGTGATGCTGAGATAGAGCGTATCCCCGATAATGGTCTCCTTATTGAAATACATGATATACGGATTCGGATCTTTATAATGCTGGGGGCAAGAAACCGATTTGCAGCCCGCCGTCATCAGCGCACATATAAAAACAATAGCAGGTACTGTCAGTAATTTATTCATGAATGCTTTTTATACAAAAGTACGGTTATGACAGGACTTTTATGACGATTCAAGGAAATCGTTTATAAGTCTCATGAACTGCTCCTTGCTCGTTTCCGCAATGTGCGCCTCGCGAATTTCACCGTATTTTTCTGAAAGGATGGCCTTGAATTCATTCCTGACAGCAGGGTATTTTTTCCAGAACGTTTTTTCGGCGCCCAGCACGTTCCGCAGCAGATCGCCGGGATAAAAATCCCCTTCCGTCAATATATCCTCCTGGAGATGCTCAAGCGCTAAGGGTATGGTTATATCCAGGAATTCACCCTGGCCGATCAGGAGCCTCAAGTCTTCCACTTCCAGTTCATTGATCGGTTTTATGAATAAAATGTCATTGATCTTTTTCAGCAACGAACTGCCGTCAGCCTTGTAAGGCCTTATATTTTTAAGCTGTGCTATGGTTGTATCGCGGTTCATGAACTTACACAGGGTAAATCAGCGAGACAAATTAACTAATTTTCAACTAATATTCAAATATGGAACAAAAATGAACGTGAACACAGGGCATTATTCTATTATATATGCCCATTCCGGAAGACTGGAAAAAGTTTGTAATCTGTAATTTGCCCTGCAAAG
>CALMKH010000020.1 GCA_937867025.1 uncultured Bacteroidota bacterium | reverse complement strand
TTATTCGTGTGCTGTCATTCCGGCAGAGATATACTCCCTGTTCAGCCGCGCAATATTCGACAGGCTGATCTCTTTCGGGCATTCAGCCGAGCAGGCTCCGGTGTTGGTGCAGGATCCGAATCCTTCGGCATCCATCTGGTTGATCATGGCCATCACCCTTTTCTTTGCCTCTGGCTTGCCCTGCGGCAGCACTGCCAGCTGGGATACCTTGGCAGCCACGAACAGCATGGCGCTTGCATTTTTGCAGGCTGCCACACAGGCTCCGCAACCGATACAAGCCGCGCTCATAAACGCTTCGTCGGCTATGTCCTTGCCGATAGGAATATTGTTGGCATCCTGGGCATTGCCGGTGTTGACGCTCACAAATCCTCCAGCGGCCATGATCCTGTCAAATGCGGACCTGTCCACGCTTAAGTCTTTTAACACGGGGAAAGCCGCCGCTCTCCAAGGCTCCACAACAATGATATCTCCGTCTTTGAACGACCGCATGTGCAACTGGCACGTAGTAACCGCGTTTTTCGGTCCATGAGGCCTTCCGTTAATATACATGCTGCATGCCCCGCAGATACCTTCCCGGCAGTCATGATCAAACACTACAGGCTCTTTGCCCTGGTTGATCAGGTCTTCGTTCAGTACATCGAACATCTCAAGAAAGGACATGTCCTCGGAAATATGATCTAATTTATAGGTTTCAAATGAACCTTTTGTCTTTGTGTTTTTTTGTCTCCAGACTTTGAGGGTGATCTTCATTTTTTGTAAATTTATCTTTTAGGGGTTAGGATATAGGGGCTAGGGTTTAGGGATGGATTTATTGTTTTGACTCTAATTTACTTATTAAGGCATATAACATTTTACTTTCTTCAGATATCATCTTACTTATCTTATTAATATCTTCCTCTCCTGCAAATCCGAGCCTTACACTTAATAAAATTCCAGATTCCAGTTCATTTAATGAACCGAGAGCAATATGTAAAAAATTAATATAGGATTTAGTGGATTTTCTTCCATGCCCCTCTGCAATATTGAGGGATACTGAGTTGGAAGCTCTTCTGATCTGATTTGTCAAACCATAAATTTCAGCTGATGGAAAAGACATAGTCAACTGGTAAATGTCAACCGAAATATCCATTGCCATTTGCCAAACTAATAAATCCTTGTATGAATTAACTTTTATTTCTGCCATCTTAAAATTCTCTTTCCCTATCCCCTGTATCCTGAATCCTGTATCCTTACTTATAGCTCCTCGCGGCAATCTTAATATTTTCGTATTTTAACTCTTCTTTATGCAGCTGCCACTGGTTGGCTCCTGTAAGCTCCCAGGCGGAAACAAAACTGAAGTTGGCATCGTCGCGAAGCGCTTCGCCTTCTTCTGTCTGTGACTCCTCCCTGAAATGACCGCCGCAGCTTTCATTCCTCTCCAGGGCATCCATGCACATCAGTTCGCCGAGCTCAAGAAAATCAGCAACCCTGGCCGCTTTTTCCAGCTCAGGATTCAACTCATCCGCAGTTCCGGGTACGCGCACATCGGCCCAGAAATCCTTCCTTAGCTGCTGTATTTCGGTGATCGCCGTGCGTAATCCTTCCGCATTCCTGGCCATTCCGCATTTATCCCACATGATCTTGCCCAGGCGTTTGTGAAAATGGTCTACTGATTTTGTTCCCTTGATACTGACCAGCCTGTCGATCGTGGATTGCACACCGGCTTCCGCCTCGGCAAAGGCAGGATGATCCGTCGGTATGGCTTTGGTTCTGATATCCGTGCTCAGATACGCGCCGATAGTATATGGTATCACAAAATAACCGTCAGCAAGTCCCTGCATCAGTGCGGATGCACCAAGCCTGTTGGCGCCGTGATCACTGAAATTGGCTTCTCCAAGGGCATACAGGCCGGGAACTGTGGTCATCAGGTTATAGTCGACCCACAAACCGCCCATGGTATAATGCACGGCAGGATAGATCTGCATCGGTTCGTTATAAGGGTTGACGCCCGTGATCTGTTCATACATATCGAACAGGTTTCCGTATTTTTCTTTTACAACCCCTTTACCCAGACTGGTGATGGTGGCCTGGTCGGGGTTACTGAGGTTCTGCTTTGTAGCCTCTATCTTTCCATAACGCTGTATGGCCGCTGCATAATCGAGGTATACTGCCTGGCCTGTAGCATTCACGCCAAAACCGGCATCGCAACGTTCTTTGGCGGCACGGCTGGCCACATCCCTGGGAACAAGGTTCCCGAAAGCAGGATAACGTCTTTCGAGGTAATAATCCCTGTTTTCTTCAGGAATATCATTCGGCTTGAGTTTTCCAGCCCTCACGGCTTCTGCATCTTCTTTCCTGGCCGGTACCCAGATCCTTCCGTCATTCCTTAATGATTCTGACATCAGGGTGAGTTTTGACTGGTGATCACCTGAAACCGGTATACAGGTAGGATGTATCTGGGTGAAGCATGGATTGCCGAAATAAGCCCCTTTTTTATGAGCCTTCCATGCCGCTGTCACATTGCTTCCCATGGCATTTGTTGAAAGGAAAAATACGTTTCCGTAGCCTCCTGACGCCAGTAAAACGGCATGACCGAAATGACGCTCAAGTTTACCGGTTATGAGGTCGCGCGCAATAATGCCGCGGGCCTTTCCGTCAATGGTAACGACGTCCATCATTTCATGGCGGGCGTACATGGTCACGTTCCCCATGCCCACCTGCCTTTCCAGGGCACTGTAAGCGCCAAGCAGCAATTGCTGCCCGGTCTGCCCCGCCGCATAGAACGTTCTCTGAACCTGGGTTCCGCCAAACGAACGGTTGCTCAGCAATCCGCCATACTCGCGGGCAAATGGAACGCCCTGCGCCACGCACTGGTCTATAATGTTTCCGCTGACTTCCGCAAGTCTGTGCACATTGCCTTCCCTTGCGCGGTAGTCACCGCCTTTGATCGTATCATAAAACAGCCTGTACACGCTGTCGCCGTCATTCTGGTAATTCTTGGCGGCGTTAATGCCTCCCTGGGCGGCGATGGAGTGAGCCCTCCTGGGAGAATCCTGGAAGCAGAAAGCTTTCACCTTATAGCCCATTTCAGCCAGGGTTGCCGCTGCAGACGCTCCTGCAAGACCTGTTCCTACCACAATGATCTCCAGATTCCTTTTGTTGGCAGGGTTCACCAGGGGAACACTTGCTTTATATCTGGTCCACTTCTGGTCTAAAGGACCTTCAGGAATTTTAGCATCTAATTTTGTCATGTCTCGATTCTATAATTTGAAAGTTATTGCTGAAAGAAAAAATATACCGGCATGGCTGCAAATAAAACCGGGATAATGATGCCGAACACGCCAATGCCCAGGAATTTAATCAGGCCATTATATTTCGAATGGTTCAGCCCTAAGCTCTGGAAAGCGCTTCCGAAACCGTGTATGAGATGGAATGAAAGTGCTGCCATGGACACCACGTACAGCAACACATACCACCACTGTTTGAAGGCGTCGGCCACTACCACGTAAAGATCCTTTATGATCGTCACTTCGTAATTGCCCTGCGTGAATTGCATTTTCTTGACATCGAGCGCTTCAGATTCTGCGGCGTCAATCGCACCTGTAGAAAGGTCCTCGATATACTGCTTATAAGGCATCTTGGTGAATTTATAACGGCCCCAGAAATTGGTCATGTGTACAACCAGGAAGATAAGGATCATAGTCCCCAAAACTCCCATCCACCTGCTCGACCAGGTACTGTTGGCTCCACCGTTCACCACTTCATAACGCTCCGGGCGGGCTTTCCTGTTCTGTGAAGTGATATACAGACCCCAGAAAGCGTGGAACAATATGCAGGCGTAAAGACCGTAAGAAATGAACTTGATAACGGGATTGCCGGTCATGAACACCGCATACACGTTGAAAGCCAGTCCCGCATCCTCCTTGAACAACTGCATGTTGCCTATAAGGTGAACAATAAGAAAGGAGCAAAGAAATAATCCGGTGAGAGACATAAGCACTTTTTTGCCGATGCTCGATTGTAGAAATTTAGTTAGCCAATTCATTTAATTATTATTACGTTGTTAAACACAAGGACCTGCTACAATACAAACAAGGCAGGATCATGTTTCCGGCAGCCCGGTTTCGAATTCAGCCGCAAATTTATCGTTTTATTTTATAAAATGTAAAAAACAGCCTTATTTAAAATGATTTTAATTAAGCCAGGCCGCTTATTTTTGCGACTCTGCAGGAAGTCTGCACTTTATATGGGGTTCTACGACCTGCCAAAAGATGAAAGGATGGCTCTTGCCATGAAGATCCATGACGATCTTGCCTCTGATTGCGCTTCGGGGGACAGGGACTTTTTTATACACTATTTTTCAAATCCCGACACTTACATCCGCAAGAACGCCTACCTGGCTGCCGGGAGGATCTTTTCCTGGAAAAAACCCTTCAGGACAGCGCTGATGCACACCCTGGACCTGCTGATGAACGATGAGCGTTTTCATGTCCGGCAGACCGTCGTCAATTCGGCCGGGGAAATAGGAAAAGGCGATTTCGGACTCGTCAGGCGTTTTTTTGACAAAGGACTTTTCGATCCTCATCATACCGTGAGGAACGCGGTGATCGGCTCTGTTAAAAAAATGGGGGAGGTCAATCCGGGGCCGGTCCTCGAATGGGCAAGGGAATATCTTCACCATGATGACAAGGAAATCAGGAGGGAAATTTGCCACGGTATAGAACTCAGGGGACGAAAATACCCGCAGGATATCCTCCCGCTTTTAAAAACCCTTCAGTTCGACCGCACAGCCAGGGTGAGAAACACGCTGGTACATGTGCTTGGCCAGATCGCCTATAAAAAAGGCTGCCTTCCGACCGTGATAAAAGACCTGCAAAACTGGGAGAATAAAGACCTGGTAAAAGACGCGGTTGAAGAGATCATTGATGTTCATCACAGGTACAGGAATTTTTCTGCTTTGACACAGGAACAGGCAAGGGCATACATACGGGCCGAGGGCTTCCAGGTTTAACCGGCCTGCCTTTGGCATTAAAGAATAATACCATTCAAAAAGCACCCTGAGGTGTGCCGGTTCTGCCGGTCAAATTGGAGTGAAAGGTCTCGACTAAATCACTTACCTTTGCGGCTTGCCACAGCGTTCCAACATAAAGGTCTGCCACCTCAGTTCCGTTCATTTTGCTCTTGACACCAGGATATTTTACAGGATGTGCAGATACCTGGCAACGACCTATCACGTCAGTCTTATTGCTGTTCATCCCCGCCGGGAAACAATTGACGGTGTACATATCATTCCTTTCCGGAGATTCCATAACCGTAAACTGCGGGTGGCAATCGGGTGGCTGATGATGTTCTTTAAGGCGATACGCGTCAATGCGAAGGTGTACCACCTGCACGACCCCGAACTGATACCTTGCGGCCTCCTGCTCAGGCTACTGGGCAAACAGGTGATACTGGATATTCATGAGAACATTGCGGAGGATATTTTTGACAAACCCTGGATCAGGCACCAGAAAAGGGCTTACAGGGTTTTCCATTTTTTTGAAGTGCTCGCCTGCAGGTTTTTTTACATTATCCTGGCGGAAACATCGTATGAGAAACGTTATCATAAACTGGCAAAAAGGTATGCGACGGTTCTGAATTATTGCGACGTCGACTTTTTCAGGCCGTTTGCAAAGACTGGATACAAGCAGCGGATGAACCTCTATTACATTGGTATCATCCTCGAAAACAGGGGAATACTTCAGATTATTGAAGCGATGAGAATGCTGCAGATGGAAGGTTATGATCCGCATTTTCATTGTGTGGGAGAACTGTATTCCGATCTGGAGCGGAAAATCAGGAATCTTCCTTATTATCAAGACATCAGGGAGCATCTGCACTTTCACGGGCGGCTGAGACTTGAGAACGGCTATGCCATTGCCAGCGGAATGGACATTGGCCTTTGCATCATCTGGCCTATGAAAAATTCCATGGAAAGTTATCCCACCAAGCTGTTTGAATACATGGCCATAGGCCTGCCGATTATCACCTCTGATTTCGACCTTTACCGTCGTGTTGTGACTGACCATGAATGCGGTTTCTGCGTCGATCCCCTCAACCCGGCCGACCTGAAAAATGCGATTAAAACTATTCACATGGATGTCAAAAAAAGTGAACTTATGGGTGAAAACGGAAAATCAACCGTAAAAAATTTCTATAATTGGGAAAGTCAAAAACCTGTTCTATCAAAGGTTTACGAAGAATTGACCCATTAAATAAAATAAAATTGGCGGGATAGTTTGGTATTTCAGATAGTATTAGCTAATTTTGCCGTCCCAAATTTTTATCAACACTTCAAGTCGTGGATTCATTAAGTTACAAAACCGTTTACGCCAACAAGGCCACATTCCAGAAGAACTGGTACGTGGTTGATGCGAGCGAAAAAGTACTGGGCCGTTTATCTTCACAGATTGCAGCCGCATTAATAGGCAAAAACAAAGCCGATTATACCCCCCATGCTGACAATGGCGATTGCGTGATCGTGATCAACGCCGGCAAGGTGAAGTTATCAGGCTCCAAGCTGAACCAGAAGGAATACATCACCTATTCAGGGTTTCCGGGCGGTCAGAAGAGGATCATCGCTTCAGACCTCGTTAACAAGAGGCCGATCGCGCTGGTGGAAGAGGCTGTAAAGGGAATGCTTCCGAAGAACAGGCTGGGCAGTGAAATGTTCCGCAACCTGTTTGTCTATGAAGGCGATCAGCACCCGCACCAGGCACAACAACCCAAGGAATTAAAGATCAAATAATCCATATAAATCAAGTACATGGAAGTTACAAACACATCAGGAAGAAGAAAAACAGCGGTTGCCCGCATTTACATGCAGGCAGGCAATGGCAATATCCTTATCAACGATAAGCCATACGATCAGTACTTTACTACCCTGGTCAACCAGTTCAAAGTGGTTCAGCCGCTACAACTGACAGACAATGTAGGAAAGTATGACATCAAGGTGAATGTTGACGGCGGAGGAGTTACAGGTCAGGCAGAAGCCATACGCCTGGCGATCTCCAAATCGCTTTGCGATATCAACCCTGAGCACCGTATAACCCTCAAACCTATCGGCCTGTTGAAAAGGGACGACAGGATGGTTGAAAGGAAAAAGCCTGGTCAGAAAAAAGCAAGAAAGAGGTTTCAATTCAGCAAACGCTAATAGTATATACAAACAATGTCTTCAGTATCACAAGAACAATTATTGGAAGCAGGTTGTCATTTCGGACACCTTACCCGCAAATGGAATCCAAAGATGGCTCCTTACATTTTCATGGAGCAGGATGGAATTCACATTATAGATCTGAATAAAACGGCCCATAAACTTGATGAAGCTGCTTCAGCTGTCAGGAATATGGTGAAAGCCGGTCGCAAAATCCTGTTCGTGGCTACCAAGAAACAAGCCAAGGAAATTATAAAGGAAGTGGCTGCCAATACCAATATGCCGTATGCAACTGAAAGATGGCTGGGCGGCATGCTTACCAATTTCGCGACTGTCCGCAAATCCATCAAGAAGATGCAGACTATCGACAGGATGGCTACCGATGGCACGTACGCCAATATCAACAAAAAAGAGAAACTGATGCTGGAGCGCGAAAAAGCGAAACTTGCCAAAGTTCTTGGCGGTATTGCCGATATGTCCCGCCTGCCTTCTGCGCTTTTCATTGTAGATGTGAAAAGAGAGCACCTGGCAGTATCTGAAGCCATTAAGCTGAACATCCCTACCATTGCCATGGTGGATACCAACAGCGATCCTACCAATATCGATTTCCCTATCCCGAGCAATGATGATTCATCAAAATCCATCAAATTGATCGTTGAGGTGATCGTTAAGGCCATCGAAGAAGGACAGCTCGACAGGAAGAAAGAAAAAGACTCAGCAGAGCTTGAAAAATCAAAATCTGAAAAAGAAGCCTCAGCTGAAGCTTAATCTCCAATTTTTAATATGACCAATATGTCAACAATAAGTGCAGCAGACGTAAACAAACTGCGCCAGATGACCGGTGCCGGGATGATGGACTGTAAAAAAGCCCTTACCGAAAGCAACGGCGATTTCGAGGCTGCAGTAGATTTTTTAAGAAAAAAAGGCCAGAAGATCTCCCTCAACAGGGCTGACAGGGCCGCCAAGGAAGGCGCAGTAATTGCCCTGACTTCAGAAGACAGGAAAACAGGTGTGGTGATCGAACTGAATTGTGAAACTGATTTCGTTGCCAAAAACGACGATTTCGTAAAATTCGCCAATGAGATCGCTGCCGTAGCCCTCAGCACCAAACCGGCTGATATAGAATCCCTGAAAGCCACCAAAATCGATGGTCAGACCATTGATCAGCTACTGATCGACATGATGGGTAAAACCGGCGAAAAAATGGATATTTCAAAGTATGAGATCGTTACCGGTGAAAACCTTGTGGCATATATCCATGCAGGTAACAGGATGGGCGTACTTGTGGAACTGAACAACGCTCCAAGTGATGCCAACCTCCAGGCCGGTAAAGATACAGCCATGCAGATCGCCGCAATGAATCCTATCGCATTGAACGAATCCGAAGTACCTAAAGAAACCATCGCCAGGGAACTGGAAGTGGGAAAAGAACAGGCTATCGCTGAAGGCAAGCCTGCTGAAATGGCAGAAAAGATTGCCCAGGGCAGGTTGAACAAATTCTATAAGGAATACACCCTGGTAAACCAGGAATTTGTAAAGGACAGCAGCAAAACCATTGCTAAAATGCTGGCTGATACAGAACCCGGACTGGTAGTGAAAAGCTTTAAACGCATAGCTCTAGGAGCTTAATAAAATACAAGTAACCATATTAAAAATCCGGCCTTTAAAGCCGGATTTTTTGTTGTCACAAAGGCAGGCTGCTACACCTCTTTGAGAAAAAACGTATTAAAATAATAACCTTAAATATCTGCGGGTTCAATATACATGAAGGCATTCTATATGTTCTTCATATAGTCTCCACGAAATAAAAAGATTTGACTCCGGTACTCCATTGTACCATGTCATTACCCTAAATACCCAGGTCCAGACCGTCATTCGGCTTGCCGAACTCATCGACAGGTCCCGACTCAATATATTCCCCGCAATTGTATTCGATGTTCAGCGCTTTTTCAGGAAGGGGTATAGGTTGCAATTTTATGCCGAGCTTGGGATCGGCTTTCGCTTTTTTAATGAAGTATGCAAAAATAGGAAGAGCGGCATGCGCTCCCTGACCGAGATTAGTGCTTCTGAACCTCACCTTGCGGCTGTCGCAGCCTACCCAGGTGGCACATACCAGGTCGTCCGTTACACCCATGAACCATCCGTCGCTGTTGCTTTGTGTGGTGCCGGTCTTGCCTCCGACCCATCCCTCAACGCCATATTTGCTATATAACCTCTGGCCGGTTCCGCGACGGCAAACGCCTTCAAGAAGCTGGCACATCACATACGCCTTTTCTTCGGTCAGCACCTGTTTGATAGTCTGAGGGGCAAACTCAGCGAGTAT
The DNA here is from genome assembly GCA_937867025.1 of uncultured Bacteroidota bacterium. Taxonomy (GTDB): domain Bacteria; phylum Bacteroidota; class Bacteroidia; order NS11-12g; family UBA955; genus JABMMZ01. The sequence continues at coordinate 7,092 of CALMKH010000020.1, read as the reverse complement.
ATTGCCGTTCTTATCCTCAATCCTGGTAAGGTACGTGGGCTCTATCCAGTATCCCTTATTTGCAAACGTGGAAAATGCCCCGGCCATGTCGAACGGCGATATGTCCGTTACTCCCAGGCAGATAGATGGAACAGGCTCAAGCTTGGCGCTGTCAATTCCCATTTTCCTGACGAATTCTATCACGTTGGCGGGAGCATTTTCACCCATGGTGTACATGACCTGCGCTACAATGCAGTTGGTGGAGGTGGCAAGCCCGCGATACATATTCATGGTTCCACCGTACGTTCCATCGCTGTTATGCACCTTCCAGTTCGGATATGGAGGCGGCGAATTGGGAAATTGTGTGCATGGAGACAGCTTATTGTCGATAGCCAGTCCGTATACGAAGGGCTTGAATGTGGAACCTACCTGCCTGCCGGCGCTTTTATTGACGTGATCGTACTGGAAATAATGGTGGTTGATACCTCCCACCCATGCTTTCACCTGACCTGTCTTTGGCTGGATGGCTATAAATCCCGTATGCAGGAATTTCTTCATGTATTTGACGGAATCAAGAGGGCTCATGGTGGTGTCAATATCCCCCCTCCAGCTGAAGACCGTCATCTTGGTCTTTGTACGGCATACCTTCATGATGGCATTGGTGTCTTTGCCGTACTGTTCCTTAAGCGCCCTGTAGCGCGGCGTTTTTTTGAGCTCCTGAATGGGGTACTGGGGCAAAACTTTCCAGTTTTCATCACGCCACGGCTCTTTGTTCGCCCATGATTTGTCGAACTGCCCCTGCAGGTCTTTCAGGTGTTTGGCAGCAGCCTCTTCGGCGTATTGCTGCAGCTTTGAATTGATAGTCGTATAGATCTTCAGGCCGTCTTTGTACAGGTTGTAATTCTCCCCGTTAGGCTTCTTGTGTTCACTGCACCACTTGGTCAGGTCTTTCTTCAGCCATTCCCTGAAATATACAGCCGGACCGTTGTTATGATCCTCGTACTGGTAATCCAGGACAATAGGCTTGCTCTTCATCTTATCGTATTCTGCCTGCGCCAGTTTGTCGTTCTTCACCATCTGTTTAAGAACCACATTCCGCCTTGTCATGGCGCTGTTTGGGTTTCTTTTGGGGTTGTAGATGGTAATGGCTTTCAGCAGCCCGACAAGGACCGCCGCCTCTTCCGTCTTTAATTGTGAGGGTTCTTTGTTAAAAAACTCCTTTGATGCCGATTTGATACCCCAGGATGTACCCGAAAAACGCACAGTGTTAAGATACATGGTGGCAATCTCTTCCTTGGTATACCGTCTTTCGAGTTTCACGGCTATCACCCACTCTTTCAGCTTTTGCATCATCCTTATGACAATGTTGGGACGGTTCCCTTCGTCGTAGTGAAACAGGTTTTTGGCCAGCTGCTGGGTAATCGTACTGGCTCCACCCCTTGATCCGCCCGCCACGACAGCGCTTACAAGCCTCTTGGCATCAATGCCGGAATGCGCATAGAATCTTTCGTCCTCCGTAGCAATCAGGGCATCAAACATCGGCTTTGAAATATCTTTGTAGGCAACATGCGAACGCTTCTGAATAAAATACTGGCCCAGCATGACGCCATCTTCGCTGTAAAGCTCGCTGGCCAGGGCGCTCCTTGGATTCTCAAGCTCTTCTATATCAGGCATGGACCCCAGTATGCCGAAACTCACAAGCACAAAGAAAACCGGAATAAAAATTAAAAGATAAATAAAAAATCTCCAGAATTTATGTATGACATTTTTGGGTTTTTGAGTGCTCATCCGGGGGGGTTAAAATATATAATTGGTTTTATAAAAGTTCACATATTCATCCAGGTTCTTATCGCTGATGAGTACCTGGAAATTGCTTTTGCTGATAAGGTATTGCGGAGGCTCTGAGAGCTTTAGCTCTTCAAAGAATTTTTTATTGTCCCTCATGCGGGTGATATAGGCTTTCGCGGCATCAAGGGTCTTAAGATTATTGACAATCAGGACCTGCTGATCACCCAGAACAGAGTTCGTCACTCTCAAACCTTCTTCAGGATATGTGGATTTATGATAATTCAGGAAGGCGATCTTGACTTGTGAAACGTCCATATCGCTTGGCAGCAATAACATGTAGAACTGGTCTTCCGCTGCATCATATTTATATCTCGATGTCGGGGTTCCCGCGCCACCCTCTCCGCTTTTCATTTTAATAAGCATGATCGTCCTGGCGGCCTGGTTGGCTATTTCCGTGCCCGGATAATTGTCAACAATGGCCTGCAGTTTCGTCTGGAAACTCTTCATGTCGCCTTTTTCCGCGGTAATCAATGCATCGAGATAATCGAAATTCACCTGCAAGGGGTTGCCCGGAAACTTACTGTCATTTTCTTTCTTGATAAGCAAAGCCTCATCGAAGTTTTTCATCTTGAAAGCAGTGTACGCCCTGCTGTAAAGTGAATCAATCTCTTTGCCTGCAGGATCTGCCTTTGTTTGCGTGCTGTCTGATATCCCGCTATCCAGAAGCACCATCAGGAAATTGCTTTTCGGATCTTTCTTCTCAATGAGGTCGATATAGTATTTTGCTTTTTCCTCTTCCTTCTGGTCGCGGTGAATCCGTGCCAGGAGATACCATGCATTGAGCTCGTATTTATTGCCCGGAAATTTCGCATTCAGTTCCTCCAGCATTTTTTTCGCCTTGTCGTATTCTTTCAGATGCTCATAATACACATTCGCTCCGAGAAAGTAAGATTCTGCGATCTCGTCCCTCAGTTTCTGCTTGTCGCCCTCTGTAAATGCAATATTTTCGTAATACGGCTTGCGCTCATCCGAAGCCTTATTGATTTTTTCTTCCTGAATGGCCCGGCCTTTATCATTGATGTTCATCTCCTCGTTGATCTTATCCCATTGAACAGACTTATTGCTGCTGATGGCCCAGAAATCAAGATGGGCCCGGTTGCCCCATATCCGCTGGAAATCCTGCGCGCCCTTGGTTTTGGCCGCCTGGTTGTAAAAAGGAAAATTCGTGCTGGCCGAAGTGGTGGTATTCTGATTCAGGTTATCAAGCCTGAGTTTTTTCATTTCCTCCTCATGCTTTTGTTCATCAGCCTTGTCACGCGCTTCCTTGATCAGGTTGTCAATTGTTTTTTCCATAAGCTTCTCATCCATGGAAAGCCGTAACAGACTGTCTTTCTCCTTAATGTTCACAAGATGCTTGATCAGTTCGTTCAATATCTGGTTCTTCGTTTGTATGAACTCGTAATTGGGATGGGCAGGATCAACAGTCCTGGCTGCGCTGTCGTAATATACCTGCGCATGTTCATAATCCTGGTTCTTGAAATACAGGTCGGCCAGCGCCAGGTATGTGCTGCTTTTTATACCCATATCAGTGCCGTTTGACCTGAGGGAATTCGTATATTCCTCAATGGCAGCCTTTTCATTCCTGTCTGCCAGCTCAAGGTTACCGAGTTCGTAGTATATCTGGTCGAAATACTCTTTGTTTTTGTCATCCCTCAGCATATCCCTCAGTACGATTTTTGCATTCTTGACCTCACCCCTGTTCTTCGTATTGATGGATTTGGCCATATTGAGCTTGGCATTAAAGGCAAATTCATACTGCGGATTCAGCTTCACGACTTTGCGGTAGTATTCAAGGGCCTTGATATTGTTTTTGGTCAGGCCGTAAAGTTGTGCCAGCACAAAATTATAACGCACCTTTTCATGCTTTACCCTGACCTTGGGAATGGCTTCTTCAAGCAATTTGATTGCCACCGTGTGCTTGCCCTGTTTGATATTGACCGCAGCACCAGCGATCAGTAGCTGGGTCTTCAGTTTTGGGGCGAAATCCTTTCTTCCGGCCAGTCTCGTGTAAAGCGCCTCGGCATCTTCATACTTTTCCATATGGAGATAGGTAGTCACCAGATTGATTTCAGCCTGCGCGGCCGGCATGGTATTCTTGAATGAATTCGCCACGAACTCATATACTTCAATGGCTGCATAGAACTCTCCCTTATAAAGCCTGGCGTCGCCCATCAGCAGGTAACTGTCGTCCACCCATTTGCTTTTACCATGCTTCTCGATGATGTGGGAGCATTTTTTTAACACCTCATCCATTTTTGCGGAATTCCCTTTAAGCGAATTCTGGTCGAGCATGGGGTACAGGGACAGGACATCCTTGAAATTATCCTTGTAAGCCAGCATGGTCTCTTCCTTTACGTCCGCTATCAGCACACTGGCGTTGTAATAATAGTTATAATGCGAAACGGAATTATGCCACACCCTTGAAAACCAGTTCTGGGCAAAACATTCCGCACTTGCAAACAGCAGTAACAGAGATATATTTTTTATTCTTAACAATTTTTGTTTCCCGTAAAAACGTATTGACTTTCTTATTAACTTTGAAAACGCAAATTTATTATCCGGAAAGCATTTTTTTACATGGAAAAGAAACAAAACCGTCGAAAGTTGCTCAAAAAACTTAAAAACAGGTACCGTTTGCTCATAATCAATGAAACGAATTTCCAGGAAAAGACCAGTCTGAGCCTTACTCCCTTCAACGTCCTGCTTATAGGTTCGGCCGGTTTGCTCCTGTTTTCGCTGATAAGCTGGGGTATTTACGTCCTTTTCCCCGGCGTGAAGGATTACGCTCCCGGATACGGCCAGACATTTGACGGAAAAATGAAAAATGAAGTGCTGAAGAAAATCAGTTCCCTGGAAAATGAACTGGAAATGGCAAAAAGGAGGGAAACAGCCATGAAACAGATCATGAACGGCGAAAGCGTAACAGCCTATGACATACCTTACAAGGCTGATAAAAGCAGGGGTGTCGAACTGACGATAAACGATACCAAAGCAGAGGGGGAGCGTGTCAGGGACGCCGAATCAAAAATAGAAAATGCCCGGGACCAGGATGCCAGGCCTGGTGAAAACAAGCCGATGGTAAATGCAGGCATTTCGGAAGACTACCAGGACCAGGACTTGCTGGGCAACGAGTTTATTTTCTTTACCCCGCTTCACGGTAGCATCGGGGAACCGTTTAATAACCGCACGCATCCTTCTGTCGACATCATGCCCAACACGGACGAATCCATCAAGGCAGCCATGGACGGAACCGTGATATTCAGCGGATGGACACCCGAATTCGGTTATATCATTTCATTGCAGCACCAGAACAACTGGCTGTCCATTTACAAATTCAACGCTGCGGTTTACAAGGAGATCGGCTCATTCGTCAAAGCCGGTGAAACGATCGGCATTACAGGTTATACAGATAAAGACAACCCAAAAAAGAGGCTCAGGTTTGAGCTGTGGCACAACGGCATTGCAGTTAATCCTGTAAATTACGTAGTTTTTTAATATTATTGCAGTCATGTTGAACAAAAACACAAAAAACGAGTCCGGGCAGAACTCCGCTCTAAATATGATAGGCCTGGGCACGGTGATCCATGGAGATATGATGTCGGAGGGCGATTTGAGGATAGATGGGAAGATCGGGGGAAACGTCACATCAAAATCGAAAATCGCCATGGGTGCAGGTTCAGAGATTAAAGGTAATGTAAAGGCGAGAAGCGCTGATATTTCAGGGCGTATAGAAGGTGATATAGAAATAAATGAAACGCTTTTCCTGAGATCCTCGGCAAGAGTGGACGGGAATATTTCAACGGCAAAGCTTGTCATTGAGAGCGGAGCCGAATTCAACGGCACATGCAACATGAGCGCTAAACCTGTGATACAAGGTGCGTGACGGGAAAAAACCACTGGCAGATTACGCAAAATATTCCGCACTGGGTTTGCAGATGGCGGTATTCATCGTATTATGCACGTTAGGAGGAAAATACCTCGACAGTTTCAAATGGACGGAATTTCCGGCCTTCACCGTTCTCGGGCTCCTTATCGGCGTGTTCGGATCCATGTATTATATGATCAGACAACTTAAATAAATTGACATTCATGAAATCATTCCGGTTCTTTCCACTTATATTTCTGGCACAGATTATCCTCCTGTTCATCATTCCCGGCTTAAACAAAGGGGTTGAAGACCTTGTCTGGCTGATTTCCATATCACTGATTTTTGGTGTTATTTTTATACTCGGAGCCGTGCGTATTATATCCGATCTTACGATCTCCCAGAGCCGTTTCAATGCGAGATATTTTGGCACCATGGGACTGCGAATGGTCTTAGGTCTGATTTTGGTAGTTATTTATTTGAAATTCAGCAGTGTAATGAATAAGCCGGGAACTATTTTTCTTATTTGTTCATATTTTGTCTACATGGGTTTTGAAATTAGAATTATCCTCAGTAAATTGCGCACCAATTCAGAAAAACCGAAAAATGCTGACGATGCCCAAAAATAAAGGACTTTCCATTTTCACTAAAACTCAAATTTTATTATTTTTTGTAATTTTTGCGCTGCTTACTCCGCATTTTTCATTTGCCAATGCATCTGAACCTGTAAAAAATCATGAAAACACCCATGTTGATGATTCTGCAAAACTGGACGCTGCCGAGGCACATGGTCACGGGGAAGCCAAAGAAGGCTTTAACCCGGGCAAAATGATACTCGATCACGTTAAGGATGCCCACGACTGGCATATTGCAGATATTAACGGGCATGCCGTCAGCATTCCCCTCCCGGTGATATTGTATGACAACGGCCTGCATGTCTTTTCTTCTTCAAAATTCGAACATGGCCATAAGATCGTTGAAAAGAATGGCAACTATTATGCACTGCATGAAGGGCATATATACAAGACCGATGCCGAAGGTCACCTTGAGAAGAATGAAAAAGGCGAGATCACCAATATCAAGCCAAAGGATTTTTCCATTACAAAGAATGTGATGGCCTTGTTCGTGGGAGCTGCTATCATTCTGCTGATATTCCTTTCCGTGGCCGCAGCTTACAAGAAAAGAGGCAATGCAGCTCCAAAAGGTTTACAGTCATGGATCGAGCCGCTTATTTTTTTCCTCAGGGACGAAGTGATCAAACCGTCTGTTGGCAAGCACTACGCAAAATACCTGCCTTTGCTGCTCACGATTTTCTTTTTTATCTTCATCAATAACCTGCTAGGACTGATCCCTATCGCACCGTTCGGCGCCAACCTGACAGGTAATATAGCAGTCACGCT
>CALMKH010000019.1 GCA_937867025.1 uncultured Bacteroidota bacterium | reverse complement strand
TGGTTCATCTCTTCGGCCTTGTCTCCTGCCTTTACCATAAAATCCATGGCCTGTTTAAAATCCTTGAACTTAAAGGATTTGCATATGGCGTTGCCTTTCACTTCCCATCCCTGAAGGCCTTTGTCCTCCAGGGCCTGGGTAGCTTCGTTACTGTTATATGTTTTCATATTAATTGGCTTTTGCTTTGGTTTGAATCAGCTTGTCTTTCAGGAACCTGCCGGTATAACTCTCTTCGTTTTTCACCAGGTCTTCGGGCACACCCTCGAATACGAGGCTGCCGCCATCATTCCCGCCCTCGGGACCCAGGTCGATGATCCAGTCGGCGCACTTGATCACGTCCAGGTTGTGCTCGATGATCATGACGGTATGGCCTTTTTCTATCAATGCATTGAAACAGTAAAGCAGCTTGTTGATGTCGTGGAAATGCAAGCCTGTGGTGGGCTCATCGAAAATGAAGATGGTATGGCTTTCCTTGGCGTTGCCTTTGCCCAGGAAGGTGGCCAGCTTGATACGTTGCGCTTCCCCGCCACTCAGGGTGTTGCTGGACTGTCCCAGGGCGACATATCCCAGTCCCACATTTTGCAGGGGTGCGATTTTGGAGCTGATGGCCGGCTTGTCGCTGAAGAATTCCATGGATTCGTCAACGGTCATATCCAGTATGTCGGAAATGCTTTTGCCCTTATAGGTCACTTCCAGTATTTCTTCCTTGAAACGTTTGCCTTTGCACACTTCGCAAGGCAGTATGAGGTCGGCCATGAACTGCATTTCGATGGTCACTTCCCCCTCGCCCTTGCAATGCTCGCAGCGGCCTCCGTCCACGTTGAAGGAAAAATGTGAGGGCTTCAGCTTTTTTGTTTTAGCGAGCGGCTGTTCTGCAAAAAGGTCCCTGATACTATCGTACGCTTTGATATACGTAATGGGATTGCTGCGGCTGGATTTGCCTATCGGGTTCTGGTCCACCATTTCTATCTGTTTCACCAGGTGCAGGTCCCCGCCGATCTTTTCATGCTTGCCGGTTTTGGTGCCTGTGTAATTTCCTATGGCTTTATTGACACCGGGATAAAAAATATTCTTGATAAGAGTGGTCTTGCCGCTGCCGCTCACCCCTGTAACGCAGGTCATCACATGCAGCGGGAATTTTACCGCAATGTTCTTGAGGTTGTTTTCCCTTGCCCCGCTGATCTCTATAAAATTCTTCCATTTCCGGCGTGTTTTCGGCAACGCAATGCTCATGCGGTTTCCCAGGTATTGTCCGGTAAGGCTGTTGTCGTCTTTGATAATATCTTCATATACGCCGCTGAAGACGAGATTGCCCCCCAGTGTGCCGGCGGCAGGACCTATATCTATCAGCTTGTCGGCCGCCTGCATCATTTCTTCCTCGTGCTCCACTACGATCACGGTATTGCCTATGCCTTGCAGGTTCTTCAATACACCGATAAGGCGCAGGGTGTCCCTGGGGTGAAGACCAATGCTGGGTTCGTCGAGTATATACATGCTGCCGGTAAGGCTGCTTCCAAGCGAGGTGGCGAGATTGATCCTCTGCGATTCGCCGCCGCTCAGCGTATTGCTCAGGCGGTTGAGGCCGAGATAACCCAGGCCTACGTCACGGAGGAAATTCAGGCGGTTCTGTACTTCCACGAATATCCTTCCCGCCACTTTCATATCGTGCTCAGATAATTTGGCGTTGTTGAAATAGGCCTGCGCCTGCTCGACGGAGAACAGCAGCACTTCCTGTATGCTGATGTGAGAAGGTATATGTTCATCCGGATTAATGGCCACAAGCTTGACGTAACCCGCATCTTTGCGGAGACGGGTGCCCTTGCAGTCGGGACATACGGTCTTGCCCCTGTAACGGCTCAGCATCACCCTGTACTGTATCTTGTACGACTGGCTTTCCAGGTATTTGAAAAAATCGTTGATGCCCGACACTTTTTTGTTTCCCTGCCATAACAGGTCTTTCTCCTCGTCGTTCAGGTCGTAATAACTCCGGTGAACAGGGAAATCGAACGCAAGTGCGTTTTTGACGAATTCATCCCGCCACTCGCTCATGGTTTCGCCTTTCCAGGGTTGTACGGCACCTTCGTATACACTGAGGTTTTTATCGGGGATCACCAGGTCTTCGTCTATGCCTATCACCTGTCCGTACCCTTCGCAGGTCTTGCAGGCTCCTAAAGGATTGTTGAAACTCAGGAAATCCCGGGTAGGGATTTCGAAGCTCATGCCGTCCAGCTCAAATTTATTCGAAAATTCATGGAAGGTCTCATCCACCTTCAGGTAACAGGTGCCATGACCTTCCCAGAAGGCACTTTCAACGGAATCGGCTGCGCGGTTCTGCAGGTCTTCGTCGTTCTCCTGTATCACCAGGCGGTCTATCACCAGGTAATTCTTCCTGGAAGCCAGGTCTTTCTTGACATCGACTTCGGCGATTTTTACAATGCCCTTGTCGGTCAGTATCCTTACAAAACCCTGTTGCGCATAGGTGTTCAGGATCTCTTTCTCTTTTCCTTTTTTGAAATCGATAAGGCTCAGGACCAGTACCGATTGGTCATTCCTGAGCGTTTTGATAAAATCCACCACATCGTCTGTCGTATGGCGTATCACTTCCTTTCCGCTGATAGGTGAAAAAGTTTTTCCTATGCGCGAAAACAGCAGTTTGAGATAGTCGTAAATTTCAGTGCTGGTGGAAACGGTACTCCGGGGGTTGCGTGTATTTACCTTCTGTTCGATAGCGATGGCAGGGGCAAGTCCTTCTATGAAATCCACTTCGGGTTTGTTCATTCTCCCGAGGAACTGCCTGGCATAGCTGCTCAGACTTTCCACATACCGCCTCTGTCCTTCAGCGAAAAGGGTATCGAAGACCAGGCTGCTTTTGCCGCTTCCAGACACGCCTGTAACCACGGTAAAACTTCCTGAAGGGATCTCTACATGTATATTTTTCAGGTTATGAACCCGGGCTCCTTTTATGACTATATTCCTATGTTTTGACACAATAAATTCCTGAATTTGCAAAGGTAGATTTTTGTCGGCAGAATAGGAAGGATTTGTCACTTCCCACAATATATTTATAAAAGGAAAGGCCGGATTTGTGACCAGTATCATGTATGTTTGAAAATAAAGCCGCCTGAATAATAAAAAAGGAGCATGAGCGTTTATCCTGATATGAAAACCGTCGCTATACTCATCTGCCTGATATCCTGTACATATGCGGCCTCAAGGATGGAACGGCCACCGGCGCCCGGCCCGGAAAATACAATAAAGAATGTTGCAGGCAAAGATATTAATGCGCGTTTTGCCGAACCTGACAGTTTTAAGCGCATCTGGCAGGACAGCGGTTCATTCGGCTATTACCTGCGACATCTTCCTTTAAAAGCGGATGGGGCTCTTGTTGCATATTTCAACGGCGAGACCAAGCAGCCCGGCGATGTATATTGCGCGGTGGTGGACATGCCCATAAGCAATAAGGACCTGCAGCAATGCGCCGATGCGGTCATGCGGTTAAGGGGCGAATACCTGTTCAGCCGTGGAGCCTACGAAAAGATCAGTTTCAGGTTTACCGGTGACGGCAGGATGCACGGTTTTAAGGAATATGCCGGCAACGATTATTCGTATAACAAGTTCAGGAAATACATGGAGTATGTGTTCGGTTATGCCAATACGGCCTCGCTTAAAAAACAGCTGAAGCCGGTTCCTTTCTCTTCCATGCAGATCGGGGACGTGCTGGTGCAGAGCGGCAATCCGTATGGACATGCGGTAATTGTTGTCGACATCTGCAAGAATGCAAAGGGCGAAAAAATGTATATGCTGGCGCAGAGTTATATGCCGGCACAGGAAACCCAGATACTGCTGAGTCCCGGAACTCAATCACCATGGTATGCAGCCCCGGAACGCAGCACCATAGTTACCCCGGAGTGGACGTTCGACACCTCCGATCTGAGGAGATGGTAAGGA
>CALMKH010000018.1 GCA_937867025.1 uncultured Bacteroidota bacterium | reverse complement strand
AGCAAATCCATCCTGCTGTATTCGGTTTACGAACTTGGCAGACAATTCCCGCAAGCGGGGTATTTCCCTTCATATGAACTGGTAAATGACGATTTGCGAGACTACAGGTTCTATGAGCCCGATGGGGCGCATCCCACCCAGCTCGCCATAGATTACGTGTTTGAAAAATTCTGTTCGGCTCACATGGATGAGATGACAAGCGCGTATATCCGCGATATGGAAAAGCATCTGAGGTTAATGTTTCATAAACCCATCAGGCAGCAGGGCAGGGAATATGAACTGTTCATGTTGCAGATTGAAAACAGTCGCACGAATATTGAAAAACTTTACGGGAGAAGCGTTTAGAGGATACAAAAAAATCCGGGATATGCAGTCCCGGATTTAATGCCTTCATGATGTGTGATGCTTACATCAGTTCGAAGTTGAATGTATGTTTTACTTCATCACCGTCTTTCAGTTCCACTGAATATTTACCTTTCTTGTAGTCCGCTTCCTGCTTGAATTCAAGCTTAACGGGAACCTGTGTCCCGTTGAATGAAACGGTTTCCTTGACAGTATAGACATCATCGGAATTTTTAACGGTTTTGTTATCGTTACTCAGGATGATGCCATCCGGATTCTTGATCCTGACAACATATTCCTTTTCGATGGTTTTATCCGTCAGCTTATTTCCAAGCACTGTGAAATTGATCCGGAGCTTCTCCACTTTTTTAGCTTTATATATGGGTATGAAGGCGCCCTTTTTCTCATAAAGCGGTGTAACGGTTACAGGTCCCACGGCTGGTTGCTGGGCGACTGTGACTTTGTCTGCCAGCGTTTTTTTCTGGTCCTCCAGTGATTCTATTTGTCCCTGTTTTTCCAATAGCTGCGCCCTGTAGTTTTCATTTTCCATCAGGACTGCCTGCATTTTAGTCCGGAATTCGGAGTTTTCTGTAGCCAGCCTGCTGATGCTGTCCTTTAACGCCCTGAGTTTGGATGGGCTACCGCCGCCTATCTGCCTTCTCAGGCTGGCGATCCTTGCATCCATTTCTTCGATCACACGGGACAGGCTGTCCTTATCCCCCTGGTACCACACAATTTCTGCTCTCAGTTCCGCAACTTTCCTTTCCTCTTCGGTCAGCCGGGCATTCAGACTGTCTTTTTCGGCTGAGATCCGTTTGATCGAATCCACCTTTGAAACGGCCACCTGAGTCGCATTCTTTTCCTTGTTCCACAGCCAGAAGTTAGCGCCGGCTGAAGCAAGGAATAACACCAACAATACAACGAGAAGTCCTGTTTTACCACCCTTTCTTTTTTCTACGGGTTCCATTTGTTCTTCCATATGAGTTAAATTTGATTGTTTTGTAGCAAAAATAGTAATTCTGAGGGACTTATTCCAACTTGTTTTACCCTCAGCCTTTTCTTTGTGAGAATTCCGGTAGGGTAATCCTCAATAAAAAGCTTGTTGTTGATCTGTTGTGTTGATTGTCCTATAGTCCAGTTGATTGATTGCCTTTTCCTGAATCCCCTTAGTGCTTTTGGAGTCTCCCCATAATTCAACGTCAATATATGGATTTTATTTGAATAGTTTTGAACAATCTGCCTCAATGCAGTTGTATCTTCCTTAAAACCAGGCTGATCGAATCTCCAGATATAAATATATGTCGGCTTTTTCCGATATTTCCTGATGGAAACGGTGGTTTTTGTGGTATCAATGGTATGAAACCTGAACTTTTTAATTTTTTTACCGGGCATCAGGGCGTGTTTCAGTTTGGCATGTTCGTCGGCCTGTACCTGGATATAAGCCCCCAGCGGATCAATGTGCGTAATGTTGAAACGCTTTGAATTCCTCTCGAAATATGTCCTGCCTTCCTTCGCTTCAATAGGTATGGCTGTTTCTGGCAGAACGGGAGTCTGGTAGTCGCCGACAAGAATATAGTCAATGCCCGCATCGTTAAACAATCCGTTGCAATTGGCATCCTTTACGGCAATCCTGAAACTGTCATTGTCATATTTGTAATCGCCACCTATCGTATTTAGTCTGTGTTCCCTGAAACTGTAAAATGCTCCCGCAAATGTTTTAGATCCGCTGTTTTCCCTGTAATAATCGTCAAGCATCCCTATATATTTAGGATTGTACGAGAAGGGAAACCTGCTTATACTGATGGTATAGGTGGCATTTTTTACCCGGGGATGGAAAAAGACTATCTCTTTTTCAAGTATCTTCAGGTCATACACTTCGGGCGGCCCGTCGTCGGTCAGGTCGAGGTTGTAATTCCGGTCGATCCAGATCCTGGTGTCGGGGCTGCCTGCCGTCCTGGTGTTGTTCCCGATGATGGCCAGCACATATCCTTTGAGGTCTTTCCTGTCTGCCAGTGCCCCGAAGTATATATAGGCGTAACAAGTGTCTTTAACGCCTGTCATATCCGGGAGTCTGGCATTGAACCTGCCGAACTCTTCTTTCGTGTCAACACCGTTATTGATCGGGTCTTCGAAAGGCTGGCCCTTATATTTGTATACCGCTATAATGGATTGCAATTTTTTGCCTTTTTCATCTTCGACAAACTGGTCGAGCACTACTTTCCGGGCAGGTGATTGCGCAAAAAACCTTCCGGCAGCACAAAGCGTGAGGGTTAGGAAAAAATATTTCAGCATAAGGGATTAATCATCTCTTCTGCCAAGGAAGAGTGAGATATAATACAGGAGGTTGGCAAGTGCGCCAACAGCAGCTACAACATAGGTCATGGCAGCCCATTTAAGTGAATCCTTGGCACCATCATATTCGCGCGAAGTCACTATATTCCTGCTTTGCATCCAGGCAAGGGCCCTGTTGCTCGCATCGAATTCCACAGGAAGGGTGATGAGGGCAAAGCCGGTGAGCACCAGGTTGGCAACGATGAGTATCAGCAATACCGAAGTGCCTAATGGATTTTGGTTATAGAACAGGAATGCGCCCCCGAAGAACATCAGCATGTTGGCGATGTTCATTATGGTGGCGCTTACATTGACGAAAGGCACCAGCTTGCTTCTGAGCCCAAGCCATGCATACGCCTCAGCATGCTGCACCGCGTGTCCGCACTCATGGGCGGCTACGGCTGCCGCAGCGGCATTCCGTTCATGATAAACAGCCTCGCTGAGGTTGACAGTCTTGTTAAGCGGGTTGTAATGATCCGTGAGCTGGCCTTCGATGTGAGTGATCTTGACATCCGAAAGGCCATGATCTGCCAGCATCCTGGCGGCTACTTCCGCACCGGACATGTTGTTCTGCAAACTTACCTGTGAATAAAACCTGAACTTGTTCTTTAGTTTGTTGCTGACCCATAAGCTGATCAGCATGACAACAAACGCGATTACTAAAAAAATCATATTCTTTTTTCTTTCCTATTTTAACAATTTAACCAGCACAATAATCATTCCGAGAATAAACATGATGATGGAAATACGGTTGATGCCATGCATCATGCGCAGATATGACCGGTCCGTAACGCCTTCCTTATCACCGGGCACATTCTCTGCCTCTTTGCTGGCCTCGTTCCCCTGGCCGAACTCAGGCTGTTTTCTGAATGTGATATAGCTCCAGATCTTTTTCAGTATCATATCATTCATCATTTAACGGCGGGTACTGGATCTTGTCCTTTACCACGATGGCTGTCTGATATTTGTTCTTGATTTCATTATACAGGGACATGCATTCGAATTTGGTCTTGAACAGACCCACATACACCTTGAAATTAGGCTCATCCCATACTACTTCACTGTAATGACTGTATTCGGCATCAAATTTCGCTTTTACGCTTTCGGCCCTTTTCCTGTTGTCTCCGTTGAAGATCAGTATGTGGTATCCTTCGATCTTGGCATCGGGGTGTTTTCTTTGCGCAGTCCTTGAATATATGAGTCCGTCAAGCCCTGCAGGCTTGCTGACAGTTACCTGTGCCATGTTGTCAGAAGCACAGCATAACAGTATGACTCCAAGAAAAATAAGTTTTTTCATGTCTCTTAACGCTTTTTTTGCAATTCCCTTTCCTGTTTCCTGCGTTCAGCTCTGCTTAAATGCCTTTCTTCCGAAGGGGCATTGGTCATCATGCCGTCAAGCTGGCTGGGCACATTGTCGGTCCTGGTCAGTTTCATCTTGCTCATATCGGTCTTCTGTGGCTCCTGCGCTTTCTGTACTTTCCTGTTGTCTTCAGTGGCGATCTGGGCCTTGAACAGCATGGAAAGAATCTTGTCGTTCATGCGCAGTATCATGGACTGGAACAGCTTGACAGATTCGATCTTATAGATCAATAACGGATCTTTCTGTTCAAATGTTGCATTATTGGCGGATTGTTTCAGCTCGTCGAGTTCCCTGAGGTGGTCTTTCCATTCGTCATCAAGGGTTTCAAGGCATACATTTTTTTCGTATTCCCTGGTCAGCGCTTCACCTTTGCTGTCAATCACCTTTTTCAGGTCTACAGGTATGCCGAAATCCTTAATGCCGTCCGTGAAAGGGATCATGACATAACTGATCCTGGCCCCGTCAGAGGCATACATCCTGTTCAATACAGGCATGGCAGTTTCCCTCAGCAGTTTTTGCCTGGCCTGGTAAGCCTCCACAAGCGAATGGTATAATTCGTCGGCCAGTTCCATATTCTTTGTGGCCTTAAACTGTTCACGGCTGAAAGGGATTTCATAGGCGAATGACATGGCCAGTTCAAGTGACAACGCTTCGTAATCGTCGCTATCCTTTGTAATATTGACTTTGTCATCGCACCAGTCGGACAGCATGTTCTGAATATCAAGACCAAGACGATCCCCGAGCAACGCATTTTTTCTGCGCTTGTAGATCACGGTCCTTTGTTTATTCATGACATCGTCATATTCCAGCAGGCGCTTACGCATGCCGAAGTTATTCTGCTCAACTTTTTTCTGGCTTCTTTCAATGGTCTTGCTCATCAGCGAGTGTTGTATCACTTCACCTTCCTTATAGCCGAACCTGTCCATGAGTTTGGAAGCCCTGTCGCTTCCGAATTTACGCATCAGGTCGTCCTCAAGCGATACAAAGAACAGGGAAGAACCCGGATCTCCCTGCCTGCCTGCCCTACCCCTGAGCTGCCTGTCCACACGCCTGGAGTCATGCCTTTCGGTACCGATAATGGCAAGACCGCCTGCTTTTTTGACTTCTTCACCTATTTTGATGTCAGTACCCCTGCCCGCCATATTCGTGGCAATGGTTACGGCCGAAGGTTTTCCGGCATCGGCTACGATTTCCGCCTCGCGTTGGTGCTGTTTGGCATTCAGTACATTGTGTTTGATATTGCGCAGCTTCAGCATTCTCGAAAGAAGCTCCGATATTTCAACCGACGTGGTACCTACAAGTACAGGTCGCCCTTCGGCGGTAAGCCGCACGATCTCTTCAATGACAGCGTTGTATTTCTCGCGTTTGGTCTTGTAAATGTGATCGTCAAGATCTTTCCTGGCAATAGGCTTGTTGGTTGGAATCACCACCACATCCAGTTTGTAAATTTCCCAGAATTCGCTGGCTTCGGTTTCAGCTGTACCGGTCATACCCGCAAGCTTGTGGTACATCCTGAAATAATTCTGAAGGGTAATGGTGGCGAATGTCTGGGTGGCTGCCTCCACCTTTACATTTTCCTTGGCTTCTATTGCTTGGTGCAGTCCGTCGCTGTAACGGCGACCTTCGAGCACACGGCCTGTCTGCTCATCCACAATTTTCACCTTGCCGTCGGCAATGATGTATTCCACATCTTTCTCGAAGAGGGTGTAAGCTTTCAGCAACTGGTTGATGGAATGTATGCGTTCAGACTTGATGGAGAAATTCCTCATCAATTCTTCTTTTTTCCTTGTCTTCTCTTCAGGACTCAGGCCGGTTTTTTCTATATCGGCGATCTCAGCCCCCACATCCGGGATGATAAAGAAATCCTTTTCTTCACCGGTCTGGGTGATCATTTCTATACCCTTTTCGGTAAGCTCCACCTGGTTGTTCTTTTCATCAATCACAAAATACAGTTCGGCATCGGCCTTATGCATTTCCCTTTGCTGGTCCTGCAGGTAGAAATTCTCGGTTTTCATCAGCAGCGCTTTCATTCCCTGTTCACCGAGGAATTTTATGAGGGCCTTGTTTTTAGGTAAACCTCTGTAAGCACGCAGTAAAGCAAGGCCTCCCTGACCTTCCTTTTCACCTGTATTGCCGGCTTCTATCAGTCTTTTTGCATCATTCAGGAATGTGTTGACGGCTTTTTTCTGTGCCTCGACCAGCTTCTCGATCCTGGGTTTCAAGGCACTGTATTCCTGCACGTCTCCTTTGGGCACCGGACCTGAAATGATCAGTGGCGTCCTTGCATCGTCGATCAGGACGGAATCCACCTCATCCACCATGGCATAATGGTGTTTTCTCTGCACCAGCTCTTCCGGGCTGTGCGTCATATTGTCCCTCAGGTAGTCAAAGCCAAATTCATTATTGGTTCCATATGTGATATCAGCTGCATAGGCTTTCCGTCTTTCATCGCTGTTCGGGCGGTGATAATCAATACAATCGACCGTGAGGCCGTGGAATTCAAATATGGGCCCGTTCCATTCACAGTCCCTTCGTGCCAGGTAATCGTTCACGGTAACGATATGTACGCCTTTTCCCGCGAGGGAGTTCAGGTAAGCCGGCAGGGTGGATACAAGCGTTTTTCCTTCACCTGTGCCCATTTCGGATATTTTTCCCTGGTGCAAAACGATACCGCCGATAAGCTGAACGTCGTAGTGAACCATGTTCCATTTCACCTTGCCGCCCGCAGCCATCCACTCATTGGCATAATGCGCTTTGTCGCCATGTATGGTCACATTCGGTCTTTTTGCGGCCAGTTCTCGGTCGTGCTCAGTAGCCTGGACAACGATCGTTTCATTTTCGCTGAATCTTTTTGCAGTCTGTTTGACAACGGCAAAAGCCTCAGGCAATATGTCCATCAGTATTTTCTCCAGGGATGCGTTGCGGTCTTTTTCCAGGTTTTCTATTTCCTGGTACAGGTTGTCCTTCTCAACAACTTCATCAATGTTCATACCGTCTATCTCTGACTTTATGGCATTGATTTTATCATCTGTGTCTTTAAGACCGTCAGATATCCTCTGCCGGAGCTCCGATGTTTTTTGCCTGAGCTCGTCATGGCTGAGGCTGTTGTAAGTTTCGAAATATTCATTGATCTCGTGTACTACAGGTTGTAGTTTTTGCACGTCTTTTTCGCTTTTACTGCCGCCGAAAATGCTGGAAAGTCCCTTAATGAGATGGTTGATCATAAAGATGCAAAGATATTAAAATAGGTTTAAATTTTGATAGAATTTAACGAAAAGCATACCAAAGGAAAAAACCCCCGGAATACTGCCGTTATGGCAAGGTTCATGAGTGGTTATTAACTTATTGGGATATTAATCGGGCCTATTTGTTCCGATGAATATGTGTTTTATTACGGTAAAAATTCCAATATCACTTTCCACTCCTCTATTTTCTGCCGGAGCGACTTCCCGGCATGGGCGGTGCTGGGAGAAGGTACGCGGATATAGTGTTTGTCCGGACTTTTGCCGACATGCCTCAGGTAAAATTTTTCCGCATGCGTGCTGTCGAACACCACAATTTTTATGCGGGGATATTGTTTGTAAAATGCAGGAAAGTCGTTGCATACTTCGTTAAAAATATGATGATCAGCGCTTCCTTTTCCTTCGCAACTGCTAAGCACATCCCATAAACCGATATGGTGGTCCAGGAGCAACCGCTTCCGTTCTTCATAATTTTCCGGAACGGGTAAGCCGAACAGGGCGGACATGATCTTCCAGAACTGGTTGTTTTTATGTCCGTAATATTGCTGCAGCTGTATGGAGCGTTCGCCGGGCATTGTACCGAGGATCAGCAGCACGCATGATTTGTCAATGATAGGGGGAAATGCAGTTTTAACGGGATTCATGTTTCAGGGTTGAAAGGTGCCGGTTCATTGCAGACAAAATCCCTGCATACATAAACCAGTGCCTTGCCTTTGAATTCCTTGCCTTTGAATAACGGGATATCTGTGGTTTCACCGGCAAAACCAAAAATGGCGTTAGCAACAGGATAGTATGTGTTTAATGGCAAATGTGCGCGCTGGGGTTCAGCGGCAGAAACAATCACCTGTTCGGTGCCCAGTTCTTTCATCAGCTGCAATGCCGCCCAATGGCTGTACCATGGCCCGTTCGACCTCATCTGCGGCGCCATCGATTCCAGCATGCGCAGGGCGATTTCGCGCCACTCGCCTTTGTCAAAATACCAGGATAACCGCCATAGATTGTGGGCTATAATGCTGTTGCCGCTGCTTATAACATCGTCGCTTATGTCAAATTTGGGCGCAATCAGGGTGCCGGAAGCGTTAAACTCGAAAAAGCCTTTGTCTGCCCTGTAAAAGATATCGATCACCTCCTGGCATATATCTCTCGCGCGAAGTAAATGTGTTTCGTCAAAACCGGCCTGGTACAGGCTGATCAGTCCGTCCGCCAATGTCGCATAATCTTCCAGGAAAGCGTTTATCTTTACAGTTCCGCTTTTTGCAATCCGCTTTAATTTTCCATCTGCATAGAACGTGTTCAGGATGGTGTCGGCAAGTTTTGCGGCGCTTTCAGCGTATGCCTTGTCCTGCAGCCACATCGCACTTTCGGCAAGGGCTTTCAGCATCAGGTTGTTCCACGAGCAGATATGTTTGTCATCAAGACCCGGCTTGATGCGTTTGGACCTGTATGCCTTTAATTTCTGCAGGCAATCCGCCATGCTTGTTTCCAGTACAACTTTATCCATATCCAGTTGAATAGCTGCATCATCAAGGGTGTCAAGGGCAAACAGGATATTTCTTCCGTGTTCCCAGTTGCCCGCGCGGGTGCATTGAAAATACTGGCAGAAAAGCGTTGTATCCTGCCCGAGCACCTGTTCCAGTTCTTCATAGGTATAGGTGTAATACAGTCCTTCCACACCTTCGCTGTCGGCATCGTATGCCGAATAATACAGGTCGTCATGGCTATATAGTTCATCCCAGCAGAATTGTATGGTATCGACTGCTGTTTTTTTATACATGTCTTTTTTTGTCAGGGCGTAAGCATAGCTGTACAGGCTGATGAGCTGGGCATTATCGTACAGCATTTTTTCGAAATGGGGCGCAAACCATTTTTCATCAACCGAATACCTGGAGAAACCGCCGCCTACGGCATCGTAAATGCCCCCGAGCGCCATTTGTTTCAGTGTATGTAACGCCATGTTCCTGGCTTTTGAATCGTTTTTCGATTGTCCGTATTGTAAAAGGTAACGGTAGTTATTGGGCATCGGGAATTTCGGGGCGCGGTTCGGGCCGCCGTATACTGGATCATATCGCTGGACAAAAGTTTCAAGAACAGCCTCCGATATATGATCTTCCATTCTCTCTGTCATAAGTTCGGGAGGCATGCTGATTTGCTCAATGCTTTTGCTGAGCTTGTCGGCATATTCCATGGCGACGGCAGGATTGTTTTTCCAAAGTTCACTGATGCTTAAAAGTATTTTCTGCCATGGGCCTCTGGGCTGATAGGTCAGTGCATGTATCGGGCGTTTATCGGGGAGTGCAAAGGCATTCAGCGGCCAGCCTCCGCTGCCGTTGATCAGCTGGCAGGCATCCATATACACCTGGTCGACATCAGGCAATTCCTCGCGGTCTATTTTTATACATACGAAATGCTCATTCATTATGGCTGCCGTTTTTTCATCTTCGAAACATTCATGGGCCATCACGTGGCACCAGTGGCAGGCGCTGTAACCAATGCTTACGAGCATCAGCTTGTTTTCAGTTTTAGCTTTTTCAAACGCCTCCTCACCCCATTCGTACCAGTCGACAGGATTGTATGCGTGCTGCAGAAGGTAAGGGCTTAACGAATGAATAAGCCTGTTGGTTGTATGATCCTGTTTGTACAAAATGGATTTGTGCTTAAATTTGTAGAATGCAAAAATACCTTATTTTGATATTTGCAGTGTTGTTTTTGACGAATATCAGTGCGCAGGAAGAAGCGGATTCGTCAAGATCAAGGGATAGCGAGCATTTAAAAGACCTGCACTGGGTGATCGATTCAACGTATGGTATTTTCAAGACCATGAAATTCTCCAACATGAAGGTCATCTATCCCACTTATAAAACATTCAAGACATTCATCGATACATCTGCAGCCGGGGATCAGGGCGAGATCACGAAATACGCCATGTACAACCGGTGGTGGAACGGTTTGCGGTTGCAGTATACCAAACTGATAAGGAAAGCATGGAAGGCCGGGATCGACTGGAAAAAAACCACGCTCGATTCCATACATATCGACACTGGTGGCCAGGGTGGTAACGAATACGCATACGTACAATGGATCATAAAATATAATAACAAAAAAAAATACCTCATAAAAGGGCTCTATCTTAAAATGGATGGTAAGTGGTTTATGATGGATGAGTTAAAGTTTATGGGTGTTATAGTCGAGAAAAAGAAAAAGAAGAAGACAAAGAAGAAATGAAGGAAAAGATAGAATTTGTCAGCCGGCAGACCGGAGTGACGGCGAAGCATGCGGAAGCAGTTCTCAAACTGCAGGATGAAGGAGCTACCGTGGCATTCATAGCTCGCTACAGGAAAGATCAGACAGGTAATATGGATGAAGTGCGTATCATGGAGATCAAGCGCTTGTCAGATGCCTGGGATGCACTTGAAAAGAGGAAAGAATTTATCCTGGAAAGTATTGCCTCCCAGGGAAAACTGGATCCCGTACTGGAGGGGAAAATCAGGGGGTGCACGGATATGGAGATGCTCGAGGACTTGTATTTGCCTTACAAGCAGCGCAAAAAAACAAGAGCTGATGCAGCGAAGGAAAAAGGTCTGGAACCATTGGCAAAGATCATTCTTGCCCAAAGGGATTCCGACCTGGAGTATCCCGCCAGGCGATATGTTAATGATAAGGTGAAGGACGTGGAGGAGGCGATAGAAGGCGCTATGGATATTGTGGCGCAATGGATAGCCGAAGATGCCGACACCAGGAATATGCTGCGCCTGCGTTTTGAGAAACACGCGGTGATAGAAACCAGGGTGGCGAAAGGAAAAGAGAAGGAGGGAGAAAAATACAAGGATTATTTCAGCTATTCCGAAAAGGCATCCAATGCCCCTTCACACCGTATCATGGCCATCATGAGGGCGGTAGATGAAGGTATTCTGAAACTGAGTATAGCGCCTGATGAAGACAGGACCCTTGAGGCGCTCGATAACAAGTGGATAAAACGGGGAAGTGCCTGTGAAAAACTGATGCTTGACATCACCAAGGACGCCTATAAACGGTTGCTGTTGCCGTCACTGGAAAATGAATTAAAACAAAAATTATTCGAAAAGGCGGAAGAGGATGCCATAAGGGTGTTCGCATCCAATTTGCAGCAATTGTTGCTTTCTTCACCATTGGGCAATAAAAGGGTGCTGGCCGTCGATCCGGGAATACGCACGGGCTGCAAGACTGTGTGCCTTGACGGGAATGGCAACCTTCTGCACCACACGGTGCTGTTCTTTAACAGCGAAGCGGATAAGCAGCGGTCGAAACACGCGCTTGAGAACCTGATAAAGGATTGCCGCGTGGAAGCGATTGCGGTTGGAAACGGCACTGCAGGCAGGGAAACGGCTGACATGATAAAGCAGCACATGAAGATGGTGCCGGTTTTCCTCGTGAACGAAGACGGGGCTTCGGTGTATTCCGTCTCGGAAATTGCCAGGAAAGAGTTCCCCGATCACGATGTTACAGTCAAAGGCGCTGTGAGTATTGGGCGCAGGTTGATGGATCCCTTGGCGGAACTGGTAAAGATAGATGCGAAGAGCATCGGGGTGGGGCAATACCAGCATGATGTGAACCAGCAAAAACTGAAAAAGGCTCTGGAAGAAACGGTGGCGGTATGCGTGAACAGGGTGGGTGTTAATCTCAACACGGCCGGTGAAGAATTGCTGCAGCATGTTTCGGGGTTAGGTCCGGTCCTGGCAAAAAATATTGTGGAATACAGGAACAGGAACGGCGGCTTTAAGAGCAGGGATGAATTAAAAAAAGTAGCCAGGCTGGGTGATAAGGCATTTGAGCAGTGCGCAGGATTCCTGCGCGTTCAAGGAAGCAGGAATCCCCTCGACAGGAGCGGGGTACACCCTGAGCAATATAAATTGGTGGCGAAAATGGCGGCGGAAACCGGTATGCAGGTGGATGAACTCATAGGCAATGCGGAGGCGGTAAAAAAAATTTCCGGCATGCAGGAAGTAAAAGAGCAGGTGGGGGAGTTCACCTTTAAGGATATTCTGAAAGAGCTGGAAAAACCCGGTCTCGATCCCAGGGAAGCGCTGCAGGAGGATGTGTTTGATGATGCTGTAAGGAAAATGGAGGATATAAAACCAGGCATGATGCTGAAGGGAATTGTTTCGAACATTACCGGTTTCGGTGCGTTCGTGGATATAGGGATCAAGCAGAGCGGCCTATTGCATATTTCTGAAATGTCCGACCGCTTCATAAAGGACCCGAATGAGGTGGTTAAGCTTAATCAGCAGCTGATGCTCAAGGTGAAGGAAGTGGACATGGACAGGGAGAGGATATCGCTGACGTTGAAATTTTAGTTTTCCTCGAAGGGGATCGCTGCGGAGTTTGGCAGAAAATCATAAGCCGCGCATTCATCGTGATTAACATCATTTCAGACGAGGAAAAGTATGAATTCCGGGTGAAAGTTCATATATTTGTATAAGCTT
>CALMKH010000017.1 GCA_937867025.1 uncultured Bacteroidota bacterium | reverse complement strand
GTGATAAACTGTGCTTAAACATAAAAGCCCGGGGATATCCCGGGCCTTTATGCTGGTATGTGTTTTAGGCAGAGGTTATCAGATTTTTACCGGATGAGGGAAAGCGTACCGTTGTAATAATGCCATTTCTTGCGGTTGTCGCGCACTTTCAGGTGGTAATAATAAACGCCTTCCTCGCAGTCGACGCCATTGTATTTGCCGTCCCAGCGGCCGGTATTGTCACCTGAATAATAGATTTTTTCACCCCAGCGGTTGTATACCCATAACTCACAGGTGAGAATGGATGTCATATGCGGATACCAGATGGTATTGAATTCATCCGGATTAGGACTGAAAGCGTTCGGTATGAATATCCTGAAAATATCCAGCACACGCAGGGAATCGACAAATGTGTCGTTACAGTTAAACTGGTTGGAAGCTATCAGCATAATGGTGTATGTACCCGTATCAAGGAACGTGTGCTTGGGGTCGGTTGCATTATCGGTGCCTCCGTCGCTGAAGAACCAGTTGTATTGGGTCGCACCGGTCGACAGATTTGTAAAGCTCACTTCGGGTTCTATGATATCGACCTGTCTGGGTAAATACGTGAAGTCGGCGGAAGCCTGGGGCCTTACGTGCACGGTGTCGGTCTTGGAGAAACATATCTGGGTGCCGAGTCTCATTTTAACAGTGGCCCAGTAGTCGCCTGAATTGGCGAAGTATTTTGGAATGTTTGGCAAGAGGTCACCGCCCTTGGTCACTGCTGTCATTGTACTGAAGGTACCGAACGACCACTCCCAGGTAAACGAGGTATTGACCGGGGTGATACCCTGTGTGGTCGGGAAAATATATTCTGTTTCAAGCGGCTCACAGCCTTCGTTCACCGTAAAGAATGTGCTGTCGGTGACCAGCGGAGCCAGTTTCACCATAGCTTTAGTGCTTACCGGCGCTGAACAGCCATCCTGGACCTCGAGTCCTATTTCCATAGTCTGAGCCGGAGTGTATGTAATGGTGGAGTTTGTTCCCAGCGTACTGTTGTCCAGAATATCAAACCACCTGTAGGTGTATGACTGCACTTTTCCGCCTGTGACAGCGGCATTGTAAGTCTTGGGCGTATTCCTGCAAAGCTCGTCATCCACCAGGTCTGTAAGCGTCATCGGTATGCGGGTCAATATTCTGAAAGTGGTGGTATCGGTCCTGCTGCAGTTGTCATCCCCGATTATTATATAGTCTGTCGGAGCGCCCGGAGGGGTAATGACAAATGTGCCGGTATTGGCATGTATCATCGAATCCACATTTACGTAAGCAGCGCCGTTCTTGCGTTTGAGGATAAACCTGATCGGCAGGTTGTCCGTGCTTATGCCGTTGATCTTAAGGGTATAGTTTTGCCCGGTGCAAATCGTGTCGACGGGGATAGGATTGTCTATGGAAAGCCCTGTCTTTATCTTAATATCGATGGGGAGCTTGGTATTGGAATTGACCTGGCTGGAGTTGCAAGCCTGGTCCATCAGGATATAGAACTTTGAATCATCCTTTATGGTAGCCTTGAATTCCGGGTATGCGGTATTCTTTGACGAATCGACGAGCGAAATCCCGGAGGTGATATCATACAGCCTGAACCTGTATCCTGTAGAATCGCCTCCACTGGCTTTGGCTTTAATGTTGACAACGGTATTCTTGCATACAGGAGTCGGGAATGTAATGGTGTCGAAC
Source organism: uncultured Bacteroidota bacterium (assembly GCA_937867025.1). Lineage (GTDB taxonomy): Bacteria > Bacteroidota > Bacteroidia > NS11-12g > UBA955 > JABMMZ01. Next base: position 11,041 of record CALMKH010000017.1, on the reverse strand, counting down.
TTAATGCCAGGCCTGACCGTTATGCTGACATAGCCGCTGTCTTTCGGATCGGTACATCCGTCGGAAACCACGGCCTTATAGGTAATGGTGGTATCGGCGTTCACAGTTTTGCTCGCGCCGGTACCGAGGTTTTTATCCCATGTAACGAACTGATATCCCGGCCTTCCGCCTGTATAGCTCACATTGAATGTCACATTATTCCCGCGGCATACCACCGTATCATTGGGCATAGTGATCTTGAGGCTGTCGTGCACCGTCACTTTAATATAATTCGTGTCGGCGTAAAAATTACCACTTGAATCCCTCGTACAGCCATCTGTGAGCACAGCCATATATGTTGTTGTCGTTTTGGGGTTGACGGTTTTGGACCAACCTGTGCCTAAACCATGGTCCCATGTAACCGTAAGACCGGATGCCAGGCCTCCCCAGGCATTGGCAGTCAGCGTGGCTGTGGTGCCGCGGCATATCGTTGTATCCGCGCTTGTTTCAAGGAAGAAACTGTCCCTCACCTTGATGTGCATGGTATCCCTGCTCGGCTGGCAGCCTTTATATGTGGAGCTGACATAATACGTCGTGTCTTTCAGAGGTTTTGAGACAGGTTCGAAACATTTGGTGCAGTTCAGCCAGGTAGGCGGCGAGAATGTGTACGTGGTATCCCCATCCGTCCATGACGTGATCTTCACCGTATTTCCGAGGCAGATGGTCGTATCTTTCATGAGCCTGATGTCGGGTTTCTTGTAAATTCTCGCCTCTGTAAAAATGGTGTCATCGAGGGAAGTCTGCCCATTGCAAACACCATTTGTTGGTCTTTGGGCAATCATCGTGATCGGGAATATGCCCGTATCCTTATAGGTATAGGTAAAATTCTTTATTCCATTTTTTACCGTTGTGCCGGCCTTGTCCTTTATGATCCATTTCCAAGTCACATTTGTCAGGTTGGAACCTCCACCGTCAAAGGTTATGGAAGCGTTCTGGCACAAAGAGTAGAAAGCGCTGTCGGATTCGAAATCGGCGCTGCTTTTTCCGTTGACAACACTGAAAAAACTGAGGGGTTTGACAGAAGATCCGGCATTGAACCCGTAAGAACCGTGATCGCCGTAAGCATACAGTACGGCAGAAAATCCATAAGGGGAGGTAATGGTATGTTTGCCCTGGGTGAGTCCATCCTGCTGGATGTAGGAATAGCTGGTGTCCTTGGTTACCAGGTTCCACGATACGGTCGGTGCAGCACCGTCGAGAAGGAATGTATTCCTGTACGAGGTTTTTACAATAACGTTGAGGAAAAACTTATTGATCTGCAAAGCATTCTCACATACAAACGACAGCTTTTTCAACGATTGTTCGGTGGGGGCCACCCACATCATCATCGGGTCCGTATCGGACCCCCCTGAAACATTATCGCAACCTTCTGATATAGCGTACTGGCATACGCCAACGGGTTTATTTGTTGAAATAATGCTGTTGGTTGTGATAAAAAACGTATCGAACTGACCTGCCTGGATTATTTTGAGCTTACCGTTGCAGCGTACGGTAGTGGAATTCTGACTTGCCACGATTTTCACCATATCAGCTTTCCGTTGTTTGCCCTTAGCATAAAGGGTAGGGATGCAGATGAATTTTTTTCCCCACATATTGATGGGGAACAATTGTTCATACAGCTGATCGTAAGATGCCATGCCACAAGAGCCATATAAGATTGCGCTCCTGTTAGAACCGCCGAACACGGCAATTTTTTTACAATCCCTGGCCTGGACGAGGGTACCGCTTAAGTCAAGTTTATTTGTGTTGGCCTTTACCATGTACGTTTCACCTTTTTGCAACGTAATGGTAAATGTGGTGTTGGCCGGATTTCCTCCCATGGTGGCGCATGAGGGTGTTATATCGATGGTTGTTGAGTTTTCAGTGGCAACGATAGCGAAGCAGGACCTGTAATTCGCACAGCTTCCGAAGCCTGTGGAAGGGTCGCCGAGGTGGGATATTATGCGGTAATCCACACCCAATGCTTCAACAGGATATATCAGGGATGCATCGCATGAGTAATCTTTCGTGTTTTGCGCAGAAACGGAAATTGTGTCATTCGCCTGAATATATAAACCCCGGTACCGGTCGGAGCCCGCTTCTGAGCCCGTCGTATAACCCTGAGCTGAGGGAACCATTACCGTATCAATTCCACCGCCTGACGGAATTGAGAATGGCATGGTCACATTCGTTACCGGGTTTTTAACCGTTCCGGTTGTGGCCTTGTTGCAGCTGATGACTATTTTTAACTGCGGATTTGAAAGGTCGTTACATCCATTGGTGGTTCCCCTGTTTTCAATAAAGGTCAACCAGAAATTTTTTCCTTGTGTAGATAATTCCTGCGCGCGGAGTTCATGAAGGAAGCCCCAAAGAAACAAAAATATCAGGAAAGGCAGTTTGTATTCTTTTATCATGTGCCGATTTGTTAGAGATTTCAAAGTTATACTGAAAAAGTTTGATTTTAGTCATTTTATGGCGAAATAATTTACCTTTTTTGTCGACCGGAAAACAATAAAAACTGTTTAACAGCGTCCTGCTGCCGAAACCTACTTTTTACCGCGTTCATAATCAAATTGTTCGACAAAAAACAATACAAAAAGTGTTTAATGTTTTAGAAACAAAGGATAAGCTTTTTAAGGAAGATTTTGGCCTTTTATAGCGTAAAAAGCATAAAAAACTATGAATACACTAAGAAGGTTGTTTAGTTAATACGCATCATCCTTAAACAAAACTCACCTACTTAATCCTTGTTATTTCTATCGTTAACCAAGCCTCAGGTTTAAAGTATTTTAGGTGAAATCTTCAAATGCTTCTATATTTGCATTACCAATCAAACACCCACCATGGATTCAGGTCCGCTGGCCGTTATCTTATTAAGCCTGATTTTTTCAGCATTTTTTTCAGGAATAGAAATAGCCTTTACCTCGGCCAACAGGCTCAGGATCGAGCTACAGAACAAGCAGGGCGAATGGCCGGCGAGGATACTGGCCTGGTACATGAAAGACCCTTCACGGTTCCTCAGTACCACACTGGTGGGCAACAATATTTCCCTGGTCATATACGGTATCTATACAGGCGAACTGCTCAACCGGGTAATGGAGCCTGTCATATTCGACAGTTTCTGGAGGTTTACCCTCATTGCCCTTATTGCAACGCTGGTGGTTATCATTACAGCTGAATTCCTTCCGAAGACACTGTTCCGGCTCAATCCTGATGTAGTGCTCAATGCACTGATCCTGCCCTTCCATATCGCCTACTTCACATTGTGGCCGGTGGTTACGTCCATCACCTATATTTCCAAATGGATCATCAGGATACTGACCGGAGAAAAATATGCCTCCTCGCAGCCTGTATTCAATCGCAGGGATCTCGACCACCTGATATCGGAAACCGGACAGATAGAGCTCAACGATGAGACCAATGTCATCAGCACCGAAATGTTCAAGAATGCGCTGGATTTCGGACATCTGAAGGTAAGGGACTGCATGGTTCCGCGCACGGAAATGGTGGCCATAGACGAAGAAGACAGCATAGACGACCTGCTGAAAGCCTTTGTGGAGTCGAGGCATTCCAAGATACCCGTATACAGGAACACGATCGATCACATAACGGGTTATGCCCACCAGGTGAATATGCTGAAAAAGCCTGCGACCATTAAGGAAGCCACCATGCCTATCCTGATCACCAACGAGAGTCGCGGACTGCATGAGCAGCTGAAAGAAATGACCCAGAAACGCAAGAGCATTGCCGTGGTGGTTGACGAGTTCGGGGGTACGGCAGGCATCATCACACTTGAAGATATCCTGGAGGAAATTTTCGGCGAGATAGACGATGAATACGATACCGAACAGCTGAAGGAAACCATGATCAACGAGCAACATTTCATCTTCAGCGGCAGGCATACCATCGAATACCTGAATGAAACCTACAGGCTTGGTATTCCCGAAGGCGAATACGAAACGCTGGGTGGCTATATCATCAGCATCAAGGAAAGCATCCCGGATGAAAAGGAGGTGATACTGACGGAAGATTTCGAGATCACCATACGCCAGGTACGGCATGCGCGCATAGAGGAAGTGGAATTGCGGGTAATAGACAAAGACCAGGACTAATGACAGTGCTATTACTCCACGGCCCCAACCTCAACCTCCTTGGCGAAAGGGAGAAAAGCACATACGGCACGTTAAGCAGCGAGGCCCTGGTAGAAAAGCTGAGGAATGAATTTCCCGGCGTCACAATAGATTATTTTCAGTCGAACCATGAATCCGAACTGGTGGACCGCATCCAGGGAGCGCGGCACACGCATCAGGGCATACTTATCAATGCCGGTGCATTTTCGCATACGTCCGTAGCCATAGCCGATGCCGTTAGGAGTGTGCCGTTGCCGAGCATTTGCGTACATATCACCAATATATACAAGCGCGAGGCGTACCGTCATACCGACCTTGTAGGGGAGGCCTGCCGTGGAGCCATCGTAGGCCTGGGAACCGAAGGGTACACCCTGGCCATGGAGTGCCTCCTGGAGTTTACCGGTCAGGATTAAGTGATACCCTGCCCCGGATGGAAGCGGCAGCTGATGGCATGCATGTGCGGTGCTTTGCATGCAGGGCGTGGTGAGCGGAGTAAACCCCCGGTCTGCACGGCAAACACCAGCAGGCATGACAGCAATACAGCGTACAGCCGGAACGGGCCTGCCTATATAATTACGCAAAGAGTTTACAGATAGCGCCGACTCAATTCCCGATCCCGGTTTCAGGTACCGGAAGCTTCGGAGCCCATCATCTTCTCGATCCGCTCCACCATGGCGGCAGAACCGATAATAAGCGGAGTCCGCTGGTGAAACTCCGTGGGCTGAATATCCATTATACGCATTTTTCCGTTCGATGCCTTGCCCCCGGCCTGCTCGGCGAGGAAAGCCATCGGGTTGCATTCGTACAGCAACCTGAGTTTGCCGTTAGGGGCCTTGGCGGTTGGCGGGTACAGATATACGCCGCCTTTCAGCAGGTTGCGGTGAAAATCAGCTATCAGCGAACCGATATACCTTGCGGAATACGGCCTTTTTTCTTCCTTGTTGGTTTCCTTGCACCATGCAATGTAGTCCTGCACGCCTTTTGGGAAATCATTCAGGTTCCCTTCATTCACGGAGAGGATGCTTCCGTTTTCAGGCGTTTTGATATCGGGATGCGAGAGGCAGAATTCCTGGATGGAATCGTCAAGGGTAAAACCATTGACGCCATTGCCTGTGGTATATACAAACATGGTGGCCGAACCGTAGATCACATACCCTGCAGCCACCTGATGACGGCCCATCTGCAAAATGTCGGCCTCGGTGACAGGCTTGTCCATGGACGGACGTTTATATACTGAAAAAATAGAGCCGATGGAAGCGTTCACGTCGATATTGGAAGAGCCGTCAAGCGGATCGATAGCGAGAATGTACTTAGCCTCCCTGCCGTCGGGGCACCAGTGAACTCCCTCGTCTTCCTCGGACACGATACAGACACAGTCGCTGCCCATGTCGATGAGTTTTTTGAACACGTCATTGCTGATCACATCCAGTTTTTTCTGCTCTTCACCCTGCACATTGGTTTCGCCGAAATTGCCGAGTATGTCAATAAGACCGGCCTTGCGCACATCCCTGTTGATCATCTTTGCGGCCAGCTGTATGGCACTGAAGATACGCGAGAGGCTGCCCTGCACATACGGGAACTTGTTCTGCTGGTCGGAGATAAACTGGTTTAATGTGGTGATGCTATTTTTTTTCATGACTTGTCTGTTTTACTTTTGCAAAAGTAATAAAAAGTATGAAAGTCTTTAAATTTGGTGGTGCATCCGTTAAAAATGCAGATGCAGTGAGAAATGTCGGCAGGATCGTAACGCAGTTCAAGGATGACAATCTCCTTGTCGTTATATCGGCCATGGGCAAGAATACCAACAAACTTGAAGAGCTTGTCAAGGCTTTCTGGGAGAATGATTCAAAGAAAAAGGCCGGCATTATCGAGGAGCTCAAGGCTTTTCACTTCGATATTGCGAATGACCTGATCGCCGATAAAAAGCACCACATCTTTTCGGACCTTGAAGACCTGCTGATGGAACTTGAGTGCCTGGTGGATAAGAAATACAACAATGTCAGCTATGACGAGATGTATGACGGCATCGTGTGTTACGGCGAACTGTTGTCGACCAAGATCTTAAGCGATTACCTTCACAGCATTGAAATACGCAACAAGTGGGTGGATGCCCGCAATTTTATCCAGACCGATTCGAACTTCCGTGAAGCCAGGGTAAAATGGGAAGAGACCGAAGAAACGGTCAAGCGCATACTGAAGCCTTACATCGACCGCAGCATGATCATCACGCAGGGCTTTGTCGGCAGGGATGAGGAGAACAATACCACCACGCTCGGCAGGGAAGGATCGGATTATACGGCAGCGGTGTTTGCATATTGTCTTGACGCAAAAGACGTGACGATATGGAAAGACGTGGCGGGTGTGATGAACGCCGACCCGAACAAATTCCCTGAAGCGGTTAAACTCGATGCCATCAATTATACGCAGGCCATAGAGCTGGCATATTACGGCGCCTCCGTTATCCATCCCAAGACCATACAGCCGCTAAAAAGCAAGAACATCAGCCTGTTCGTCAATTCGTTCCTGAACACATCGGCTGTGGGCACCGTTGTGAACAACGAAGCCAGGGCATTGGTAAAGGAATGTTATATCGTAAAAGAGAACCAGACGCTGGTATCCATTTCGACACGCAACTACTCATTCATTGCCGAGGACAATCTCAGCAACATCTTTGTGGAGTTCGCCCGGCATAAGGTAAGGATCAATGTGATGCAGAATTCAGCTATCAGTTTCTCTGCCTGCTGCGATACCAAGGAATCGAGGATTGAAGATCTCTGCAGGGATATCAGCGGCGATTTCAAGGTCAACATCACACCGGATTGCATACTGCTCACCATTTACAATGCGCAGAATGAGCAAACCGTTCCCGCAGGTTACAGGGATTACAAGATATTGCTGAAACAGGTGCTCGGCGATGCCATGCAACTGGTGCTGCAGAAGTAAGCATCCTGTTCAGGCAGTGATCTTCGATTTATAATCATCCATTTTTAATTTACACATCCGCGAAGGTATTGCATGTCATTGTCCCTGGACGGAACTTGTGGCAGCGATAGAATCCTGCTGCATGGATATTCCATGCACAGCAAGCGGTTTTTCGTGCTTAAAACGATTTATTTGGTTTTTTCATTGTGTTCATATATCTTTGCATAAATTTAGACAATGGATAAATTCACGATTTCTGAATTAGAGCAATTTTCAGGGATAAAATCACATACCATACGCGTATGGGAAAGGCGTTACAACGCGTTGCGGCCCATGCGTTCCGCCGGCAATACCAGGTATTACGACAACAGCCAGCTAAGGCGACTTCTGAATCTGGCCTGCCTGGTGGAAGAAGACGGGAAGATCTCCGAACTGGCCGGATTGCCGGACAAGAAACTGGACGAGATCATGCAGTCGCGCCTGACCGAAAAACAGGCCAATCAGGCAGAGCTCCACCTGGTCATGCAGCTTATTGCGGCAGGAACCAGCTATGATGAGCCATATTTCGAGAAGCTGTTGTCAAACGCCATTCTCAGGTTGGGCCTTAAACAGGCTTACACGCGTGTCCTGTATCCGTTACTGGAGCGCATCGGGCTGATGTGGGCCGCCAATACCCTGCCGCCGGCTGCGGAACATTTCATGAGCAACCTGATCCGCCAGAAATTGTTCGCCGCCATGGATATACTCCCCCCGGTGAAAGAGGATGCCCATTCGTGGCTGCTGTTCCTGCCGGAGGATGAATTCCATGAGATCGGCCTGCTGTTTTCGTGTTATGTGATCAGGCAGGCCGGGCACCGGGTGTATTATATCGGGCCCAACACGCCGCTTGAAACCCTGGAAGGGGCTATTAAAGCCATCAGGCCGGACCACCTGCTCATGTTCATGGTAAGGCATAACAACCCGGAGGTGTCCGCTGAATTCCTTTCGGGTGTGCAAGGGTTGGCAAAGGGAAAAACGATCTGCATATCCGGAAATGAGCCGCTGATAAACCGGATGAAATTGAAACAAAACGTGAAATGGCTGAAACACCTGAATGACCTTGAGAAGGAATTAAATGACTAAATTTATCTTAGTAAATATAAACATAATATGGCAGTAGTGGCAGTTGTCGGGGCAGGATTTTCCGGTTTGAGTGCTGCGGCTTATGCAGCCCAGGCGGGTCATGAGGTGCATGTGTTTGAAAAGAACACGAGTGCCGGGGGCAGGGCCAGGCAATTCAGGTCGGAAGAGGGCTATGTATTCGATATGGGTCCCAGCTGGTATTGGATGCCTGATATTATTGAAGCCTTTTTTAATGATTTCGGCGATACGGTATCCGATCATTACATGCTGAAAAAGCTTGATCCGGCATTTGACATGGTATTCCCGGATAAACGCATGCTGAGCGTGCCCGGTGATTATACGGCTTTAGAAGAGATGTTCGACCGGATCGAGAAAGGCAGCAGCAGACAGCTTGCGAAATTCATGAAAGGCGCGGAATACAAATATGAAACCGGGATGAAAAAACTGGCCTATGCCCCTTCGTTATCCCTTGCCGAATTCATGAAGGCGGATCTGCTGAAAGGGTTATCGAAGCTCGACGTGTTCTCTTCCTTCCGCAAGCATGTCGGCAAATATTTCAACCACAGCGATATCAGGTCGCTGATGGAATTTCCAGTGCTTTTCCTGGGTGCCATGCCCAAGGATATACCGGCTCTTTACAGCCTGATGAACTATGCGGGATTAAAGCTCGGCACCTGGTACCCGGATGGAGGATTTGTCAAACTGGTGGATGCCATGGTGTCCGTTGCCTCCAGGAACGGTGCGAACATACACCTGCATGCACCTGTACAGGAGATCAGCATCCGTGATGAGAAGGTTTCGTCCCTGCTGGTGAACGGGCAATCCTATCCTGTGGATGCGGTCATTGCGTCTGCGGACTACCAGCATGTGGAAACATCCCTCCTGGCAAAGCAATACCGCAACTATGACGAGCCGTACTGGAACTCGAGGGTGCTGGCGCCTTCATGCCTTATTGTATTCCTCGGGCTGCGAAAGGACATAGGATCGCTCAACCATCACACCCTGTTCTTCGACGAGGATATGGATACCCATGCCGAAGAGATATACTCATCACCCCGGTGGCCCAGCAAGCCCCTTTTCTATGTATGCAACCCTTCGCGCAGCGACAAGAGCCTGGCACCTGAAGGCCATTCCAGCCTGTTTCTTCTCATGCCCCTTTCCCCGGGACTTCACGACTCGCCGTACATGCGCGAAAAATATTTCAGGATCATGCTGGCAAGACTCGAAAAACAGTGCGGTGAGGATATTTCATCTTTCATTGCCTACAAGCGCGACTATTGTGTCAACGACTTCGTCCAGGATTACAATGCCTATAAAGGTAACGCGTACGGCCTGGCCAATACACTGAGCCAGACCGCCATATTAAAACCCAGGGTACAGAACAGGCGTGTAAAAAACCTTTTTTATGCCGGCCAGCTGACAGTTCCGGGCCCCGGCTGTCCCCCTGCTATTGTCTCAGGAAAGATAGCGGCACAACAAACCATACAATACCTCATTAAAAACCAATGAAAGCCTTATTTGACACACTGAGCATAAAACTCAGCAGCATCACCACGCGGACTTACAGCACGAGTTTCTCGCTCGGCATCCTTTTCCTCGGCGAAAAAATGCGGGCACCGATATATTCCATTTATGGCTTCGTCCGGTTCGCCGACGAGATCGTGGACAGTTTTGAAGGTTTCGACCAGAAGGAACTCCTCAAACAGTTCAGGGAAGACACTTATAACGCCATAGAGATGAAGATATCCATCAACCCGATACTCAATTCATTCCAGCATGTTGTCCACGCCTATAATATTGACCGCGACCTGATCGATACCTTTCTGCACAGCATGGAAATGGACCTGGAAAAGAGGAATTATACCAGGGAAAGTTATGACCGTTACATACTCGGATCGGCTGAGGTTGTCGGCCTGATGTGCCTTTGCGTGTTCACGGAAGGCGACCGGCACATGTACGAAAAACTGAAACCTTCGGCCATGAAGCTGGGTTCAGCGTTCCAGAAGGTCAATTTCCTGCGCGACCTGAAAAGCGATTACAATGAGTTGGGAAGATCATACTTTCCTGATGTGGACATGCAGCGTTTCGGAGACACATCCAAAATGGTGGTTGAAGGGGAGATAGAAACCGAATTCAGGGAATCGCTGGAGGGTATCAAGCAGCTGCCGCCCTCATCGCGCGCGGGGGTTTATCTCGCTTACGTGTATTACAGGGCACTCTTCAGGAAGATCAAGAAGATCCCTGCTAAACAGATCCTCGAAAAACGGATCAGGATAGGGAACGGGCAGAAGATAATGCTCATGCTGAACAGCCTGCTGCAATATAAAATGAAGCTGATATGAAAACATTGTTTGCCTTTTGTTTGCTGATGATGACCGAACACATATATGGCGGCCCTCCTTCCATTAGCCAGGTAAGAAACATGTACCAGCTGGCGGCCAGCCAGGAAAGCCAATGCAAGAAGCTTATCTCCGACCTGGGGAGCTATAATGAAAACAATAACCCGCTGCTCGGGGGATACAGGGCCTGTGCCATAATGATCATGGCCAAGTATGTATTCAATCCCTTCGATAAGCTGTCGAAGTTCAATGAGGGGAAGAAGCTGCTTGAAAAATGTATACGGAAGGACAGTTCCAAAACCGAGCTGCAATACCTGCGACTTACCATTCAGTGCAATGCGCCCGCTTTTTTGGGTTATAAAAGTTCCGTGCAGCAGGATAAAACCTTCCTCATGGCTTCTGTGGCGAACCTGAAGGATGTGCAGCTGAAAACGCAGGTCATCAGCTTTCTGCTGGGGTCGGGATTACTGTCGGAGGCTGAGAAGAAAAAACTGAACGCGTTAAAATGAA
>CALMKH010000016.1 GCA_937867025.1 uncultured Bacteroidota bacterium | reverse complement strand
TCCGGGTTGACTTTATGCTGTGTCTTCCAGGCGGATCTCAGACGGCCTGTTCGCGGATGTACGGACTCGTGCAGATCGCCGCTGAGCATTTGCTCCTTTATCTCGCCAAGCCGGGCCCGGGGATTTTTTTCAAGTATGATGTGTTCGAGGGTTTCGTTTTTTATGATTCCCTCCCGGTAGAGTTTCCTGTATTCGTCGAGTTGCAGGTAAACCTTGCAGCCGAATATGGCATTGGCTTGGCGAAGGGCTTTATGGAATGGTTGGTCCTGAAAGGCGTGGAGGGAATTGTGATGAATAAAATCCTTCAGGGGCGCCTGCGTGGGTAAATAATGTTTTAATGCATGAATGGTTTCATGCGCATGAAAAGGTTTGCTGCTGTTTTTCATTTATACGGTTCATTGTTTGATAAAAATTAATACATAGGGAATGGTACGGTGCCATGCATGGACCGGCCAATATCAAAAAATGAAAAATCCTATATCAGGAAAACGCAATAAAGAACATTGCGTGAAACCGTATGAGCTGCATTAACTCCGGCTGAAAGGCCGCAGCGGCCGGTGTATGGAACGAATGCCCTCTTATCGGGAACGGAGGGATCGTAAAATGTTTTTTCTTTGTTGTCCTCTTCCTCGTTCTCATATAAAAATCTTTCTTTTTCAAGGTCGGTGACATGATAAACAACTTTGGACAGAGGTTGTGCAGACGCGTTCTTACCGACTTCCGCATAGGCCGCCCCTGCAATCCTTAATGTTTCATTCTGCGTAATGCCGAGCACTGACGACAGGCTCAGGCTGCAGAGGATCAAAAGGGCGAATGGTATTTTCAGTCTATGCCTCAAAACGGTGCAAAAGTAGTGTTTTTTGAGTCAGGGAACAAACATGTTACCCGGCATACCACCAAATGCATCAAAAACTATTCCAAATGGAGCGGCTGTCAGCCGGATTAACTCAAAGCTTTTCGTAGACGATCGCCAGTCCTTGTCCCACGCCTATGCACATCGTGGCAACGCCGTATTTCACGTTATCCCTTTTCTGCATTTCATGGATAAGCGTGGTGCTGATGCGCGCGCCGCTGCATCCTAGTGGATGACCTATGGCTATGGCACCTCCGTTGACGTTGACAATGCCAGGATCTATGCCCAGTTCGCGGATGCATGCAATGCTTTGTGAGGCGAATGCCTCATTCAGTTCCAAAAGGCCGATATCTTTAATAGTAAGTCCGGCCCGCTTTATGGCTTTCCTTGTCGCTTCCACAGGGCCTATGCCCATAATGGCAGGATCGACTCCCGTTGCGGCGCTTGCCAGTATTCTCGCTTTCGGTTTCAGGTTATGTTTCCTGATGAATTCTTCCGAGGAAAGCGCCAGTGCGCTGGCTCCGTCGTTCACCCCGCTTGAATTTCCGGCGGTAACGGTGCCGTTCTTCATAAAAGCAGGTTTCAGAGCGCCCAGGACTTCCATGCTGCTCAACCTGGGCTGCTCATCGCGGTTAAATACCAGGGCCTCACCCTTTTTCTGCGGTATGCTTACAGGAACGATCTCGCCGGCAAATCTGTTCGCTTTATCCGCTTCATGCCATTTGAATTGCGACTGGTATGCAAACTCATCCTGTTCCCCACGGCTGATCTTCCAGCGTTCGGCTACATTTTCCGCCGTCTCTCCCATGGTATATGGGTGATACATCGCCGCCAGGGCGGGATTGGTAAAGCGCCACCCGATGGTGGTGTCATGCATTTCGAAGGAGCGGCTGAACGCCGACTCGGATTTAGCCATAACGAAAGGGGCCCTGGACATACTTTCCACGCCTCCGGCGATGTACAGGTCGCCATTGCCCTGACCTATTTCCATGAAACCGTTGGCGATGGCCTGCAAACCGCTGGCGCATAACCTGTTCACGGTGTATCCTGAGGTTGTTACCGGCAGTCCTGCCAGCAGGAGCGACATTCTCGCCACATTCCTGTTATCTTCGCCGGCCTGGTTTGCCGCGCCGAGAATCACTTCTTCGGTAGTTTCAAAAGGAATGCCGGGGTTCCGGGCCATGAGTTCCTTTATCACTGTTGCGGCCATGTCGTCAGGCCTGACGGACGAAAGCGTTCCGGCATATTTTCCAATGGCAGTCCTGACTGCATCTATCACATAAACTTGTTTTGGCATATTCGGCTGCAAAACTACAACTCCTGCTCCACATTTCGTTATAGGGAAGAGTTATCGGCGATAAGTTATAAATGATAGATCACGCATAAGGGTGCAGAATATGAGGGGGGCCGTTTCCGGTCATCCGCTGTAGCTTGCCCCCGTGTCCCTGGGTTTGTAACGTGCTGCGTAAGGGGCTCGCTGCCGCACGCCCTTCCTCGCATACAAATACCGCGGGCCATGCGGGCAAGGCTGCCGCTGCTGCCCGTCGGCCGCCAAAGGCTTTCAGACGGGGTTGCCTCGGCTACCAAAGGGGCAGTTTATGAAGTCTGTGGCATAAGAATTGTTAATGAATTAGGGGCCGTGTTAAATAAAACACCCGGGATAAACATTAAATTCATGAGAACCAGGTTGATAATACTGATGATTGGAGTTTTGGCTGCTACAGCGGTCTTGCCCGCATGTAAGGCAAAATCCTGCGACACGGCTAATAATATAGACAGCGAAAATGGCCGGGCAAGGAAGAAAAAGAAAAATCTGGGCTTGTTCTCCAGGAAAGAAATGCGCCGCAAAAGGTATTAAGCCGTCAATATGGTGTATAAGGCGCCTGAAGGTTTATCAATATGCCGAAATTATGCTGGAAAAAGGTCCGGTAATCATTGGCCACCCGCTGGTTATGTGAAAACTCATACATTATCCCGGCATAATGACTGATCCTTACCACGCATCCGATCCCCAGCCTGAGGCTGCTGCTCAGTTTATTGCCGGCCACCCTTTGGTAGTGGTCGCTGAAAATATCAAAATTATAAGCCGCTTTAATAAAAGGGTTAAAACCGTTCGGCGACCAGTCACGCAGTGAATAGGATTGCGGCAAATGCAGTACAAGCCCTGCTTTTACCCTGAAGAAGTCGGAGCTTTCGAAAGCCTCGAAGCGGTCGTCCAGGTTGCGGTAATTGCCCATTCCCACACCTGCATTAAAACTCGCAAACCTTGTCAGGTACAGGTGTTTGTCCAGCTCGGTCACCCATGAAATGCGTTTGTTGCTGTTGTTTTTATTGTTCAGCGAAGGGTTGTGGAATGTCATGATGCCCTGGTGTACGGCCAGGTCCTTTTTACTGAAAAGCTGCGCTTTCAATGCGTGAACCTGAAGCAGGCAGACGGTTATAAAAACAATTCCGTATCTCAAAATTTGATCTTTGCCAGTTCTCTTTGTATGTCCTTCTGTTTGATGTCCTCGCGTTTGTCGAAAGCCTTTTTGCCTTTGCCCACGCCTATATCCAGCTTGATAAACCCGCGATCGCTTACATATAGCCTGATGGGATAGATGGCAACACCTTTTTCCTTGGCCCTGGACTGGATCTTGCGCAATTCCTGTTTTGTCAGCAGCAGTTTCCGCGTCCTTAAGGGGGCATGGTTGTTGTAACTTCCCTGTTTGAATTCGCTTATGTGCATATTCCTTATCACAAGCTCACCATTTTCAAATATACAGAATGCGTCGCTTATATTGGCATTCCCGCTTCTGATACTCTTTACTTCAGTTCCTGACAATATGATGCCGGCCGTGAATTTAAGGTCAAGGTGGTATTCAAATCCCGCTTTGCGGTTGACAATATTTACTGTTTTCAGGGCCAATTCTATTTAAGGCTTTCAAACAGCAAATTTAACTTTTCTTTTTTAATTATTTTCTGGCCTGTGCTGCATTCGGCGATGAGACGCCCGCCGACCATAGCCGTTACACGGCAATCGATGATATTTTTTTCGAGTTTTGTGATCTCGGCGGTGAATACAACTTCCTGTCCCAGCAGTGCAGGGGAATGATGGGTGATGTTAAGGAATGTGCCTATGCCTTCTTCATCCTCCTCTTTCATTTCAAGAACGAACAAACGGCTGCTCCATTCGGCATCGCGTCCCAGGGCAAAAGTACCATAAACCTCGTGGACGGTGCCGCTTTCAAACCGGGCTATATCGTTCTCAGACACTATTTTTCTATAGGTTTTTTTATCGCCGGGCCGGAACGGGGATTTCATAAAAGATGTACCCGGCAATAATCACTGAAAAAAACAAGAATTCAAAATTTGTCTTACCTTCGTACCTGAAACAATGAGCGAAAAAAAATTATTTCTCCTGGACGGAATGGCGTTGATATACCGCGCCTTTTTTGCGTTCAGCCAGAATCCGCGTATCACCTCTCAGGGATTGAATACTTCAGCTATGTTCGGCTTTGTCAATACCCTGCTGGATGTCCTCAGGAACCACAAACCCACTCATATAGCCGTGGTGTTCGATACCGACGCGCCTACGGAAAGGCATGAAGCTTTTGAAGCATACAAGGCGCACAGGCAGGAGATGCCTGAAGACCTTAGCCGCAGCATACCTTATATTTACAGGATACTGGAAAGTTTCAATATTCCTGTCATTACGTTTGACGGCTATGAGGCCGACGACATTATCGGTACAATTGCCGTGCGCGATGCCTGCGAGAACTGCAAAGTGTATATGATGACACCCGATAAGGATTTCGCCCAGCTGGTAAGCGAACACATCTTCATTTTCAAGCCGGCAAGGCTGGGCAATGAATTTGAAATCATGGGCGTGGAGGAAGTGAGAAAAAAGTGGGAGATAACCGATATCCGACAAGTCATAGACATACTGGCGATATGGGGAGATGCCGTGGACAATATACCGGGGATACCGGGGATGGGCGAGAAAACGGCCAAAAAACTTATCCAGGAATACGGTTCCCTGGAGAATATCCTCTCCAATACGGATAAATTCAAGGGCAAGCAGCAGGAAAACCTTATCAATTTCAAAGAGCAGGCATTATTATCAAAGCAGCTTGCAACCATTAATGTCAATGTGCCTATCACCCACAGGCTGGACGATTACCTGCTGAAAGAGATCAACAGGGATGCCGTGCGCGAATTATTTACCGAGCTGGAGTTCAGGACCCTTGTTAAACGTGTTCTGGGCGAGGAGCTGCAATCCGGTCCGAAACCTAAAACACAGGCCAAAAGCACCCAGGTCGATCTGTTCAGCCAGACTCCCGATGAACAGGCAAAACAATCAGAGGCTCCTTCACCCACTTTTGTCGCTGACGAGGAAACGGCCGACCCGCATGAGATATTCAAAACCATCCATGATACCGACCACCGTTACACACTCATACTGGCAGGGGAGGAAAGGCAAAAGCTTATACAGGAACTGCTGAAACAGGAAGAGTTCTGTTTCGATACGGAAACCACAGGACTGGATGCGCTGGACGCTAAAGTGCTTGGTCTGGCGATATCTTACAAGTCAGGGGAGGCCTATTATGTGGTCATCAATAACGACCCGGCCATTTTACAGGAATTCAAACCGGTATTTGAAAGCGGCATACTGAAGATTGCGCAAAACCTCAAATACGATTTGCAGATACTCAGCAATTATGGTGTAAATATCAGTGAGCCCTATTATGATACCATGCTGGCACACTACCTCATTGAGCCGGATAAACGTCACGGCATGGACGACCTGTCGCGGCAGTACCTGGGTTACAGTCCTGTTTCCATCGAAACGCTGATAGGAAAGAAGGGTAAAGCCCAGTTGAACATGGCCGACGTGGATGTGGAAAAGGTGAAAGAGTATGCAGCCGAAGATGCTGACATCACCCTGCAGCTGAAGCAAAAGCTCAACCCGCTGCTGCTTGTCCGGAATGCACGCACGGTGTTCGAAAAGATAGAGATGCCTCTGGTGCCGGTGCTGGCCGATATGGAAAGGGAAGGTGTCCGTATAGACGATGCTTTTCTTAAGCAGTATTCTGCAGAGATCACCAACGAAATCCTGTCCATCGAGCAGCGCATCTACGATCAGGCGGGAGAGAAATTCAATATTGCTTCGCCGCTGCAGCTCGGCAAGATACTCTTCGAAAAGCTCGGGCTGGATGAAAAAGCGAAAAAAACAAAGACTGGTCAATACCAGACTGGTGAGGACGTCCTGCTGAAACTATCGCATAAAAGCAGCATTGTTCAGGATATTCTTGATTTCAGGGGCTTGCAGAAGCTTAAATCGACTTATGTGGATGCCCTGCCAACAATGATCAATCCGGCTACGGGGCGCGTGCACACTACTTTTAACCAGGCAGTGGCTGCCACGGGCCGTTTGAGCAGCACCAATCCCAACATGCAGAATATTCCGGTCAGGACCGAAAAGGGCAGGGAGGTGCGAAAGGCATTTATCCCGCGCGATGACAATCATCTTATACTTTCGGCGGATTATTCGCAGATCGAATTGCGTGTCATTGCCAGCATCAGTGAAGACGCAGGTATGATGGAGGCATTTTCAAAGAATGTAGACATTCACACTGCCACGGCTGCAAAGGTATTCGGCGTAGCCCTTGAGGAAGTCACCAAGGAGCAGCGTTACAAGGCGAAGAGTGTCAATTTCGGGCTGATGTACGGCCAGGGGGCATTCGGCCTGGCTGAAAACCTCGGCATCAGCCGTACGGAAGCCAAGGAGATAATTGATAATTACTTTAAACAATTCCCGAGTATCCGGCAATACATGAACGATGTGATCGAAAAAGCGAGGATGAACGGTTATGTGGAAACCATCATGGGAAGACGCCGCTACCTGAGGGATATCAATTCCGCCAATGCGACCGTGAGATCGTTTGCAGAGAGAAACGCTATCAATGCCCCAATCCAGGGGTCAGCAGCCGACATGATCAAGCTGGCCATGATACAAATACAGAAACGAATCAGGGAAGGCTCTTACCGTTCGCGCATGATATTGCAGGTGCATGACGAATTGTTGTTTGATGTGCACAAGGATGAGCTGGATGCAGTGAGTGCAATGATCAAGGAGGAGATGCAGGATGCCATGCCTTTAAAAGTGCCTGTCATTGCCGAAGCCGGTTATGGCAATAACTGGCTGGAGGCGCATTGAGGGGGCGTATTTCTAAAAAAAAGGGCGTACGAGACGCCCTTTTTTTTAATTGGTAAATGAGTTTTATTGCAAAATGATTTTCTGAATATCGATGATATGGCCAGACTGATCTTTCAGTGTTGCAAAATAGAGACCTTTGCTGCCCAGTGCTGAGAGGTTTATTTGGAGCGACTGTTCAGTCAGTGCAGTTGAATATACAACCTGTGACAGGCTGTTGGATATTTCTATGGTATGGCTTTCCGCGGCAGGGATTCCTCCGGGTTGGATGGTCAGCATATCACTTGCCGGATTTGGAAATACGCGAACGCTGCCAGGCCTTCTGATCTCCTTCAGTCCGAGCACGTAAAGCTCATTGAGTTCAGTAGCATTCAGCACCCGGTTATAGACACGCAGGTTATCAATCTTTCCTTCAAAAAAGCCGTTTGACAAAGCCCTTGTTGTTCCTGATGTTGCCTTTGTGGAAACGTCCATAGAGTGATACTGGGTGCTGATACTTTTTGTGCCAATAGATGAGCCATCCAGATACATGGTGGCGGAATCTGACGTAACGGTAAGCATGGCATGATGCCATGCATTAAGCGTTATATCTGTTGTATCGATAATATCCGAGGCATTAAAGATCAATTTGTTGACATTGTTAATCTTTTTCAGGTATATGGCAGTCATACCATTAACAAGATCTTTATTGTCGGAACTATACACCGTGCTTATGGCAGAACTGCTTGTCTGGGTGCAGTAAAACCATATGCTTACAGTTCTCTCAGGATAATCAAAACTGCTGCCGTAAAGAATGTAATTGCTTGTACCATTGAACTGGTAGGCGTTGTTGGAGGTTCCTTTCCTGTCGGTGGTGAGGCTCGCACCATTAACGGTACCATTGTAGGAATTGCCGCTCTGGTCATTGGCATTCCCGGAAAAAGGGAAAAAACCAACGAGACCGTTTGTCGGCTGAGCCTGGATTGTAAGGGATGCCGTGAGACAGGTGATGAGCAGTAGTTTTA
>CALMKH010000015.1 GCA_937867025.1 uncultured Bacteroidota bacterium | reverse complement strand
CTGTAAACGTGGAAAGGGAGCTTCGCAGGATACTTGAAGGTGAAGACCGCCGAACCATGCTCCTGGGATATGCCGCATTAAAGATCAAAGTTGGAAATGCGGGCGCCAGTCAGCGCGCAGCTGAACTGATAGTGGGCAGAACCCTAAAAAAAGGTTCGCATTGACGGATTGCCTATCACCGGAAATTCATTCACCTTATCCCATTTGGATACGGATCCGGGTCCTTTCAAAAGCACCACGCTTTCTACATTCACAGCGTGATCATTAAGTATGCGTGAGAACAAATGGTGCCTGACAAAACCGTATTTATCCAACGGGACTTGCTTTGCTACCGTTATATGCAGTTTATCAGCCTTGTGAATAACACTGTCGTCATTCCTGATAAGTCCCTTTAACAGGAGGGAACCTGCAAACTCCGTAAATTGCTGTTTAAGCGTTTCCTGATGTTTGATATCCACATACACAGTCTGAATTCCCGGAAATTCAGCAAGGCCTCCGGTCACCAGCGCTGAACAATCCAGGTTTCCGGAAAATTCCCTGGTAAGTTCTGTCAGAAGCGGTTCATGCTTTTCACTCATAAAAAACTGCAATAACGTGATATGGGGAACGGAGCTGCGCTTCAAACGCCGGTGCAGTATCAGGTCGACATCATCCTGCAATGCCCTGACCCATGAATAGATCGGTTGCCCGGGCTTTAAAAGAATATAATAAACTTTATTGTCCGGTACGTTGTCAAAATCGGGAAACTCAATATTCATAAGTGCCTATTCATGAACTTTCTCAGACATATTACTTGAAAACAGCATCGAAGGTACGATAAAACATGGAAACCAGGCAAATAAAAACCATAAAAAGCCCTGGAAAACCATTCATACCACACCTCTACGGTTGGGTTAAAAAATTAAAATAGCCCACAGAGTGAACCGTGGGCTATAGTTGTTTAGGGTGTATTTGTGTATTTGTGTGTGTCTTTATTTACGATCTTAAAAGTTGAACCGGTTGTTGATCATCAGGGATTGCCTTACATTCCCGATTGTAATTCGTTCAGTAAAAAGAAGGTTAAAACCAGAAGGATGACAATGGATTTTAACATTAAGATCTCAGTGATGTAAAAAGTCCTTTTTTTAGGCTTTAAATTGATACTGGTGTTTTGTTCGTTTTGATGTGCCATAATATATTGTAAATGTGTGATTACTAATCTAATATGCGGTGTAAAAATGCTTATTGTGTAAAAATACTTAAGCTTTTTTGCGTCGCTATACACAAATATAAAACACAATTTATTTAGCGGTAAATTTTCTCAAAAAAAAATCAAAAATATGTGCAACTATTTGTATTTCAATTTAATAAAAATAAAAAAGGATACCAATTTTTGGCAATAAAAATGAAATAATTCTGTTTGAGACGGGATCGCCTGACAAAATCCTTCTTTCTGACCCCGAAAAAAAAACCTCAAAAACTGAATTTTTTTTTCAGAAAAAAAGAGACATAAAAAAAGAGGCATGTTATGCCTCTTTTTCAGATGAATAACCTATTCAACTCATGGGAATATCCATAACAAGTATTTCGGCATCCGAAAGTGCTTTAATGTCTATTTCCTCCACATCCCATATCCCGATGGCGTCCCTGTCGCTCAGGGTCTGGCCGTGTATTTCCAAATTTCCGCTGATGATCATTACATATACTCCGTTCCCAGATCTTTTGATCCTGTAGGTCTCCGCATGCCCTTTTGTAAAATTCTCCATCATGAACCAGGCTTCCTGGTAAATCCACACGCCTTCGTCCCCTGCATCGGGCGAAAGCACCTGCTGCAGCTTATTTTGCCTGTCCTTAACATCCAGGGAGATCTGCTGATACCTTGGCTCGACATTCTTTCGGTTCGGGAACAGCCAGATCTGGAACAATTTCAAAGGCTTGTCCTTATAGTGATTAAATTCGCTGTGCGTAATGCCTGTGCCGGCACTCATCACCTGGATGTCACCGGCTTTAATGACCGATGAATTCCCCATGCTGTCCTTATGCTCAAGGGCTCCTTCAAACGGAATGGTGATTATTTCCATATTGTCGTGCGGATGCGTGCCGAAACCCATGCCGCCTTCAATATAATCATCGTTCAGCACTCTCAATACGCCGAAATGCACCCTTTCAGGATTATAATAATTGGAGAAACTGAACGAGTAGCTGGTTTTCAGCCAGCCATAATCAGCCCTGCCCCTGCTGTTTGCCTTATGTATTACAAAATTTGCCATATTCAGCAAAATTACTGTCCGGAACAGACAATTTACAAATCATGTTGGTATATTTTCATCATATCGCCCGAAATCATATCAGCCACATACCATATTATCCCCGGCAAGCATGTATTTTGCCGGAATTCTGGTATAAATCAACATTTTATTATTTCTTTGCAGGTATGAGACCCGCATTATTGTTTCTCTTGATATTTATGTATTCATCTATGCAAGCATTGAACGTTCATTACACTATTGACATCAAAAACCCAAATTCCCACTATGCACACATAACCATGGACATTTCTGGCGTCACCGGGAACAGCCTGGACGTCAACATGCCCGTATGGACCCCCGGCAGCTACATGGTACGGGAATTCGAACGGAATGTATTGTCAGTGACTGCGAATGCCCAGGGCCAGAATCTTGAGGTCATAAAAAGCGATAAAAGCACCTGGAGGATCAAAAATCCGAAATCTTCATCTTCGGTTTCCGTCGTGTATACTATTTACTGTTTCGAAAGCGGCGTAAGAACTTCGTATATCGACAGCGACCATGCGTTCCTGCTGCCTACCAGTTGCCTGATGTATTCGGGCAACACCCAATCGGGATCCGGCAAACTCACCCTCCGGTACCCATCCCAATGGACAAGCGTATCGACCACACTGGAAAAAACAGCCAACAATGAATATTCCTTCAGCAGTTATGACGAGCTGGCGGATTCACCGGTAGAAATAGGAACTCATGAGGAGCTGTTGTTTGAAGTGGCAGGTGTTCCCCACAAAGTGGCCATGGTAGGACTTAACAATTGCGATAAGGAAAAATTCACTGCCGATCTGAAAACGATATGTGAAACCATGTTTAACATCATTGGGAAGCATCCTTGCAAGTCGTACCTGTTCGTTGTCCTGCATGTCGAAGAAGGCGGAGGGGGGCTTGAGCATGCCAACAGCTGTGTGATGCAGATGCCAAGATTCAACTATAGCAATCCTGAAAAATACCGGTCCTTT
Source organism: uncultured Bacteroidota bacterium (assembly GCA_937867025.1). Taxonomy (GTDB): domain Bacteria; phylum Bacteroidota; class Bacteroidia; order NS11-12g; family UBA955; genus JABMMZ01. The sequence continues at coordinate 11,741 of CALMKH010000015.1, read as the reverse complement.
CTCGGTCTGTGCGCACACGAATATTTTCATTTATGGAACGTTAAACGCATCAGGCCGGCAGCTTTGGGACCCTTTGATTACAGCAGGGAAAATTACACCAATCTTTTATGGGTCGCCGAAGGTATCACGAGCTATTATGACGAGCTGGCGCTTTACAGGGCGGGTTATATGACTCAGCCGGAATACCTGAAAGAGTTCTCAGGTACCCTGAATGCAACGCTTAACCGTATCGGTGGTTCCGTACAGAGCCTGCATGATGCGTCATTTGATGCCTGGATTAAAGAGTACCGTCCCAATGAAAACAGTATAAACAGTCATATCTCCTATTATCTGAAAGGTGCTGCCGTGGCAGCCATGCTGGATATCGAACTGCTGGCATCGACCAATGGAAAAAAAGGGCTTGACCAGCTGATGCAATATCTTTATGAAGAGTTTTATGTCAGGCAAAACAGGGGATTCACGGATGAGGAATTTTATAAGGCAATCAATACAGTTGCAGGGAAACCTATCGACATGAAGACCTGGGTGGAACAGCCCAATTCTGCCCGCACCAGGGAGGCCATGATGTCAGTGCTTAAAAAAGCGGGGTGCAACCTGGAAGACAAAGCGAAACCAAACACAGTCTATACCGGCATAAATACGGAAATAAGGGGTGAAAAACTTTATGTGCGATCCGTTGAAGAAGGTTCTCCTGCAGCTGTTGCAGGACTTCAGTTCGGGGACGAGCTGATCGCCTTGAATAATTTACGGGTCAAAACCAGCATTGAAGACGTGATCAGGAATATTCCGGCCGGTAACACGTTACGTGTGACCATATCAAGAAACGGCCTGATCAGGATACTGGACCTTAACCCGTCTTCCGTCAGCAAGGCCGATTACCTGATATCCGTTGAAAACCGTGAGAACGAGGTTCTGAAAGCATGGCTAAGAAAGTAGTTCAGGGAATATTACATTGGGAATAATACCCCGATTGAAGGCATTTCCGATCAGAAGAATATAAAAAAAGGCAACCTGTAAGCCGGGTTCTGTATCCGCCGGAGCGGATGCTTGTCATTTATCTGTGCAACCTACCCTCCCGGGCATGAAGGCAAGCCTTCAACTTGGACGGGTAGCCCTTATCCCGGGTATATTTGGTCTTGCAACCCATAAGGTTTATCCTCCCCATGCATTACTGCATGACGACGTAAGCTCTTACCTCACGTTTTCACCTTTTCCCGCAGCATTTCTACAGCAGGTAGTTGTTTTCTGCGACCCTCTCTGTCAATGGTCATCACTTTCCATCGCCCACCCTTTCGGGTGGTACGGTACCCTGTGTTGCCCGGACTTTCCTCATAAGGGTGTTTAATCCTCACGCGACAAGCCGGTTGCCTTTTACTGCAAAGATAAAGAAGAATTGATAATTGAGAATGAAGAATGAATAATTAAGAATGAACAAGCAATTTGCACAATTAAGTAATGAAGAATTAAAAATTGGCCAGGAATTGCGGCTTATCGTCCGGCTGCGCCATCAACAGTCCAGTGAAAATTATTCCGGAGGGCTGGCATTGCTTTCCAATCCAAAACCTTTGCTTTCATTATATAGGCGTCCTCAGGGTTAACGAATTTCAGATCAATAAAGCGTCCGGGAGTAGTCCATTTATAATCCAATCGCAGTACATTCCGCTGGTAATCCGAAAAAATCATCTTGCCGCGTTGCGCGGTTGTTCCCAGTTTATAATCGACCATATGGTCGTACCGGTCCTGAAATATAATATAACCGTCGCGGTGTATAAAAAAACGTTTGAAAGGCCATTTGCCTTCAATGATCTGCGAGCCTTGTTCACTTCTGACATCCAGGATTTCGTAAGCTCCGCGCAATTCGTGTTCCTGAACCATATGTGTGCTGCCGTTTCTGAATGCCGGATACAAAGCTTCAAGCACAATAAGTCCCGAAACAAATGTCTTTAACGATATTCGTATAAACGGATGGTTGAATACCTTATACGTTTCAGCTTCCCGTTTCAGAGACTCCATATCCTGCAAAATGAGAAAATTATAAATACGGCGCGCCTGGGGAGCGATAAGAATAATAGCCAGCAGCAACAGGAATAAGGAGAAAAGTTTGACCGAAATATCAAAAGCGATGTTGACAAGCAGAATCTGGCTAAGAGCGACACACGCGATCAGCAACCCGAATGTCCTGGTCTTGCGGAACAGGATAAGAAACGCAGCCGCAGCTTCTGCAATACCTGTCACGAGCGAATACAGATAAGATGTTCCGATAGTGCTCCAGAATAATATATCCTTTTCAAGATATCCTAGAGGCGTATACAGCACATTGGGTTCGGGCGTATAGAATTGTGTGCCGAAAATTTTATCAAACCCATATTTCATTAACTGGAGCGAGAGATAAAACGTAAACACGCTCCTGAACAACGGTTTTATTTTATCGCGGTTCTGATTCCATATCTCTGTCAGTGACATTATGAACGTTATCACGCAGGCAAGCACAAGCAATATGAAAACAAGCAGGTACATGGATGCGGAATCGGAGCTTATTCCGGGATTGACTATCTCTATCCCACCGGACATCCCGTCGAGATACATGATCAAACCCCCGAACATGCTGTCTGCCAGATGCAGGGACGGGATCATGTGGAAGGGGAACGGAATGAACACCACCATCAATAATGCAAAGGTGTATATCCAATCCTGTATGAATTGTCTGATAAGCCTCATCGTTTCAAATCAGGGTTTAACGTAACGCCATGAAAAGAAACCGGTCAGGGCTGAAAGCGTTATAAGGACCATGATCAGAACGGGAAGATTGTTATCGGGGGTGCCATTACCGCTATCGGAAACAGGCATGATATCCTGCCTTTGATCCTGTTGATCCTGCTGTTGATTGTCCGGTTTTTTATTGTCATACCCTACAAACTTTACGCTGTCGATACTATTCCTGAAAAAATAATCCCTTTTTAACACTTTCCTGATGCTATCCAGGTTATGCTTAAGCGTAAACAAGGGATGATTGATCACGGTATCAGCCCCGGCGCGCCAAAGGTATCCGGTGGATTTTATCCTCCTGCTGATGCCACAGTATTCACTGGTGACCATCACTGCAACCGAATCGGAAATAAAAATAACACTGTCGAGTTCAGATTCTGTTACAAAGCGCTGGGGGGCTTCTCCGAAATTAGAATTGTCCATATCAAACAAACCATCCCGGTAAGCCATTCTGAAATATGCAGCGTTACCGCTGTGACTCTTAAAATAAACAAGCTTTGTTTGGGCCTGTATAAGGCTGGAATATAAAAATACAATAAAACATAAACATTTGAGAATCATACAATTTCTTAATATATATACAAACTTAATGAAAAATGTAAATGAATGCAAGCCGCCAGCATGCAAAATGAACAAAACATAATTTGATAAATACGACCAACTGCCGCATTTAGCTGTTGAATACGTTTGGTTTTTCCTGATAAATTGAGGTAATTCGCGGCACTTATACAATTCAGACATGAAAAAAATATACCTATTATTCACAACAGCTTTATTGTTTATCAGCAATATAGCCAGGGCAGATGAAGGCATGTGGTTGCTTTCCCTCCTGGAAAAGCTCAATTACAAAGACATGCAGGCGAAAGGTCTCAGACTAACACCTGAGCAGCTTTACAGCGTTAACAATTCGAGCCTTAAAGACGCCTGCATATGGTTCAACGGGGGTTGCACGGGCGAATTGATCTCTTCCGAAGGCTTGATTCTCACAAACCACCACTGCGGTTATGATGCCATTGCCGAGCTGAGCAACGTACAGGACAATATACTGGATAATGGTTTCTGGGCTAAAACAAAATCTGAAGAAAGGAAACCTGTAACACCCATGTCCATTACCAGGGTGGTAAGGGTTGATGATGTAACAGAGGCTGTTCTTGCGAAACTCTCGGGTGTGGCTGAAAAAGACAGGGGCATCAAACTGCAGGAAATCTTTAAGGAGCTCGGAAAAAAAGCCACTGAAGGTACGCATTACGAATACACCGGCCGCGAGATGTTCAAAGGAAATGCATATTATCTTTTTGTGATGGAAAAGTTCACAGATATCCGCCTTGTTGGAACTCCACCGCAGAACATCGGTAAATTCGGCGGTGAAACAGACAACTGGATGTGGCCGCGGCACACGGGCGACTTCAGCATGTTCAGGGTGTATGCCAATAAAGACAACAAGCCTGCCGAATACAGCGCTGAAAATGTTCCATATAAGCCATTGCACTACCTACCTGTTTCACTTAAAGGTGTCAAGGAAGGTGATTTTGCGATGATCATCGGATTTCCGGGCCGCACAAACAGGTATGAATTCTCGCAGGGTGTGGCGCTGGCCACAGATGTGGTTGATCCCAACATTGTCAACCTCAGGGCCATCCGCCTGGAGGCCTGGAAAGAGCAAATGGTGATGGATGAAGACACCAGGCTGAAGCTCTCCAGTGATTATGCCGGTATTGCCAATTATTGGAAATATTTCGACGGTGAAGCTGAACAGTTGAAGCGCAATAAAGTATACGATAAAAAAACCGCTGAGGAAAAAGCATTTGCAAAATGGGCGGAAAACAGGGACGAATACAAAACCCTTTTATATGACATCGACCAGGTGTATACCATGTATAAACCATATGCCCTGCAGAGGATATACCTGAACGAATGCATCTTTGCACCTACCATTAACCAGCTCGCTTCATTCGGAATAGGACTTGATGAGCTCTATACAAAACGCGCCGCCATACAGGCCGCTAAAGAAAAAAGCAAAGAAGAGAAGGCAAAGGAAATAGCGGATATTGACGGCAAGATCAAAACCATGTCGGAAAATTATCTCAAAGCCCTTAATGATGTACATTACACGGAACGCATCAAAACAGCGGACAAGAAAATATTCGCCGGCATGCTGAAAATGTATTACAGGAATATCCCCGCCGACCAGTGGCCTGAATCTTTCACCAAGATTGCATCGAAGATAAAGAACGGAAACTCTGATGAGGTGTTTGCCAAATATACCGATATGGTCTTTGAAAAAAGCATGTTTGCCTCAAAAGAAAAACTGACTGAATTCCTGAAAGAGCCAAGCCATAAAAAACTGTTAAAAGACCCCGCCTTCATGTATGTAAAGTCACACAGGGACAACTACATGACCAGGTTTAAACCTAAAGTGGACGAATTCAATGCACAATCCAACGCCTTGGGAAGAAAATATATCAAAGGGCTTATGGAGATGCATCCTAACAGGACATTCTACCCGGATGCCAATTCGTCGCAGAGGCTGAGTTACGGAACGGTCCAGTCATACAACCCTAAAGATGCCGTGCATTATGATTACATCACCACATTGGAAGGCGTTATGGAAAAATATGTGCCCGGTGATTATGAATTCAGTCTTCCGCAAAAACTAATCGACCTTTACAATGCCAAGGATTACGGCAGGTATAAAATGGAAAACGGCAGGCTTCCTGTAGCTTTCCTCACCAACAATGACATTACAGGCGGCAATAGCGGCAGCCCTGTTATGGATGCCAATGGCCATATCATCGGACTCGCGTTCGACGGTAACTGGGAAGCCATGAGCGGCAACATTCATTTTGATGAAAAATACAAGCGCACTATTAACGTTGATATCCGCTATGTGCTGTTCCTGATTGAAAAAGTGGGCGGCGCCCAGCACATCATCAACGAAATGACCCTTGTTGAATAAGCGTTCGTAAAAAATATTTTTGAAAAACCCCATGAAATTATCATGGGGTTTTTTATTTGGCAGCTGAATCCCTTATCAATTCAGGGGAAATGAGACTTGTCAGATGAAAACAAGTTTTCATCAGGGGTCATTTTTAATCTATCGGCAATTGACTAATTTCGCAGTCTGTCTATGAATGAAGTGCTGGAAGTTATCCTGATGGGTCTGTTGGCCGCCGTCAAATTTCTGTTCGCTGCCGGTGGCTTGCTGATCAGATCCTCAAGGCCGTGGTATCTCGATATGATCATTGTCGCGGTCGGCGGATGTGTGGGAGTTATAGTGTTTACGTATCTCGGCGCTTTTATATCGAGGTATTTTGCACGGTTTCACCTGTTCAGGATCAAGTTCAGGACACTCAGAAAGGTGGCCCGTATCATGGACAGCTATGGCCTGATAGGTATCGCCATCATCAGTCCCATGACCATCAGCATTCCCGTCGGCTGCATTCTAAGCGCATCGTTTGAGCACGACAAAAACAGGATCATGCGCCTTCATATATTTTCTGTCCTGATATGGAGCGTTCTCCTTTTTGGTCTCAAAGGCATATTCAATATTAACCTTGGCGAAAAATTATAGATGGAATCCGCCGGAAAACTATACCTGGTACCCACACCCGTAGGCAACCTGAAGGATATTACCCTGAGGGCGCTTGAACTATTAGGTGCATGTGACGTCATTCTTGCCGAGGACACCCGGAATACCGGAATACTGCTGAAGCATTTCACAATTGATAAGCCTATGCAGAGTTATCATGCGCATAATGAACATGAAAAATATGCGGATGTCATCAGGCAACTGGAAGCGGGAAAACAAATGTGCCTTGTGACTGATGCAGGAACACCGGGAATCAGCGATCCGGGATTCCTGATCGTTAGGGAATGCCTTAAACACGGCATAAAGGTGGAATGCCTGCCTGGCGCTACGGCGTTTGTACCGGCCCTTGTGAAGAGCGGGCTTCCCTGTGACAAATTTGTTTTTGAAGGTTTTCTGCCGGTAAAGAAAGGACGCAAGACACGGCTGGAAAAACTCAGGGATGAAGAAAGGACCATTATATTGTATGAGAGTCCATACAAGTTATTGACAACCCTGAAGGATATGCTTGAATATTTCGGACCGGAACGGGCTGTGTCCGTGAGCCGCGAGATCAGCAAACTGTATGAAGAAACCGTTAACGGCACCCTGGAGGAAGTCCACCGGCACTTTGTTGCCAAGGCGCCGAAAGGTGAATTTGTTATAGTTGTTGCAGGAAAAGAACATGCTTAAATTACGCCCTATATATCTCAGCCTCATCGCGGGCTTCATAATGGTCATTGCCTGGCCCCCCCTTCCAACGGCCTTTCTGCTGTTTATCGGACTGGTCCCTCTTTTTTTTATACACAAGCAGCTTGAAATTACCCGCAGACAACATCTTAAATTCTGGGCTTATACATACCTTGCACTGCTGATATTCAATACCGGGAGTACGTGGTGGGTATGGAACGCAAGCCCTACGGGCTGTATCATGATGCTGCTGATGAACAGCCTGCTGATGAGCCTGCCATTCGTTGGATATTCACTCGTAAAGCAGGTATATCCCAAGTGGGCATTCGTGGCATTCGTGGTATTTTATCTGGGTTTCGAATTCTGGCATTTTAACTGGAATGCCAGCTGGCCCTGGTTAACACTTGGGAAAGGATTTGCCTCCGTTCCTTTTTTTATTCAATGGTATGAATACACGGGCGAAATGGGCGGGTCCCTTTTGGTCCTCGTTGTTAATTCATGGATAGCTGCCCTGTTGCTGAACAACAGGTTCAGAAGGCTATGGCAACCGGTTGTTCTTGTAATGCTTTTTGCTGTTCTTTCCGTATCGAGGAAATCGTACATATTGAATCGCTCTGCTGCGGAAAAACCACGTTGGCGCGACCTTGAATGCGTTATTTCACAACCCAATATTGATCCTTACACCGAAAAGTTCAACGACGGCGAAATGTACCTGTATCCCGAGATACAGCTTGATTATGCCATCGCTGCCGCCGAGCCTTACATGACTGAAAAAACCGATGTGCTTTTATTTCCTGAGACAGCCATTGTCGGTTATAATGATGAAAGCGAACTGAACCGGCTAGAGCTTTTCAGGCCGTTGCTCGAATTAACGGAAGGAAATTCGCTGTGCATACTGGCCGGTGCTGAAACATACTCCACATTCAAGGAAAAGAACAGGCCGACATTAACTGCCAGGTTCGACAGTCTTTCCGGCCTATGGTACGACAGTTACAACACCGCTTTGCTCGTGAAAAACAAGGAAGTCGCAGAAATTTACCATAAATCGAAGCTCGTTCCGGGTGTTGAAAAAATGCCATTCGCGTTCCTCGAAAAGCTAAGCATAAACCTGGGTGGAACTTCAGGAAGCCTGGGAACCAATAAGGAAGCTGCAAACTTTACTGTAGGTGACAATGTAAAGATATCTCCCCTGATCTGTTATGAATCGGTGTTCGGCGATTACACCAATGAATTTATAAAGAAAGGCGCAAATATACTGGCTGTGGTAACAAATGACGGCTGGTGGGGCGAAACCCCCGGATATGCCCAGCATTTATTGTACGGGACCATCCGTTGTATTGAAACAAGGAGAGAAATGATCAGGAGTGCCAACACAGGCGTATCAGCCAAGATCGACCGGTTCGGCCGGATAGAACAAAGCCTGGCTTATAAGAAAAGGGGGGCATTCGCCTGTAAGGCCAGACCTTACTCAGGTGAAACGTTCTACGTAAGGTACGGAAATCTCATCGGCTTATGCAGCGCCGCCGGCAGTCTGATCCTGCTGATCGTGCTTCTGGTGAAAGCGCTCAGGATGCGCAAGAGTAAGACGGCAGGAAATTAATGTACCAGGGACAGGTTACTTCAACAGGCGCTGTTCTGTCAGTACATCGCCGGCGCGGTTTTTAACGGCTGCAATATATATGCCACCGGACAATGCCCCGACATCTGTTACGGTTAATGGCTCCACAAGTGTCTTCTCAACTATTTTCCTTCCCAGCATGTCGTACACTACAAGGTGATTTCCCTGGCTGAATGAATCGGTGAATTCCACATACAGTTTATCCTGCATGACATTGGGATACATCATCACCCTAACCTCTTTCTCCCTGTAAGGCTCCTTTGGCTGGTCTATTTTCAGGTCAAAAATATCTTTTCTCAGCGTTTTCAGGCAATACCTCATTAATGCGACCTGCCCTTTTGTAAAACTGTTGCGGCAGTCAGCCGTATAATCCATGTAATTCTCAAGCATGTCCGGCATATCGTCCACTGCCTCGATACATGTATTCGTCGACTTATCGCAATGCCACAAGTTTTGACCATTGATCCTCGGCGTATCAAAAATGGAATCATCGAAAAGGCATGGTTCAAGACTCAATCCTGAGGGATCACCGGATACATGCCTTAAACCCAGGTAATGTCCCACCTCGTGGGTCAAGGTCCTGTTCCCTGAAGATAACCATGAGGACCTGTCGATGACCACGCCGTCAATCAGGCTGTCGCCGTAATATTGCGCGGACCAGTTGGGGGAATTGAACGGTGGCGTGGCGAAACCCGCCGTATATTTAAATCCCATGGGGGTGGTGAGGTCACATATCCAGATATTCAGATATTTACGTGTATCCCATGGTTTTATTCCTCCTGTCGAGTCAAACTTCATCTTATGAGCCTGGGAATAAGGCGTTCCTTTGTCTATGCCAAACGTCAGGTAATTTCTTGTACGCGTATATCCCTGTGATGGCAACCCGTCCGGCGTGCTGTCGGCCAGAACGAACTCAATCCTGGCATCACCTACCCTGCTTCGGAATATGGATCTGAGGTTGATGGTGTCGGCATTTCTGCGCCTGAAATCGGCATTCAGCTGGGCAATGCGGTCGTGCATGAGCTGGTAATCGATGATAAAAGCCTGTTGGATATAGTGCAATACAACCGGAATGATATAGGTTGTATCAGGCTCAGCTGCTCCGCGTTTTGCAGGAGTCCTGATATGTTCCACTGCATGCCTGTACCACTGGTCATACGGGACATTGAACGAACCGCGTCCAAATCCGCAGCGCAGACTGTCCTGGGCACCGGCCGGTGTTCTGCCTAAAAGGCAAACCATGATCGCTATGCACAACCTCACAGCCATTGCGTGAAACAAAGATAGAAAATAAATGATAATACCGGACAATTGATGCAAAACATTCAGGAAGCTTTTGAGATATCTTCCAAATGCATATATTGCACCTGTAAACAGGCTATGTATATTAAACGTCACCTGAATTTCCTGCTCATATACTTCTTCACCTGGAGGATCATGCTGTTTTCACTGCTTACGGGTGTGCTGGCATATATCATATACGCACACTTGGGGTGGACCTGGGTCGCCATTCCCTGGTTGCCGGTTTCGCTGATCGGTACGGCCGTGGCATTTTATGTAGGCTTTAAAAACAATCAGGCGTATGACAGAACCTGGGAAGCCCGCAAAGTATGGGGCAGCATCAATAATCTAAGCCGTTCCTTCACCGCTACCCTGCGCGCTTATGTGAACAATGATTTTGGTGAAAACACAATTCCCAGACACAGGATAGATGCCGAAATAAAGATAATTACCTATCGCCATCTGGCATGGCTTCACGCCCTTAAACATGCGATGTGGAAACGCACACCATGGGAGCATCAGCGACGTGTGAACGCCTGGTACAGGAATTTTCTCGAGGAAAAATTCGCTTACGGGAGTTTTGATGACGAAATGGCTATGTTCCTGGGCCCTGAAGAACAAAAATGGATTAAAACCAAAAGGAATGCCCCTGTGCAATTGCTCGACAGGCAATCCCAGCATCTGAAGGAGCTGCGGCATGCCGGTCTGCTGGACGATTTCAGGCAGATGGAATTGCAGAGACTTATTATGGAAATGTATGATGAACAGGGTAAGACGGAACGCATAAAGAACACTCCCCTGCCAAGGCAATACGCCACGTCAAGCACCATATTCATCATTATATTTACCTTGTTGCTGCCCTTTGGCATGATTTCGGAATTCGAAGCGCTGGGCGACGGCATGTTATGGCTGCTGATACCGTTCAACCTGGTGGTAAGCTGGATATTTTCGCTTATGGAATATATCGGCGATTACAGCGAGAACCCTTTTGAAGGACTGATTAATGACGTCCCTGTCCTGACCATCGTACGCAATATTGAGATCGACCTGAAAGACATGCTCGGAGAACATGATCTCCCCGAACACATTAAACCGGTTCATGATGTCCTCCTTTAGAACCGGATCAACTAAAACCTAAAATAAAAGATGTATGCCAAGCTATGAAGAAGTCTTCCGTAACAACCAGGAATGGTTAAGCAAAAAAAAAGAAACAGATCCAGATTTTTTCGAGAAACTTGCGGCAGATCAACGCCCTGAGTACCTGTATATAGGATGCAGCGACAGCAGGGTAACCGCCGAAGAGATCATGGGCGCCAAGCCCGGCGACGTATTCATACACCGCAATATAGCCAACCTGGTAAATGCCATCGACCTTAATGTCATGGCCGTGATTAACTACGCCGTAAGACACCTTGACGTAAAACATATCATCGTATGCGGGCATTATAACTGCGGCGGTGTAAAAGCCGCCATGCAGCCAAAAGACCTTGGCATTCTGAATCCGTGGCTGCGGAACATCCGGGACGTATACAGGCTGCACATGGATGAGCTCAACGCCATCAAGGATGAGCATGAACGCTATAACAGGCTGGTGGAGTTGAACGTACAGGAACAATGTATCAACGTGATCAAGCTCGCCAGCGTACAGCAGGCGTATATCCGGAACAAGTATCCTATCGTCCACGGCTGGGTGTTTGATATAAAGAGCGGCAAGATTATCGACCTGAACCTTGATTTCAAGAGCATACTGAAGGATATTCAGCAGATATACGATCTGACAGGAACCATTACCGAAAGCAAGTAATCTGAGTTAGCCTTTAT
>CALMKH010000014.1 GCA_937867025.1 uncultured Bacteroidota bacterium | reverse complement strand
TGCCTGTTACGGGCTGTCCATTTATAAGGCTGCGTACAAGCTTGCCCTGCACATCCGTAATATCAGCCTGCAGCGTGCCCGGAACCTCGGTTTTAAATGCCAGCGACAGGTAGTCGCATGTAGGGTTCGGAAACACGTTTATGGATTTCAGATCTGCGGTTTCCCCGATATCCAGGGCTTTATTCCTTTTCACCGTCAGGGTTGAAAGATACGTATGATCCCCATCCTTATGCCCTTCAAAATTGGAATTAAAACCGCCGTAGAATGTCACATCCGTAAGTGATTGCGGGGCAACCCATTTGAACGACCAGGAAGCGGAATTCACGCTTTCCACGCCATTCTCTGTATAGGTGATGTACTTTTCACCTCCTACGAACTTTGTCCTGACAGGATCTGTAATCCGCATACTGCCCATCAGGTTTCCGGATGAATCCTGCGGCGATACCTCGAAACCGAACCTCGTGGCCCCGGCCTCGCTATTTGTGGCCGTGACCGTATATGTGGCCCCCGGCACATACCCTTCTGCAGGTATATCCGAACTGATCCAGCCATCCACGGTTGTGGCAATACCGCCATGACAGGCTGTGCAGTTTTTGAAACTGTCGCCGGGCGAACCTGTATAACCAGGGGCCGCGCCGTCCTTTTTCATGATCATTAACGATTGCAGGACAAGGAGTACAAAAAACGCCGATGAAACAACAAATATTTTTTTCATAACAATAACTTTATAAATAACAATGACAAAGCTATGATTAAAATATCCCGGAAACTACCACAAAACTGACTTTTTATGGTAGTTTTTGAATAAGGATACCGGGAATTATATAATATAATTGCATAATTCCGTAATAGGAATCGTGCGATTGAGCATAGCTTTGTAGTCTTAATTTTATCCGGCAAGATACGGTGCCGACATTATTCACTGATCCGAAAACTTTTAAAACCACCTTATTATGAGTCATGAAAAAAACAGGGAACTGATACAGATCCTCAATGAATGTGCTGCCGAATGCAGGCATTGCGCCACAGCCTGTACAGAAGAAAAGGACGCCAACATGCTGGCAAGATGTATAAAACTGAATACGGATTGCGCAGAAATATGTTCGCTTGTGATTTCCTTCCTTGCCCGTGGATCCGAACATTCTGAACATCTCTTAAAAGAGTGCGCTGACATTTGCACTGATTGTGCAAATGAATGCGGAAAACATACGCATATGGGCCATTGCGTCAGCTGCGCCGAGATATGTCGCCGCTGTGCCAGAGCCTGCCTTCAACCCTTACAGGCCACGCCTTAAACCCCGGTAAAAAACATTATTTAATTATATATGATATGAAAACTACATTCCATTTATTTACAGTCATTCTTCTCATGGCAGGCTTTTTCGCCTGTAAGGAAAAAGATGATGACACCGATCCAACACCCCAGACGGTAAGTTTCTATTCCAATTTAAAGGGATCCAGTGAAGTGCCTCCCAATGCGTCAACTGCTTCAGGCTCGGCAACAGCCAGTTTCAACAAAAGCACAAAAGTACTTACCGTAACCGTTACATATTCAGGCCTGACCGTCACGGATGCCCATATCCATAAAGGCGGTGCCGGCGTCAGCGGACCGGTGGTTTTTCCCTTGACAGTCACCGCTTCGCCGATCACATTTACAAGCGCTCCGCTCACCGCATCGCAGGAAGCTGAGCTGATGGCCCATGAGTATTATATTAACCTGCACACCGCTGCCAATCCTACCGGCGAAATCAGGGGCCAGTTATTTCAAAACAATGTGATCAGTTTCTATGCCGACCTGAAAGGAAGTAATGAAGTACCTCCAAATTCATCAACCGCTTCGGGCAATACCATTGCGACTTTCAATAAGGATACAAAAATATTGACTGTGGTGACCTCGTATTCCGGCATGACAGTGACCGCCGGCCATATCCATAAAGGAGCAGCAGGATCAACAGGCGACGCGGTATTTCCTTTTACAACCACTGCCTCACCCATCATGTTCACAAGCAGTGCGCTTAATGCGGGACAGGAAACCGACCTGATGGCCAACCTGTATTATGTCAACCTGCATAGTACGGCATATCCTGATGGCGAGATAAGGGGACAGCTGATAAAACATCCATAATCAGAAATCACAGTCTTAAAAACACCTGCGAAGGAGTGCTTAACACGCGCTGTTCTATCCATGGTTCTGGCACACTTGCCTATATCCCCGCGTGTCTTTTTTCAAAATATTTTTTTATGGCCTTCTCACCAAACGTATAGAATACAACGGGAGTAACTATCATATCCAGCAGGGTTGAGCTGATCAGTCCTCCCAGGATAACAGTAGCTACAGGATACAGTATTTCCTTGCCCGGAGCCTGTGCATCCAGGGTAAGCGGTATAAGCGCGAGCGCGGCTACAAGGGCTGTCATCATCACAGGAACCAGTCTTTCCAGCGATCCTCTGATGATCATTTTCCTGCTGAACGTTTCATCCTCATGCTCCATCAGGTGCATGTAGTGCGAGATCATCATGATACCATTCCTTGAAGCTATGCCTGTAAGCGTAATGAATCCTACAAGGGTTGCAATGGAAAACACTCCGCCTGTGAGCAATACTGCAATGACACTTCCTATGAGCGCCAGCGGTATATTGAGCATGATCTGTGCAACGATGATCCCCGACCTGAAATGCGAATACAACACGATGAAAATACCCGCCAGGGAGAACAGGCTGAGGTAAAGGATCATCCTGGAAGCCGACTGCTGGCTTTCGAACTGCCCGCCGTAGGTGATATAGTATCCTTGCGGCAGTTTTAGTTCCGTGTTCAGTTTAT
>CALMKH010000013.1 GCA_937867025.1 uncultured Bacteroidota bacterium | reverse complement strand
GGAAAGTGGGAGGGACTTGCAAAGTTCATGAAATCTTCGGTTCCGGCAGCGATTACCACCATGGATGTGCAGGACAACCAGCTTATACTCGGGGGCAGCTTTTTTAACCTGGTTGTCGGGAGTGTGAGCGACACCATCTCACACCTGGCCAGGTATAACGGTATGACGAATAAATTCAGCCATTATTTTGAGGGATGCAAGAGATGCGATCCGGATAATCATGTGGCGGATATTGCATCAAACGATAGTTTTGCAGGCATCAGCGGAAGCTTTACCAGAATCGGCGGCAGAACGTCAAAATTCTTTGTAAGGATTTACAAGAGGAGTTTCATTGATACGTTTGTCAATACTCCCCGCATGATGGAAAAGCTGGCCATAGACGGACATATCCTGTATGCCACAGCGACTAATCCGAACAAGAACAAAGAACTGTATGCCATTGACAAGGCCTTCACCGCTATTAACTATAATCTCGATTCAGCCTTGCATATTCATGAAATACTTGTCCATGACGGGCATCTTGTTGCAAACGGCATTTTTAATATGGCTTCAAATGCCAGCCGGATCAGCATTATTAAACTTGACGGGCTTAAATGGATCGATATTTCCAATAATTACCGGAATGCGCATTATATAGCCAGCGGCCGTGCAGCCCTTTTTGCGGTGGGTAATGCCGAGCAACCGGTAAGCGTATGGAACCCCAACAGGGTAGTTGTAAGGTTCTTTCCCGGTATGTCGCTGCTCAAAGTGAAAGTGTTCCTGGATTCCAATAATAATTGTGTCAAAGAAAAGCATGAAAGACCTGTTCCCAAACAATATGTGAGAATGGCTGGCAGAGGAGCATTTTCAAATGAGCATGGAATGACGGAGTTCCTGGTGCCGAACGCCGTGCAGAATACCCAAAAATTTGTCATATATCCTTTGAGGAATCATACGCGCAGCAATTGCGCCGATACGATAGTGAGCAAAACGCTTATCCCCGGGGTATACACTGACAGTATACAGTTCCCCATGGTGCGTATTCCGAATGTTAACGACATACGACTCTTCCTGTCTTCACCCAAAGGGGCGCAGGTGGTTAAGAATAAAACCGTGACTTACCTTGTAACCGCCGAAAATGTGGGCTCCAACCCGATCTCGGGAAAAATACGCCTTACCAAGAATCCGAAATTTACGGATATGAAAACCGATCCTGTGGCTACAGGTATAGATAAGTCGACCTACGAATGGAATTATCCTTTACTGCAACCTGGAGAAAGAAGGGTATATATGTACACCGGTCTGGCAGATGATACGACCTTTGATACGGATCAGCAATTCACAGCCATGGCTTCGTCATCCATCACGTCCGGCAGTTCGCAATACACGGAGGATGACAATGATTCCATCCCCCAGGTCGTATCCGGAACTGTGAACCCGTTCAGGAAGGATGTTTACCCCACACCGGATCCGGGAGATTCCATTACCTGGCTGGATCCTGATGCAAGGGATCTCAGGTACCACATATCATTCAATAATTTTACATCTGATACTGTGTTTTACGCAGTGGTGATTGATACCCTGGATCTGAACCTCGACATGTCATACATACAGGAAACAGGCAGCAACAAACCGTATTATACCGAGGTGCAATCCGATCCAAACAACCAGTATAAGGGCGTGTTGATCTGGCACTTCCCGGATATCAGGCTGACACCTAATCCCACCAAGAATTTTGAGATCCTTTCAAGCGGTTCGTATATCGGGTTCAAGGTAGTGACCAAACCGCTGAGCAATGGATACCTGGTGAAAAACGTGGCCTCGGTGTTTTACGATAATGAATACGCAGGTATTACCAACCCGGTGTACTGCAGCGTAAATATTTCAGGTATAGACGATCTGTATAACGGACAGGATAAGCTGAAGGTCTATCCAAACCCCTTTGATGAGGGTTTTGTCCTGGTATATGACCTTGAACAGGGTGATGCGGTAAGCATGTATGACATGAATGGCAAATCCGTATATCATCAGAAAGTGACAGAGACGAGCTCTGAAATACGCGTTGATCCGGGCCGGTTGACTCCGGGTCTGTATAGTGTTCAGATACTGTCAGGCGGAAACCTTATACAAAGGAAACTGATCAAGCTATGAAACATGTACACAGCAGGAAAGCCGGTGATATCAACCGGCTTTTTTGTTTGGCGGTTCACATCACCTTGTCATGCGCACCCTTATCCGGGTAAGCCAGAGAGCCAGGCCTTTACCGGGCTCCTTTAATTCTCCGCGCCACCTTTTCCCCATTTTCAGCATATGCCGGTAGAAGTAGCCCGGTGTTATTTTCCATTTTTTGATGAATGTTTTCCTGCCGTCGTTCTTTTCCACCTTCCCGGTTGATTTACTCATAAAATGATAGACCTTGCTTTCGCCTATCCCTTTAAAATATCTGACTCCGTGCTTCCAAAGTTTCATGGAAAAATCAGGATCGCTGTACATGCCGGGACTGAATTCGTCGCTGTATCCCCCAACTTCTTCCCAAAGGCGTCGCGGCACGACGTTCGGGGGCCAGCTGGCACCTGACCAGTCCTTCATCCTCAAATCCTTAAAGGTGTTTACCAGTTCCTTCTCCCGGAAATTATGAAGGTCGCCGAAGTCATGCCCCTGGAGTATATTGAGGTCCTTTCCATCCTTCGGTTCTATCATGGTTGAAGACAGAAAAAAATTACCGTGCCTGATGTTCTCCATGTCCCTGGCGAGGAAATAATCCCATCCCGGCAGCGCATACATGTCATCGTTAAAATAACATATATAATCGGTCCTGGCCAAACCTGAAGCGAGGTTAAGCGCCTTGCAGATGCCAATATTGGCGGGACTGTGGGTATATTCAATCTGATTCTGTTTAACCCAATCCAGGGTGCCGTCCCTGCCGTCATTCACATGGACCACCACCTGGTGCCTGAAGGTTGAATGCCTGTTGATGCTGTCTATGCATGTTTTGAGGTACGGCAGGTTGTTCCAGGTTGGTATGAGAATGGTAAACATGTTTTTTGCAAAAATAAGGAATAGAAGATAAAAGGCAGCTTTATTTTTGGTGCAAATGCCTGTTCCTTTTTTGATGATAAAAGCCTAGTTTTGCACCTAAAATTTTATAGCATGTCAGAACATATTTTAGTGGTGGGAGCCTGTGGGCAGCTTGGTACGGAACTGGTGGAAGAGCTTGGAAAGATTTATGGACGCGATCACGTTATCGCCTCGGATATTCGCCAGGGAGAGGATGAGGTATTCAAGGCAGGCCCTTTTGAGACACTTGACATACTGGATAAAAAAAGGCTGGGAGAAATACTTGAAAAATACAAACCTTCCCAGGTGTATCACCTGGCGGCTCTGCTGAGTGCCACCGCCGAGGCAAAACCAAAGCTTGGATGGACCCTGAATATGGACGGCCTGTTCAATGTCCTCGATGCGGCAATTGAATTTAAGATAGGTAAAATATACTGGCCAAGTTCCATCGCCGTTTTTGGTCCTGGAACGCCTGCCGACAATACTCCGCAGAACTGCGTGATGGATCCCAACACCATTTATGGCATAAGCAAGCTTGCAGGTGAGAGGTACTGCGAATACTATTTCAGGAAACACAAGGTGGATGTAAGAAGCCTGCGTTATCCCGGATTGATAGGGTATAAGAGCGATCCGGGCGGAGGGACAACGGATTATGCAGTGAGCATTTACCATGATGCGCTGACAACAGGTGTGCATACATGTTTCCTGGCCGATCACACCGAACTTCCGATGCTGTATATGCCGGACGCATTAAAAGCCACGCTGGATATCATGCATGCCCCTGCCGAAAAGATAAGGATACGAAGCAGCTACAACCTGGCAGGAATGAGTTTTTCCCCGAAAGATATTACGGCATCCATTCAGAAATACATCCCCGGTTTCACTACGGAGTACAATCCCGATCACAGGCAGGCCATCGCTGACAGCTGGCCAAACAGTATCGATGATTCGGACGCCAGGAAGGACTGGGGATGGAAACCTCAGTACGACCTGGACGGCATGACAAGGGATATGCTGATCAACCTGGCGCCGCGGTATGGAAAAACCCTGGGCCTCTAATCATTAACGAATTGTGGAAGAAAAAAGACCGCTGATATTAATATCGAATGACGACGGCATAACAGCCCCGGGCTTGCGGGTTCTTGTAGAGGAAATGTCAAAGCTCGGTGAAGTCGTGGTGGTCGCGCCCGACAGCCCCCAGAGTGCCATGGGGCATGCCATTACAGTGACTCAACCCTTGAGGCTGAAGGAAAACTACATTTTTGAAGGTATCAAGGCGTTCGAATGCAGCGGCACTCCGGCCGATTGCGTCAAGCTCGCACTGGATAAAATATGCACGCGCCGGCCTGATATCATGGTGTCCGGCATCAATCACGGGCCGAATTACAGCATCAATGTCATCTATAGCGGAACCATGAGCGCTGCGGTGGAAGCTGCGGTAGACGGTGTGCAGGCCATCGGGTTCTCGCTGAACGATTACAGTGCCAGCGCCAATTTCGAATATTGCCGGCCCTTCGTAAAACGCATTGCATCCACAATACTGCAGAATCCCCTGCCATACGGCACCCTGCTGAACGTTAATATTCCCAGGACCGAACATATAAAAGGCATCCGGATATGCAGGCAGGCAAGCGCCAAATATGCCGAGAATTTTGATGAAAGGACTGATCCCGCGGGCCGCACCTATTACTGGATGACAGGCAAGTTCATCAATATGGATGCCGATGACAATGAAACGGACCTGTGGGCCATTGATAACGATTATGTCAGCGTAGTACCTACCAAATTTGATCTCACCTCCAACAGTGTGATACAGCACCTTAAACATTTGTTGCCATGAATATAAGGAAACAGATACTCATCGGCCTGCTTATCGGACTGTTTGCCACGTTCCTGATATCCTTTATTGTCTTTATTGCCACCAATCCGGGGTTTACATTTGCCGATTATTTCAATATTTATGTCAACGGGAAGCTGCTGGCGCCCATACTCAGTGTGGCACTTGTTGGGAATCTGGGGCTTTTTTTCCTGTTCCTCAAGCTTGACAGGGATGCTATTAGCAAAGGCATACTCGCTTCCACCATGCTGGTAGGCATTGTCATATTTATTTTAAAATTTCTTTAAAGTTATCATATTTAAATGGCAAAGGCATATATTTGCTTTGCGGTGAAAAAGGCGATTACCTGATATGTCGCCGGACACTGGTACTTTATTATCCGGTTAATGATGAAAAAACTTATATACATGTATTGTCTCTCACTGGCAGTGGGCACAACCGCGTTTGCACAGGATAAAAGCTGGTGGATCGGTCCT
>CALMKH010000012.1 GCA_937867025.1 uncultured Bacteroidota bacterium | reverse complement strand
CTGTTGGTTTTGGTATCGGCAGTCAGAATATAAATTCCTGTCTGCAATCTGGCAGTCTCAACAGGGATGACGTGATCGCCCTTTATAAGCGCTTTTATATCTTTAATACTTACAGTCTTTCCGGCCAGATCCATGATCCTTATGGTAAGATCGCCTTCTTCCAGCATACTGAGTTTCAGGTTGGAGAGTTCGTTGGCAGGGTTAGGGAAAGCTTCAATGCTCTGCTCATTCTTCTTTTTTGTAAATACTGTATTGACAGATGTCCTGTATTGCTGGCATTCATAAAAACCCCTTCCATGTGTTCCGGCATAAATGGAACCCCTGTTGCGGTTCGGGAAATTATACTGGCGTATGGCCAGGGTGGCTACTTTTGGGAATTTATTGCTTGGATTGGTCTGTGCTGTCCAGGTTGTTCCTCCGTTATCGGAAGCGTAAACACCCAGGTCGGTTGCCAGGAATATCAGGTTTGAATTGGTAAGTGATATCAACCCGTCATACACAGGCATTGCGGGAAGGTTATTGGTAATATTGGTATATGTCGGGGTTCCCAGCATATTGGTGCCTTTATACACATAATTGGTTGCGCCGTAATTACCCATGGTGATCAACGCTATGTTATTATCATTCGGATCCAGTGCTATGGATGTGATAGCCCTTCCCCCTGTAGAGAAATTCAGGTTGCTGATGGTAATGCCTGGAGGTATGGCTGTTGGGCTGGACCATTTGTAATAGGTGGCTGTATTCAACCCGTCTATACGGTATATGGTGCTGCTGTTGCAGATAAACACGGAGCTTCCGTCAATAGTAGGCTCTATGTCCCAAATCTGGTTTGCGCCGGTGGTAATGCCTGTTGCTATGAGGTACCACTCAGGCTCCCTCTGGAAATCAGTAACATTCCTGGCCATCCATAATTGTCCGTACTTGAAATAGAACAACCTGGATTCTGTGCTGTCAAACGACGGGTGCTCCCAGAGTCTGAATTTGGCATTGAAAGGAGCCCAGTTGGACTGGTGGTTATGCTCACAATACTTTGATGTATCGCTCAGGCTGATAAAGGTCTTTGAAATACGCCTGTCCCATATACATGATTGGGTTTTTCCATAATCCCTGGAACGCGTCACGTTACCGTAATAGGTTTCGGAGAACATGATAGCGTTATTCTTAACGGATATGTCATTCTGGAAACCGTCTCCGCCCTTTACTTCCACAGCTGACAATTTGGTATTTCCTTTTTTATTGATGTATTGCGTGCCGTTGTCCTGGCTTCCGCCCACAACGTTTCCTTCATAATCGGCTGCTACAGCATAAAACTGCACGACGTTGAAACCTGCGTTTTTCATGGTGAATGTTTTCAGGTTATCGGAGCTATAGAAAAATCCACCGTCGCTTCCTACAATCAGTGTTGGAGGAGTTGTACTCATGTCCCAGTGCAGTACGTGTTTGTCTGCGTGAACATACAGAGGGTTAGCGCCACCAAAATCATTCAGTGAAGCAATGTATTTCGGGTTGTTGCCCTCTTTCCATTCAGCGAGAGCCGCGCCTCCCATGATGATATGGTTCTTATCGTTCGGATTAACGGTCAGTACGTTATTGTATCCGCCCTGGCGGCTTGAGCCTGACACCAGCGGATCGAAGAACGGAGTTCCCACATTGATAATCCTTTCCCAGTTCTGTCCGGCATCTTTTGACCTGTAAACCCCGCCAAGCGCACCTGCCTCGGAAACCATGACATAGACATAATTCGGATCCTGTGGCGAAATAGCTATGGAAGCGCGTGATATGTTGGCATCAGGAGGCGTAATATTTGTCCATTGCACACCCCTGTTGGTACTTTTATAAATGCCGTTGGCAGATTCTGCATACACGACACCGTTCACATCCACTTTCACTTCCTTGCTGGCACCGGATTTCCCCACTGTCCAGGTAAGTCCGTCATCAGAATACCTCACGCCACCTGCAGTGGAAGCATATATACGGGTGCCGTTGCTTGCCACTTCGGACGCCATTGAATTAATATTGCCGTAATTGGCCGTTGTACCCACCCTTGCAAAAGTTCTTCCCCTGTCAGTAGAGCGGAATATGCCACCACCAAGGAAACCGGGAGTACCGTTCGCGGTACCGTCCTGTGAAACAAACGCACCTTCACCTGTGCCATATACGATAATGCCGTCACTGTTTTGCGCTATACAGGAAACATTAAGATTTTCCTGGTAATCATTAATGGGTTTCCAGGAAGCGCCTTTTGTTCTGGAGATAAATAAACCTCCGCTTACGCTGCCGGCCCACAGTAATGTTGGGGTGTCTTTGTCCTGTAAAAAAGCCCTGGTCCTTCCGCCCACATTATCAGGGCCTAGCTCATTCCAAACGGAATTTACAACCCTTTTTGCAGATTGCAGTTTCATGGATGCATCAATAGCTGCGTTATACTCTTCAACGCTTACTGTGCCGGTGAACGGATTCACCCTTAATTCACTGAAATATTCAGCCATACCTGCTGCAATTTTTCCTCCGGGCCTTTGGAAGGACATGACTTCATCAATCCTTGACTCCTGCCTCGGAACATAATGTCGTCCTGACTTGAAAGAAACAGCTGTGATAGCCGAAATGACAGCGACAACTACAATAACAATAATTAATTTGAGTTTCATATTTAAACAATATTTTTAATAAACAAGTTTCAAATTTAATGATTTTTTTTCATTAATGAAAGTTTTTTTCATATATGCCGTTCCGCATGATACGAAGAACGCACCATAGGGCCGCTTTCCACAATGCTGAAGCCCTTTTTTTCACCCACTTCCTTATACATCGCAAAAGTTTCGGGATTGATATATTCAGCCACATCCAGGTGCATTTTTGTCGGCTGCAGGTACTGTCCAAGGGTCAGGACATCACAACCGTGGGCCAGGAGGTCGTCCATCGCCTTGAAAACCTCGTCCTTCGTCTCACCGAGCCCGAGCATGATGCCGCTTTTGGTTCTTCTTCCAAATTCCTTCGTCCTTTTTATTTGTTCAAGGCTCCGTTCATATTTTGCCTGGGGCCTTACCAGTCTGTAAAGCCTTTCCACGGTTTCCATGTTATGGCTGACGACTTCGGGTTTTTCAGCCAGCACCATTTCCAGCAAATCCCACTGGGCCTTGAAATCAGGTATCAATGTTTCCATGGTTACGCCTGGATTCTGCAATTTCACTTCCCTGATGGTATCCGCCCATACCCCGGCACCTTTATCCTTTAATTCATCACGGTTAACCGAGGTGATGACACAATGTTTTACCTTCATAAGCCTGACCGCTTCCGCCACCCTCTGAGGTTCGTTCCGGTCATATTCGGTCGGCCTTCCTGTTGCCACCGCGCAAAATGAACAGCTTCTCGTACAGATATTTCCGAGTATCATGAAGGTGGCAGTTCCCGCCCCCCAGCATTCTCCCATATTGGGACATTTTCCATCTTCGCAGATGGTGTGCAGCTTGTGAGTTTTGACAATATGCTTGACCGCCGCATAATTCTCTCCTACAGGTATCTGTATCTTTAACCAATCGGGTTTAACCCTTTTCCGACGAGCTTCCGTTAATATTTCAGACATGAAAACTAATAATTCTTTCCGATGGCAAAACTAAGATAAAATGAAGAATAAACGCTCTTGTTTTTTATATTGTAAAGCAATTCGGGCCTGGAAGGAAAATAATCAATAAGTACGCCAACTTCTATGGACTTAAACTCGGAACTGTAATAGCCCCAGTTGAATTCCACCCCGGTTTTAAACGACAAGCCTGCGACCAGCTTTGTTTCATCGAGACCTTTGACAAAAGAAGCATTGCCGATGATGGCGCTGGGACTGATCTTTTCCGGTTCGTATTTCCTGGCGACCGATATATACGCATTGGGATTGTTGGGATCGATCATTTCCACATTCACATACACGGGCTTAAGAAAACCAAGAGCCGGACCGGCAACTCCGAACATATTGATACCAACGCTGTTCTTGGACCGCTTCTCAGCCAGTGTTTTCTGTATGCCGGCCATCGGCCGCAATGCGAAGAATTTATTGATCTTTCCGAAAATGTACGGGGAAGTATTCACTGAACGCTGGTTCAGTATGGTTTTTTCCTTGTAATGCCTGACGGACGTAAAGTTAACGTCCAATACCTTTCCCAGCGATTTCCGGGAAGGCGCCACATTTCTGAACACGAAGCCGAAACCGTTGGGACTGGCCTGCAAGCCCGCTTTAAATGCAGATTCATCAAAGGTAATGTCCCTGGAATCCTGCGCCGGCAGGGTCAATGCACTTGCCAGGAATAAAATTGCCATAAGGCCTTTTACGGGAAGTTTAGTATGTTTGCACCAGTTAAACATTATGGGAACTTCAAAGGTAATATATTTGGGTGAATTGCGTACCAACGCCGAGCATTCCTTGTCAAAAAATTCCATTATAACCGACGCACCTCCTGACAACCAGGGTAAGGGAGAAGCATTCTCGCCTACCGATCTCGCAGCCACTTCCCTTGCATCGTGCATGCTGACGGTTATTGGCATATATGCCAGGAACAATGGCATTGACATGAAAGGCAGTCATGCCGGGGTGACAAAGATTATGAGCACTGAAGGTCCGAGAAGAATTGCAGGAATAGATGTCGATCTGCATATTGTCACTGAAAACGCATTGGATGACAAACAGCAGGAAATATTCACCAGGATAGCCAGAACCTGTCCTGTAGCATTAAGTCTTCACCCCGATATTAATCAGCGCATTGAGGTCGATTTTTCAACCAACGTAAATAAGATAATCGCTTGATTATTGAATAATTGTATTGGTTAAACTAAAGAAAAACTTAACCCTGATAACCAATAAAAAGCCGTTTTAAGCTGTTTTATTCACTGAATTGATCTTGCTTTCTCCCACACTTGGACAAGCATCCTTTCTTCCGCCGCACGAAGCTATACATGACACTAACACGATGAGAGCCGCTAAGAATTTTAAATTTTTCATTCTGCAAATATTAATAATACAAAATTACGACAAATCAATCAGATAAAGAAATTATTTTTTTAAAGGAACAGGCCATTAAACTAGGCACTGAGAGGTTCCTTCTCAAATACCGGCAGCAGTATGGGGAAACAGCCTCATTTGTCGCACGGCAAATAGAGCTGGAGCCTTATGCAAAAACGAAAGTCCCCTCTTTTTACAATCACCAGTGCTATTATACAAGAAGAGCGCTCGAACAAAGCACGTCAGAAGCCGTGGCCCTTCTGAAATCAACGCTTTTCACCGGGAACAGCATCCTGGTGCTAGGCGGAGGGCTCGGCGTGGATGACTGGGCTTTCTCGAAGAGCTTCAGGCAGGTGGTTTCCGTCGATCCGGATGAATCTCTCAATGAAATTGCCAGATATAATTTTGACAGACTGCACTGTACGAATGTTGAACGCCTTACCACTACGGCAGAAGATTTCCTGAAAACCCGCTCCGGTACGTTTGACCTGATTTATTCAGATCCCGACCGCAGGACGGGCAATTCACGGCAGATACTCCTGCGTCAGCACCAACCGGACATGGTGGCATTACTTCCCGCTCTGCACACCCTGAGCCAGCGGGTGCTTATAAAATGCTCCCCGCTGTATGATCATGAAATGTCAAAAAATGAAATTTCAAGTATAACAGACATTTATATCATATCATCTAAAGGAGAGGTTAAGGAAATGCTCCTCCTGGCCAGGCATGGTGAAGAAGGCCAGGATTACCGGATCCATTGTTTTGAGATTGACAGGGAAAACCACCATCTTTCCCATACGTTCTCCTCTCAAAATATCCAAACCCCAGAAACAGCAGCCGAATTAACCGGGTACTTCTTTGAGGTGAATGCAGGAATCTATAAAGTAAGGAAACACAATGAGTATGCAGCTGAAAAAGGATTGAGGATGGTCGACAGGAATGTCCCTTTTTACTGTAGCGACAATATACCCGGGGATTTTATGGGCCGGACCATGCTCATACGCCAAGTGATGCCATTCCATGTAAAGGAAAACCGCCGTTACCTGCAGGAAACAGGTATCGCCAAAGCTAATGTGAAGGTAAGGGGATTAAAATTCCGCACCGAAGACGTATTACATAAACTGGAAATCGGAGAAGGGGGAGAGGATTACCTCTTTGTCTTTCCTTTCAAAGGGAAAGCCACTTTGCTTCACGCTATCAGGAATTGACGCCCTTAATATAGATCTCAAGGGCCTTAACAATAGAAGAATTGTCCTTTGTAGGTGCCGGTATATTGCAGGTGAGCCCGTATTCTGCAATAGCTTTCTGAGTGCTTTCGCCGAAAGCGGCCAACCTTGTATTGTTTTGCTTGAAATTCGGAAAATTGTCAAATAATGACTTGATATCGGCCGGACTGAAGAAAACAATAACATCATAAAACACATTTTCAAGATCGCTGAGGTCGGCAGACACGGTTTTATAAAAATAGCTCTCCACCAGGTTGAGCTTATGTTTTTTGAAAAAGTCAGGAATTGTGGATTTCCGAATATCAGAGCACGGGAACAGGTATTTCTCCGTTTTATGGTTGAGGATGAGGTTGAGAAAATCCGCTTCGAGATTGGATTTCGGATAGAATACCTTTCTCTTTCGCAGGAAAATATATTTCTGGATGTAAAGGCCGATGCCTTCCGTAATGCAGAAGTACTTCATGTCCTGGGGCAATTCAACCCTCAGTTCGTCCACCACCCTGAAAAAGTGGTCAACCGCATTTTTGGAATTAAAAATTACCGCCGTATGGTTAAGAATATTGACTTTATTCCGCCTTATCTCACGGCCTGGTATAGGATCTACCTGGATGAAAGATCTGAAGTCGAGCTTGAGTTTATATTTTGCCGCCAGGTCATCAAAGATCGATTTTTTTCCGGGTTCAGGCTTGTTCTGAGAAATGAGTACAGTCTTTACTTTTCCTTCCTTAGTCATATTACGAGCAGGCTGTTGATCTTCTTAATTAATACCAGTAGAGGCAAAATTTCGAAGGCGCAAAGATACAAAATTAGAATGAAATTTGATTGATTTTGTAAAAAGTGTCCCGAGAAAATAAATTTAAGCAGGCTGGCGGCATAAACCGCTATAACATAAACAACCATGGCTATTATACAGGCCACCCTGACGTTCCAGGCGCCATTATAATACACAAACAGGAGCATCGGGATAAGAAAAAGGGCTGAAATATATGCCTGGATTCTGAAAATGATCGCATAGTCCCTGCTCAGCGAAGGCTGGTAGAAAGAATAGGCGAAAACAGATTTCAGCCATTGATTTGCCATAAGCAGAAGGATGGAGCATACCGATATAAGCCCGGCCAGTTCGTAGTCGTTAAGCCCTATCCTGATATCATCCCCCAGTTTTAACACCACGGGTGTCCCACCGGCCTTGAATATGACAAACACCCCAAGGGATATCACCTGGCTGATAATAAACCAGGTCAGAAGTTTGCTGTTCTTAAAAACTGAGGTCTGCGTCGAAAAAAACTCATTAAAACTGATACTGCTATACCATGCTTTGCTCAGCAGGCGGTACTGCAGGGCATAATTTGACTTGAAGAAAATGATCAGCAGGCAGATGAAAATACTCCATACAAATACCAGCCAGTTACCCAGGTTTTCACGTATCGGCGGATTTTTGGAAGCCAGCAGGGTCTTCCTCAGATTGGCTCTTGAATTCCTGTAGATTGTTTTATCATATCCCACAAATTTCCCGGGCACCAGGGTATCCAGTTTAACGGAATCCAGCGAATCCTGCATCAGCGTGCTATCAATTCTTTCAAAAAAAAGCGAATCGTTCAAAATATCAGCTTCCAAACGCATGCTGTCCGTTTGCGCCCATACCCCGAGGCAAGTTATGATACTGATCGATATGACAATCTTCTTAAAAATAGCTGCTGATCCCAAAGTGAATTTTTCCCGTCCTTATATCAAAGGCATTTGATTTTTCCTTGCCGAGGGCATACATAATGGATAAAATACCGGCCCTTGTCTCGATATTGGCACCTGCTCCGAAACCCCAGGGCGTATCGTATACATTCTGCAGACGGCCATAACTGACGTCCTCATAGTAGGCCCCGTTCCAGAATACCTTAAAATGTGAATTCGGTCCGAAAAGGTAGCGGTATTCTAATTCAAGCATATTGAAACTGGTTGCAAATATACTCTGTTCATTAAATCCTTTTAAGGAATTAATGCCGCCCTCCCTCAATAATTCATTAAAATATATCCTCGGAGCAATCAGGTGTGCGGCATAAGCCCCGATCCTGAACGTGCTTTTGACACCCAACTGTAAAAATCTTTCAACCTTTGCCTTCAACTGGTATTGATTGGTCTTTAAAATATTTGAATCATACAGCGTATACCTGTTGCTGCCGAATTTCACCTCTGAAATAGTATTGTCTTTTAGTATTTCTTTGGTCCCGGCCGAAGCAAAGGCGTCTATAAACCATCCAGTTCTTGGATTGAACCTGTAATCGAGAAGGTTAAAACCGGCTGTTAAACCGTATTGCCTGATGTGTACGGCATTGATGGCCGGAAACTGGCGTGAACTCCTTATGGCAGAGGTGTCCACGGTATTAAGGTTGGTAGTGCTTACCTGGTAAAACGCCCTGAAGCCGTTAATTCCTGATGTAAAATACTGCAACCCGACCTGCCTGTTGACCGTGGTGTATAAGGTGTCGAACTTGAGCAGATCAAGGGCGACATCTGCCCCTACGGGGCGTGAAAGAATGTATGGATAACTGAAAGCTGTCTTTAGTTCCTGCGATCGCGCCCGGAAGCTTCGCCAGTTGATGCTCAGCATTTTTGCACTTCTGAAAAGGTTATTGAGGCGCAACAGGAACTCTCCTGTCAAAACCACGGATTGTTGCTGATTCGTTCCCGTTCCGGAAGTGGATGGGGCCAGGCCGAGGATTCCGTTCACCTGGTCGGATTTTTTCTTCCCCAGGTACAGGTATGGCTTGGCTTTCCCTCCATGAATAAATACCAGCTGGGGCGTTCTTTCGGAATACAGGAAAGGAAGCTGGTTGAGCTTCCCGTGGGCTTTCCTCAGCAAAGCTTCATTATACGGACCTCCATGCTTCAGACCGGTATAAGCTTCGAGAAATGATTTTTTTACTGACGCATTTCCGTCAATATGTATGGTATCAAAGGCAAAATACTGCCCTCTTTCTATTCCGAGGTCATATATCACCTTATCGCCGCTCACCCTTGTCAGCACGTTTACACGGGCGAAGGGAAACCCGTTGTTCTCATGGTTTTTCAGTATCTCTTCGGCCATCTTGTGCATGTTCAGTGTGTCATACTGCGTGTTGATATAACGCACACCGATGTCGCTGTACCTGAGTGAGAGGCTGTCCGGAAGTATGTTGACTGCGCCGATACGGTACTGGTTCCCAATAAAAAGATAGGCTCTGGCAATCCTGTTTTCCCACACAACGCTGTCAATGTTAAACGCTATATAACCGTTGGCAAGGTACTGATTCCTGATCCGTTCGAGGGTCATCATATGCTGGAGACTGTCACCTGTTTCGCTGTACTTTACATTCAGGGGATTGTCCGACAGTATCAGCCTGCTTGCCTGGGCCGCGCTGTTTTTTGCGGAAAGCAGGACGGATAGGAGTATCAGACAATATGCTAGGCGGGATCTCAAGGGAAGAATACAAAATTAACTGTATTGGGATAAAAATATTTTATGCCCGAAAAAAACATTTTAACAATCCCGCAGGTAAAAGTGCATTTGACGCGGTCTTTATACCAGCGTGGCTTTGCGGTTAATTTTCAGGACATATACTAAAGGGCATGATTATTGCGTTTGCCATATATCAACAAGAATTAAGTATATTTGCATTATGAAAAAACTGAAAATCACATGTGTCATACTCACTTTGCTCGTTTTGGCATTCTCCTCATGCAGCGGTCCGAGAAAATGTAACGGTTCCAAAGGAACACGCACGGATATGGGCACCATGTAAATTGTTTTTGCAATCATCCTATTTGTCATAACTTTGCCCCTGAAGCCGTGGCATAGATGATCAGCCTTACCGGCATCCGCGTTAAACTGGCCATTTTTCAGGTTTTCATGACGATATCCCGATGAAAGTGTTATTTGTTTGCCTGGGCAATATTTGTCGCAGCCCCATGGCTGAAGGCTTATTCCTTTATCACCTCCGAAACCTGAGTGTCCTGGAGAAATTTGAAGTGGACTCGTGCGGAACAGGAGGTTGGCATAGCGGAGAAACGGCTGACAGGCGCATGCTGAAAACCGCAGAGAAAAATGGAATAACTTTAACACACCGCGCCAGGCAGTTAAAAAAAACTGATATGGATGCGTTTGATTACATCCTTGTCATGGACCACCAGAATCTAAGGGATGTTCTCTCGCTTTACCCGGATCATGCACATAAGGTGAAACTTCTCACCGAATTCAGCACCCATCATAAAAACCAGATTATTCCCGACCCATATTTTGGTTCAGACGGGGATTTTGACGATGTTTACGAACTATTAAACCAAGTTACGCTTCAAGTTGCTCATCACCTCGTTCAAAAACACCTATAGCCGTTCGAAATTATATTTCGGATTAATAGCCGCTGCGGCATTGTTTGCAGGATTGTTCCTGTCGTATGTGCAGCCGGGAAGAATCGATACGGATGGCGGCATTTTCTCGGCTGTTGCGTTCAAAGACACGCATGGGGGCAAACTTTATGCTGACACCTGGGAAAACAAGCCTCCGGGCATTTTTTACCTGATTGAGCTGTTCTATTTTCTGATCCCGTCCCCGGTTTATGCGCTGTTTGTCATGTCACTTCTCTTTATGACCGGCCTCGGAGCCATGTTGTTTTATCTTTTCTACAGGTATTTCGAATCATTCATACTGGCGCTTCTTTTCACTGGCATAGCAGTATTCTTTATTGTTCATCCCGGTAATATCCACGACGGTTTATACACCGAGATATATGGCACATGTTTCCTGATCGGCAGCTTGTGTTTCCATGAGTATTACCGCAAAAACAAAACCGGCCTTTCACTGGCCTTTTCAGGGATTTTCCTGGGCCTGGCCCCCTGGTTCAAAGAACCTTTCATCCTGATATGCCTGCCGGTACTTATCTGGTTTGCCTTATTTATCAGGGATTGGAAATCCATTCTGAAACTGCTTGCATTTGCGGTGGCACCGGCATTACTGTTCTTTGCAGTCCTGGCTGCGACAGGATCTTTTCAGCCATTCATCGAAACCATCCTGTATAATTTCGGATATACGACCGGTCAGGCAAAAAGCAGTTCCGCCGAAAAGCTCGACGATTATTACAGGAACCTTTTCCAACCCATTTTCGGCATTTCATGCCTCGCGCTAATCCTGCTGTTCAAAAATCTGAATGATCCCAAAACACGAAAGGATGCTCTTGCCATTCTCTTCATTTTCATTTCTTCCGCTTCGTTTGTCTTCCTTTCTCCCTATAATTTCGGTCATTATTACTTTGCTTCCTTTGTATTGTATTTTGTCTTTATTGCCAAACAATACGATTTGCTCAGATCCACAGGCCAATCGTTTTTTATCGCGTTTTTTATCGGGGTCATCTATTACGTATTTCATCTCAGTGAAGTCCACCGCCCGAGGTTTACTTTCAGGATTGTTCCCTATACCCCGGACCGCATTGCAGAGCGTCTGATAAATGAAAAAGATGCGACGCTTTTTGTGGATTACGTGAATGCGGGCAGGTATTACGCCCTGACCGGCAAGGTTCATCCGGCCTTTCTCCCGGTAGGGCTTCCCATTCATTTTAACAAATCTGAAAAAGGAAAACAAAACCTTGAAAGGATATGGAAGGAGCTCAGCGGAAAAAAGCCCGACTATCTCATCACTACTCACAGCACATCCTATTTTTCATGGCATTTGCCGGAGAGCAAATTCTATGAAGATAATTATCAGCGGATCGACAGTATTTTTCCGCCGGACGAGTACGGTATTTATTTATGGAAGAAAAAACAGCAGCCTTAAAAATGGATACGGCAGGAACTCATAAAGATATTACCTTTGCGCCGATGAATTTTGAAAATTCACTTTCATTTGCCAAAGCGCTGGATGAGAAAGATGGTCTTCGTCATTTCAGGAACGAATTCTATTTTCCCTCACATAAAGGAAAACCCTGCTATTATTTTACCGGTAATTCACTTGGCTTGCAGCCCAAAGCCGCCGAGTCAGCCATAAAAGTAGAGCTCGACGACTGGAAGAACCTGGGCGTGGAAGGCCATTTCAGGGGTACCAATCCCTGGATGTATTATCATAAGTTCCTGGCAGAGAATGCGGCTCTGGTAGTTGGCGCGAAACCAATTGAAGTGGCTGTGATGAACCAGCTTTCTTCCAATCTGCATTTCCTGTTTGCGAGTTTTTACCGTCCCGACAACAGGCGTTTTAAAGTCATCATGGAAGCCGCTGCTTTCCCGAGCGACATGTACCTCGTGGAATCACAGGTGAAATTTCATGGGTTCAATCCTGAGGAAGCGATCATTGAAGTCAAGCCCAGGGAAGGTGAATTTGCTTTGCGGAATGAAGACATCCTCCAGGCAATCGACGAACATAAAGACCAACTGGCCCTCGTGTTTTTCAGCGGGGTACAATATTATACAGGCCAGGTTTTTGATATCAGGGGTATTACCGCAAAAGCCCATGAGCATGGCATTACTGCAGGGTTTGACCTGGCTCATGCTGCAGGAAATATCGAACTGAAACTTCATGACTGGGATGTGGATTTTGCCGCATGGTGCAGTTATAAATACCTGAATTCCGGTCCGGGAAGCGTTGCAGGTGTGTTTATAAATGAGCGTTACGCCAACGACAACAGTTTGCCCCGGCTTGCAGGATGGTGGGGCCATAATGAAGAAGAGCGCTTCAGAATGCTGAAGGGATACAAACCTGAACCCGGCGCCGCAGGATGGCAGGTGAGCAATGCCCCGGTGCTGAGCATGGCTGTTCATAAAGTATCGCTTGAAATATTTGCAAGAGCAGGCATGCAGCATGTTGTTGAGAAAGGAAGACAATTAAATGCCTGGATGGATTTTGTGATAAGAGATGCCATGAGATCCAATCCTTCCCTCGAGCTTCAGATCATAACCCCGGAATTCCCCGGAAGAGGATGCCAGCTAAGCCTTCTTACCGGCGAAAACGGCAAAAAACTATTTGATTTTATGACTGAAAATGGGGTAATTGCAGACTGGAGAAATCCAAACGTCATCCGGATGGCTCCCGTGGCATTATACAACAGTTTTGAGGATATTTACCACCTGGGCCGCATTCTTCAATCGTTTAAATGAGCACGTCCTTGATCAATTATATAGAACTTACACTTACTGCCTGCGAACCTGTCGACCAGAATGTCGATATCATTTCCGCATACCTTTCGGAATTCGGTTTTGAAGGTTCCGCGGAAGATGAGCTTATAAAGGCCTACCTGCCCGAAGACCAGATCACCGAGGAGGAAATAAAGATACTTGTGGACGAGCTTATAGCCAAAGGCCTTTGTTACGAAGAGTACAAGATCGACATCATAAAACCTAAGAACTGGAATGAAGAATGGGAAAAAAATTATTTTCAGCCCATACTGATAGGCAATCAGTGCCTTATAAAAAGCAGCTTCCATAAAACCGACCTGAAAGCCAAGTATGAGATCATTATTGATCCGAAAATGAGTTTCGGCACAGGACATCATGAAACAACCAGCATGATGGCCGAATACCTGCTGGAAATGGACCTGACGGATAAAACTGTGCTTGATATGGGCACAGGAACAGGTATTCTTGGCATACTTACCTCCATGATAGGCTGCAGGAAGGTGGTAGGGATAGACAATGACAGCTGGTGCTACGAGAACGCCCAGGAAAACATCGAACGCAATAACATCACTAATTTTGAAATGATACTCGGCGATGCCGGAATGCTGAAACCTCACCTGGGTGAATTCGATCTCGTTATTGCCAACATCAACCGCCATATCCTCCTCACAGATATCAAATATTATGTAAAAACCATGAAGCCGGGGGCGACTATGCTGCTCAGCGGTTTTTATCTCGACGATCTTCCTGAGATAGAAGCTGAATGTGCCAAACACGGACTGGTGTTCCAGAACAAGAAAATGAAGAAAAACTGGATCTGCGCGAAATTCATTTTAAAGTAAAATCATGTATCTCAAAAACAGAATAGCTGTTGTTACCGGCGTCAGCAAAGGAATAGGTGAGGCATTATGCCGGAACCTCCTGTCCAAAGGCTGCAGGGTATACGGGATCGGCAGGAATAACTTCGAATGTCATGACAAAAACTATGTGTTTATAAAAGCCGATGTAAGGAACAATGCTGATGTCGAAAAGGCGTTTGAATATATCCTTTCCGCCCACGACGGCATAATGGATATCCTCATCAACAATGCCGGTCTGGGATTTTTCGGGAATGTTGAAGATCTTCCGGTCGATCAATGGGAAACCATGATGCAGACCAACGTCAGTGGAATGTTCTATTGCACCCGGCTGGCTGTGCCCGCAATGAAAAAGAACGGCATGGGCCATATTATTAATATTGCCAGTACCGCTGCTCTGGAAGGCATGCCCATGGTAAGCGGCTATTGCGCTACCAAATGGGCCGTTAAAGGCTTCAGCGAAAGCATATGGCGCGAGTTGCGCGATTTTAAAATTAAAGTCACCTGCGTATACCCCGGAAGCGTGAAAACAGATTTTTTCAGGAACAGCCCGAACATTCAGCCACACGATTACATGCTGATGCCCGGTGATGTAGCTGACATGATGGTATACGCGCTTGAAACACCTGATAATTTCCACCAGGTGAACCTCGAGGTCAGGCCGCTCCAGCCCAAAGGCCCTAAAAACTGAAGCATCTTCACTATCCTGCAAGATTTTGTGAGCCTTGCAATAAATGCGCTGTAC
This sequence comes from uncultured Bacteroidota bacterium, assembly GCA_937867025.1. Lineage (GTDB taxonomy): Bacteria > Bacteroidota > Bacteroidia > NS11-12g > UBA955 > JABMMZ01. The sequence goes on along the minus strand of CALMKH010000012.1, from coordinate 19,021 downwards.
TTGCGTTTTCCTGTCATTAAATTGAGTCAAACCTTTATTTTTGTATCTTTGTAATTCATGTTGTTCAAAGGAATTATTCCACTCCTGCTATTTGTATGTATTTTTAGCGCCTGCAGGAAAGACCAGGCCATCTTAAAACAGCCCGGCACTCTTCAGTTTTCTGAAGATACGGTGTATTTTGATACGGTTTTTACACGGCTTCCCGGCAGCCAGTATCCGAGATCGGTCAATAAACGGTTCATGATACGCAATCCCTATAAGGAAACCGTAAACATCAATGCCAGGCTAATGGGTGGCAGCAATTCCGTTTACAGGATCAATATTGACGGCCGTTCAGCGATCGATTTCAAGGCAGTTGAAATATTGCCGGAAGACAGCGCCTGGGTGTTTGTGGAAGCCACGCTTGAACCCAATTCCCTGACCCAGCCTGCACTGGTGAGAGACAGCATTCAGTTTGAAACCAACGGCAACATCCAGTATATACAGCTTGCAGCCTACGGCTGGGACGCCTATTATTTAAAAGATACGGTTTTCACAGGCAATACAAGCCTGCTGCTCACCGATAAACCATATGTCATTGTCAATGCAGCCTATGTCGACAGCGGGGCAACGCTGAATATCGGGCCGGGACTGCATTTTTATTCGACTCCAAATTCCGGGTTCACGCGCAGCAATGGGGAGATCATCGAAGTAAGTGCCCTGAATGTATTCGGCACGCTTAAGGTAAACGGCAACAAAAGCAATCCTGTCATATTTGAGGGTGATCGCCTTGACAATAACTATGCGGATGTACCCGGTCAATGGCGGGGCATACATTTTTTCAGGTTCAGCGTCAATAACGAAATAAAGCATGCCGTTATCAAAAATGCCACCCGGGGTGTCTGGGTGGACTCCCTGCCGCAAAGCGGCCAGTATACCCTTGTCATCAGGAATTCCATTATCAAGAATATCAGTGGATACGGTATATTGGGGCTTACAGCCAAACTGCGGGTTGAAAATACAGTGATCAGCAATTGCGGGGCGAATACCGTGCTGATGTATTATGGAGGTCATTACGAATTCCTGCATTGCAGCCTGCACAGCAATACCAGGGATCCGCATGTTCTTGCCAATAACCTGTTAAGGAACGACAACAAGCAGATCATAAGGAGATACAAGCTGCAATATTTGTTTTTTAATTCTATCATATGGGCCAATGGAGGCAAAGATGTCAATACCGTTGGTGAGGATATTGATCCAAACCCGTCATGGTTCAATGATACCAGCGGCTATTCCTATTGTTATGTCAGGTCGAAGGATCCGATAAGACGTGATGCGGGAACTATCGTAACGGACGATGCAACAAAGAGTCCTAAATTCATTGATGCGGGCAAGAACAACTTAAAGCTTGGCGCCGGCTCTCCGGCCAAAGACAAAGGGAGGAACGACCTGGGCATAACTCTGGACCTGGAAGAAAAATCGAGGGATTCACAGCCTGATATGGGAGCGTACGAGTTGTAAATTAACCGGCATTAAGAATACTCCACACCTTCATCCGAAATGGCCGGTATTTATTTTAGCAGGAATTGCCTGAAGAGTCATGTTACTCCTCTTCTATCTGGCGGCGTAACGCTTCTATCTGGTTAAGCGTAGTCTTGAAAAAGCGGTGCCTCTGTTTTTCGCTGACCATGCTGACAAGGGTCGCCTTGCTTATAAGGTTCTTCATCCATGTCTCGGCCTGTTCATTAAAAAAGCGGTTATTGGTCCGCATGTAATTGAACGTATTATACCCAATATAACACGCCGTTTTATCATCAGCCTTTATCAGTACACAGTTATTGCCGATCATAAGCTCACTCGTATAAAGCACGTAATCCGCCGGACTGTACTGGCCCTTTCTGAAATTGAGTTTTTTGCCCATTTCCGACTGCATCTCTATCATCCTTATCACATCCCTGAACTCGTCAATGACGTCAAAGGCAGACTGTTTTTCCCTGAAAAATCCGGCCTCCCAATAGAATCTGATCTGCTCGAACGTGCTTTTGAACGTGTCAGTATTCCACACTTCAACGGATTTGACCTTCAAAAAAAGGTCTGATATCCTGGACGCAAGGTCGGTCCATGCTTCGGGAAGCTCTACGTCTTCAACTTTCATTCTCTGCATGTCCGGAACATTTAATATGGATTTCGCCCAATAGCACATTTTAAACCGGGCCAATACGGGAAAAAAGAGACTGTAAAACACGGGCAGGTCTTCAGCAGCGTAAATAATCTCTGAATGTTCGTATCTGCTGATCCAGCTCAATTCAGTAAGCAGGCCGTCAAGGTAATGCGTGAAACTGTCCTTGTCGGGGTTGAGCCTGTTGGTCCTGAAAGTGACCGCCTCTGAGTTCCTGGCGCTGAGAATTTCAAGCGGAATATCAAAATGATTACACAGCCTGATAGCTTCATTCAGGGTAAATTCCGTCTCACCCCTTAATCTCCTGTATGAGCTGTCGGCGCTTATTTCAAGCAGTTGCCCGACTTCATCCGCCAGGTTGATCTTTGGCGATACGGATTTCCTGAGCACATCTATGAAGATGGCCTGGTAGTTCTGACCGTCCGAATTAGCTTTATTTTGCAAAAAACCGTAAGATAATGAAAAGCTTTAGCGAAATTACGTGTTTTTATATTCCATGCAAGTAAATTCCCGTATTATTTTTAAAAATCCCTAATTTAGTAATTAATTTTTGTGACCAGCCTTTAAAACAGAAGATTGGCCACGTGGATCCGTTTATTAATCCACAGTATATGTTCTTGTTTTGACCTAAAAAATCATGAAAGCAAAAATTTTAATTATCACCGTTTTTCTGTTCATCTGCCATCAGGCATACTGCCAGAGAAAAGCTGCCACCAGGGAAGGAATCCAAAACAAAGGAGACCTTAGAATTAAAATTCTGTACCCGTTCACTGCCACCATAAAGCAGGGAAGGGTAAATTATGAGCTCAATGCGGACGATTCGTATGACAATTTTGAAAAAACTGCTTCCGGCTATTACAATTTCGGAATCCAGGACCACTCCTACCCTCTTGATACCAATATGTATTTTCATGAACAGAATCGTCTTGTCTACAGAGGAGGACTGGGCATTGAGTATTGTTTTCATAAACGGTTTCCAATAGAATTCGGAATAAAAACATGGCGATTCAGAAAAGACTGGGATACCAATTTTGTAGCTCAGAAAGGCTATTTCCAACACATTTCATTTCCTTTAAACATCAGGTATGAACTTTTCAGGAGGAAGTTTATCAGTCTCAAGGCTGGCCTGGGGGTTGAACCATACATCAAGTCATACCGGAACTTCGCGAGAATTCAAACCAGTTGTACGAGATACGATATTTTCCTTATATTTCCTGTATGTGCTGAGACCAGAACGTTTATTGAGACAAAGGATCGTGATGTTAAAGATTCATACATGACAGGAGAATTGAGCTTAGGTTTAAAGTTAAGCAAGCGCTTAAGCATGGATATTTATGCTAGGGCGTCCCAGGATACAAATTACAGCCAGATTAACCTTAATTATTTAATAAACTGACGCGTGACTGTCTATAATATTAAACGTGCGTCCGTGATATCTTTATATCTATAAGTCCACACCCTTTGATAAATCTGCTTTATCGCCTTGTTTTGCTATATGTCCGCTGCAATCATTCATGCTTCTTCAAGGAAATTCTACAGGGAAGGCATGACCGCTTACCAGCATGGGGACGCCAGAAGCGCCATTGATAAGCTGAGCAGGGCCATACAGTCTGAATATCTTGAACCTGAGCCCGACAAGCGGTTTCTGTCAGAAATATACAATATCCGGGGTGAAGCATACCTGCTGGCAAAAGCGATGATCCGCTCCAGACAGGATTTCTATCATTCCCTTGCACTCCATCCAATGAATGAAAATGCCCTGAACAATCTTGGGGTCTGGCATTCCCTTGAATTATTTAAGCATGTCAATCATACAAAGGCATTGCAGTTCTTTGACCAGGCAGTTGAACTTGCCCCAGAAAGACAAGACATACTATTTAACAGGGCCATTGTGAGAATCAGGGCCGGCAACTGGATGGGCTTTGAAGACCTGAAAAAACTGGAACTTGAAAAATATACCGCAGCATGTACAGCATTACACGAATATGGAGAAGACTGACCTATCCAACCAGCTCATCGATCTTTTTCATGACCTCTTCCATCTGGTCTGCACTAAGCTGTTGCAACTTATTAATGACGTTCTCGGGGTTTTCAATTTTACGAAGCTTTTGGAGCGGGTGGCTTTCAAGCAGTTCGTTTTCAACTGCCGGTTTATAGGTCAGCAAATCGTTGGGAGTGCAGTGCAGAACCGCACATAGCCTGTGGAGCGTGCTGAACTTGACGAGTTTGGTGCTGTCGCGCAGCAGGTTAATGCTTTCATTGCGCTTAAGACCCATTTTCTCCAGGGTGAATGGCACCGGTCTTAAACCCCTGGCCGTCATGTAGGGCTTTAAATAAAGTTCTATCATTGTGTTTAAATGTGTAATTAATAAGGCAAATATACCCGGTGAGGGCGTAAAATCAAAGTTTTTCAATCAATTTTGTGCCGATTTTACTATATGTTTCTATGTTTTAGATTCAAGAATTTCCATATATAATCTTGTTAATCTATACTTTGTGTAACAAATTTCAATTTCTGTTCATGTTTTCCAGTTTTAATCAATCTTATACCGGTTTTAATACAAGAATATTTTTGTTCCTGGCCATGGAACTTGTTTAAACTTAACTTTCCCCTGCTATTTTTGTTACATGAATACAAGAGAGCGGTCAAGATTACATTCCTATCATGCCATCGCCGAATTTTTTGAAATGTACGAAAAAGACCTGCTGCCTGTCTCCTCTTCTCATGATATAATCAGGTCTTTCATATCCACTCTCCGGGATATTGTTAACCATTCAAACAGTTTGCCGCCCGAAACCATATCAGCTTCCACCGTTCGCCAGCAGCATAACCGCCTGGTTACGAAACTCTCTTTATTCTGTAATGCTCTCCATGCATGGATGCACATGAACGGAAATCCGGCACACCCCGCTTTTTCTGCGCCACGTTCGGCTATTCAGCTTAAAACGCATGATGCACTTGCAGACTTTACCAGACAGGTTCTTAACGCCTACGCTCATTTAAATGAAAAGCCCGATTATACCATCATTCACCAGGGAACCGCAAGCGAGCTTGAAATACAGCTGCAAGAGTTCATGAAGGCACGGTCCGGTTTCAGGCAATTTAAATCACAAAAGGCCGGACACGAGGTGATTCTCAGGGAGCATATTCAGAACATGGAACGCCAGCTGGTCAAAGCCGATGCATTGATGAAACTTTTTAAGAATAACAATCCGCTCTTGTACATCGCATACACCGAAGCCAGGAAAATTAGGGAAAAGACATATGAAGCCAAACCGCTTTTCAGCGATATAATCCATCCTAACTCAACCCGCACCGTCTCCACTATACATTACCAGGCCAATGCCTGGATTGTCATCCAGAACAGGGCCCCTGTGAGCTTAAATGTTCACCTGAGCCTGTTAAAGGATATTGCCCTGGGTGAAGGCGTGACTGTGCTACCAGAAAGTACAGTCTACCGGCAGCTTAAAAATTTACATGCCGATCCGCAGGCTATTCACCTTGTTGTTAAAAATGAAGACCGGAAAGACGGTGGAATTCTTGAAATACGTATGGGTTAATTAATTAACCAAAAAGTGGAGATAATATCAACCAATGTATTATTAAACAGATATTTATTTATTCATTATTTGAGAAATAATCCTGTGGAAATGATGTGTGCCTCTTTCGCGTGTAACGGAATACCGGCCGTGTTCATAGAACCGTGAACGCACTCCTTTCTGAACATTTTCAACTATTTCTTCATCCTCCACTTCCACCTGGTCGAGGCCGCTTCCGGCTCCTGCATCCATTTTTGATTCATCCCACACATAACTCATGAATATAACCCTGGATTCACCCGTAGACAACGGTTCCACAATATTGACCGACAAGCCCCACGGATAAAAATTGAACATCATATTCGGAAAAACCCAGAAATAATATGCTGCCACCTGTTTTCCAAAATCAGGACTCGAGGGCGGCAGGTCAAAACAATGAGAGGCATTCCTGGACAATCCAAGTTGCAGGCTGGAATACGGGAAGAACAATTCGGTGGAATACGAACCGAAATCCACCACCGAGCTCAGGTCCGGATGCACAAAGGGAATATGAAACCCTTCCAGGTAATTCTCGCAGTACAGCGCCCAATGCGCCTTGACATGGAACTTTTTTGTCAGTTCAGGCCGGTAAACGAATTTGTCCAGGGGCATCCATTCCACCCTTTTTATCATATCACCGAAAAACACTTCAGGTCGTTGAGCCGGCGAAACAGATGTGAACAGAAAGTCAGCCCACCTGAACACAGGAAGCGTTTTGAGATTGTCGGCTTCAGCCGGAAAATCCTTAACCTCCCTGAATTCCGGCATAAACACAAACTTTCCGTCCAACGCGAATTGCCTTCCGTGGTACTTGCACCTGAGTGTTGCTGTATTGCACGGCGCATCCGAAAGCAGGTTTCCCCGGTGCGTACATACATTTGACATCAGGTGAATACGATCTTCCGTATCCCGGGTCAGAATCAGGGGCTCGTCAAGGCATGATCCCAGCAAAGTGAACGGGTGTACATCGCCTTTATTGGCGACCAGGCCCGTATGTCCCACGAACTGCCATGAAGAAGCAAAAATGTGTTCCCTGCAAAAGTTGAAAACCTCTTGATCCTTGTAGAAAGACGCATGAAGGGTCTTTGCTGACGCAATATCAGGATCGACATAAAATTCCTTCATAACCGCAGAGTTTATGCGTGCAATTTATTAAGGAGCGAACGAATTGACAAAAAATAAAACCGGTCCCTGCCAGTTTGTGAATATCTATCCACGGCCCGGCATAACCTCCGGTCTCATTTGCGGGAAGAAAAGGACCTCCTGGATGCTCGCCTGGTTAGTCATCAGCATGGTCAGCCTGTCTATGCCTATCCCTAATCCTGCAGTCGGAGGCATTCCGTATTCAAGCGCTCTCAGGAAATCTTCGTCCAGGGGCATGGCTTCATCATCGCCCCTTCCTGCGAGCGCAGCCTGTTCTTCAAACCTCTCCCTCTGGTCGATAGGATCGTTTAATTCAGTATAAGCATTGGCTATTTCCTTCCCGTTCACATACAACTCAAAGCGCTCCACCAGGCCTTCCTTGCTCCGGTGTTTCTTCGTGAGTGGGCTCATTTCGACCGGATAATCCATGATGAATGTCGGTTGAATACAATGTTTTTCACACTTTTCACTGAATATTTCATCTATCAGCTTTCCTTTGCCCATGCTCGGATCAGTGCTTATGCCCAGTGTCCTGCATGTATCCCGCAGTTGGTCTTCATCCATTCCCGAAACATCCACACCGGTGTATGTCTTTATTGCATCAAACATCGTCATGCGCTTGTATGGCCTAGCAAAACTGATGATCTCATTGCCTACCGTCACCTCCGTGCTTCCGTTAACATCCCTGGCTACATTCTCCAGCATGATCTCGGTATAATCCATCATCCAGTTATAGTCTTTATAGGACACATAGATTTCAAGTCCGGTAAATTCGGGATTATGTGTCCTGTCAATGCCTTCATTCCTGAAGTTCCTGGAAAACTCATACACGCCTTCAAAGCCGCCGACGATCAGGCGCTTCAGGTATAATTCATTGGCAATGCGCAGGTAAAGCGGCATGTCCAGGGCATTATGGTGTGTGGTAAAAGGTCGTGCTGCAGCACCTCCATGAACAGCCTGCAAAACCGGCGTTTCCACCTCAAGGTATCCGCTGGCGTTGAACGTATTGCGAAGCGATTGCACCACCTTGGTGCGCTTGATAAATGTCTCTTTTACATGCGAGTTGACAATCAGGTCAACATACCGCATGCGGTATCTCAATTCCGGATCGGCGAAGGCGTCAAACACTTCGCCGTCTTTCTCCTTTACCACAGGAAGCGGATTCAGGGCCTTTGCAAGTAATTTGAGTTCTTTGACCTTCAGCGTTGTTTCGCCTGTCTTCGTTATGAATACTTCTCCTTTCACACCGATGAAATCACCTATGTCAAGCAGGTGCGACACCAGATCATCATAGAAGGTTTTATCCTCGCCCGGGCAAAGCATATCGCGGCTGATATACAGCTGCAGCCTTCCCTGGTCGTCCTTTATCTTCAGGAAGCTCACTTTTCCCCGTGACTGATGGCTCATGATCCTTCCGGCCATGCTTACATCCTGGAAATTGTTGATCTCGGGATTATATTCCTTCAATATCCCGGCAGAATATGCATTCACCTCCCACATTTCAGCAGGATATGGGTCGATACCCAGATTCCTGATTTTTTCCAGTTTTTGCCTGCGCTGCAATTGAAGATCATTTAATTCCGACATGTAAAAATTTTGATTTTTTTAAGTTTGCAAAAATACTTGGAATCGCGCAATTTTTAATAGCTTTAAGCAACTAAAATATTAAATTTTGTATCTTTGTAGGGAAAAGCAAACGTTACGCCTTGTATTTTGTCAATTTATATCGTTTAAAGCCTGTTGTTACTCTTTTGCTTTTTATTTTTGAAGCGACGGCCGGCATGTCCCAGGCTCTAATGGAAAACAAAGGCCAGATGCAGTCTGACGTATTGTACTCCAGGCAATTGCCGGGGGCAATGACATATTACAAAAAAGACGGATTCAGCGTTTTGCTGAGAAATGAATCTGAATACGACAGTGTATGGCATCATTTTCATCGCTACAAACGTTTAAGGAAGAGTTTTAAAGTGTCATATCACAGGTTCGACATCCGCTTTTCCGGCGCTCTGCCATGCGATGTGTTGCCTGAGTTCCCGCTGATTACACGATATAACTTCTATAAAGGAAGTGATGCTTCGGAATGGCAGACAAATGTCAGGGCGTATTACCAGGTCACTTACAAGAACCTTTACAGGAATATTGATCTGCAGGTCCAGAACCGCGGCATCCACCTGAAGCACAATTTTATTGTTAACAGGGGAGCGGACGCAAAAGACATCCGGCTGGTTTATAGTTTTGCAAATGGAATTGTTATCCGCGATGGCGCCCTTCAGATCCGGACCTCGGTAGGGGATGTCACAGAGCAGAAGCCATTTGCCTTCCAGGTGATCAATAACGATACGCTGGTTGTTCCATGTTCCTATGTTTTAAAAAAAAAGAATAACACCTACACGGTTTCATATGATCTCGGAACATATGACCGGTCATATCCCCTGATCATCGACCCCATTCTTGTATTTTCGACCTACAGCGGCAGTGAGGGCGACAATTTCGGCTTTACCTCCACATATGATTCCAGGTCTAACCTGTATGCAGGAGGAATCGTTGACGGAGGACCGGGTACAACCGGCGGACCTTTCCCGGTAACAGCCGGCGCTTTCCAGGTGGTATACGGCGGAGGTATCGGCGAATATCCGGCAAACCTGGCTTGCGATATAGGGATCAACAAATACGACAGCGCAGGCACCGTACTCTTGTACAGCACATACCTCGGCGGCAGCAGGGATGAATACCCGCACAGTCTTGTTGTTGACCGGCATGACAACCTGCTGGTGATGGGGACATGTTATTCTCCCGACTTCCCGGTGGATACCCTTGGTTATGACCCGACGTTCAATGACAGCACAGATATTTTTGTTGTCAAACTGAAGAAAGATGGCAGCGAGATGCTTGGCGGAACATTTATAGGGGGCAGGCATTTCGACGGGCTGAATGTCAATAGCCTGAGATATAATTATGCCGATGATTTCAGGGGCGACATAGTTGTGGACTCGAACAATAATGTGTATGTGGCTTCTACGACTCAAAGCGTTGATTTCCCCACCCTCAATGCGTTTCAGAATGCCAGGGCGTCTTTCCAGGACGGCTGCGTTTTCAGCCTGGATTCCAACCTGCGGACATTAAGGTTCAGTTCATTCCTGGGAGGCAATGCAGATGATGCCATGTATTCGATAAGGCTGTATGACACGTTTGGTTATATAGGCGGGGGAACCGCCAGCAATGCCATGGCCTTTGCCGTGAACGGGCAAAAAAATATCTACACAGGCGGAAGGGCGGATGGTTTTATCGCCAAGATCAACCTCAAAGGACAACTGCTCAACAGCACCTATTTCGGCACTGCGAACTACGACCAGGTATATTTCCTGGATATTGACGCCAACGGCCAGGTGTATGCGGCAGGACAGACCGAAGGAAATATCACAAGGACACCGGGGACTTACGGCAAGGACAGGACCAGCCAGTTTATTGTCAGGTACAGTCCCAATATAGCTGTGCTGAACCTTTCCACCACTTTTGGCAACCGCACCTTTAATCCTGAAATATCACCATCGGCCTTCCTGGTAGACAAATGCGACAACATTTACTTTTCAGGATGGGGAAGCCCTATTGATTATGACGGACTGCATTCGCTTACGACAAATAATCTGCAGATCACTGCCGACGCCATCCAGAAAACCACGGATAAGGCGGACTTTTATTTACTTGTCCTGAACAAGAATGCCGGCAACCTCCTGTTTGCAACATATTACGGAGGTAATCAGACGGAAGACCACGTGGATGGAGGCACTTCGCGGTTTGATAAAAAAGGCGTGGTGTACCAATCCGTATGTTCAAGCTGCCCAGGACCCAACCAGCATTTTGATGATTTCCCTGTCAGTCCCAATGCACCGTTCAAACTGAACTTAAGTCCTCGCTGCAGCAATGCATCCTTTAAAATTGATTTCCAGATTAACTACGAAGTGGATGCCAGATTCTCCGCAAGCCCGAAGATCGGTTGCCAGCCACTGACAGTTGTGTTTTCAAACGAAAGCACCAAGGCCAAAAAATACTTCTGGGATTTTGGCGACGGCTCACCAATCGATACCAGCAAAAATCCGGTACATACCTATCAGAATCCAGGTACATACAAGGTTAAACTGACCTCCGTGGATTCCTTTTCATGCAATATATCCGAATGGGATTCAACAATCATTGAGGTAAAAGAATCGCCGGTAGCGGATTTTGAATTCAAAACTGAGGAGTGCAGCAGGGAATTCATGTTTACGAACAGATCCAGCAATTATAAAGACCCTGAATGGAACTTTGGAGACTCCACTGCCATCACCTTCCAGGAAAACCCGTCGCACGTGTTTGAAAAGGACGGCGATTTTACTACCATCCTGAAGGTGACCCATCCTGTAAGCGGTTGTATAGATACACAAAGTACCATCATTAAAATGTACGGGAATCCCTTTGAAACCATAAAAATACCGAATGTTTTCACCCCGAATGCCGACAACCAGAACGACTGCTATACCCTCGGAGGCCTGACACCGAATTGTGATGAAGTGGAAATGTGGGTGTATAATCGCTGGGGAATACTCGTTTACAACGGACTTCTTCCGCAGGAATGCTGGACAGGCACATTCAAGAACAGCTATGACGCCCTTCCTGACGGTGTATACTATTACGTACTAAGGTTGAAGACAAAGAATCCGAATTTCAAAAGCGATTCCTCCCTGGAGGGCGTTATTCACATCATCCGGTGACGGCTGACTTTACTGATCAAACCAGTAGCGTTTCTTATCCACTTTCAGACTCTGAAGAAGGCTGCTGTTGACCTTGATTGAAAACATGAAGCTTTTGCGGAGACCATCCGGTATCCAGGTAAAGTTGAGGGCCCAGCAATGCAAAAGTCTGCTCACCTCAAATTGCGTATAGGCCACTTTCTTTGTTTCAAAGTCATAACCTGAAGCAGCAATAACCTTCCATTTGGGGGTTAGGTTGAAATCTCCCGAAAGACTAACTCCCTGACTATAAGCAGTCCGGTAGTTTATTCTTGAATAAGCGATTGAATAGTTTAAACTCAACCTCCAGGGCATATCAAAGTTGACATATCCGCTCGGATTAAACAACATGTCTTCGTATTCCTCCTTTTCCTGCTGCGACAGGATCATGCCCCCGGTGTCCAGACTTTTCTTTTTCCGGAACATATCCGCATTGATTTCGGTGTTCATGCTCAGGTTGGCGTTCGTCCAGGTTCCAATCCTCCTGCTCTCCGACCATTCAAATTTATTGATATACACTTCCCTGAATGGACCGTTTCTTTCATCCCTGGCATTTACCTTGGCATAAGGGTTAAGCGTGGCATTACCGTTCACATTCAGGTATTTGAACAACTTTGTGAAGCCGTTAACCGTAATATTGGACAGTTTCTGCGTATCCCTGAGTACATTAAAATTGCCGGTTATCGTGAAGTTTTCGATCCAGCTCCTATTCTCGTATACTGCGGAAGAATCCGTTTGCTTGAGGACTTTTGCCTGGATATTGTTTGCCAGGGAGAAGGTGACAAGCCCGCTGGGACCTCCGCCGGGACCGGACCTGATGTTGCCTTCATAAATACTGTAAGTATATGGTTTATATGACTTGTACCCTGTATCAATCGTTTTGAAATATCCGTATTTCTCGTCACTGTAGTCCGGACGGTAGCTGAAACCGACATTTGGGGTCATCGAGTGGCGCATGGCGCTGATCCTTTTGCTTGTAAACTGGTAGGTGCCGAATATCTGGGTACCTATATTGGCTGAAGCATTGTAATCGCTTGCCCTGCTGAACTTGTAGTGATTAATGACATCGAGGGTATCCGTAACAGGGTTCCACTGTTTTTCAACTGTTCTCAGAAACCAGTATTCCCTGTAACTGATAGTCGGCGTAAAGGAAAAATGCTGCCTCAGGAACTTGTAAGAACCGAGCGTGATGGGCACCGTATGCACAATGCCCTGTTTGAAATGATCATTCGGCCCGAGGCTTATCGGCGTATTGAGAATAAAGCCGGGAATGGTTGTTTCCAGAATGCCTTCTATAGGTTTACCCGAAAAGAAAACGCTGTCCTTGGTGTCTATCCTGTTCTCGAATTCCAGCTGGTAGCTGAAGCCGAAATCCTTGTACCATTTATACTTGCCGAACGTGTTGGGCTTGGAGAATGGCAGTATTCTCTGGACGCTGAACGTCATATTGGGCAGAGTAATGGAAAAATCCCTGGTCTGGGTATTTTGCCTGTGCAGCATACCGAGCGATATGTTGGCGCGGTTGCGGAAAACACTTTTCGAATACGAAACGGACGAACCGAACTCGTTGCTGTTAATGGCTGTTGGGCTGAACGAATTCAGCCTGGCAAAATTGTTTTTCTGTACATTGACACTGGCGTTGAATGATGAGCCGGGCCTCGCTTTGGCATCCTGGTTATGGTACCATTTGACTGCGAACGATCTTACGGTATTCAGTTTAAAATCAGGGTCTTCGCGTTCACCGTTAAGGTACTTGGAAAATTCAATGTTGAAGTTCCCGTTATATTTGTAACGGGTGACATAGCGGGTGTTATTGGCGATACGCCAGCTTCCCCTGAAATAAATATCGCCCGTTAAGCTGGCATCCAGCCGGTCGCTGATCGCCTGGTGGTACCCGACATTCCTGAGGAACGGGCCATATGCACCACTCATACCGTATTCGAACGGAACCAGTCCCGATTTCTTCTCCTTTTTTGTAGGAAACATGCCGAACGGAATGAATAAAGGCGTCGGAATATCTTCTATCACCAGGTTGGAAGGACCAAAAATGATCTTTTTTTCAGGTATGATCTTCAGGTTTCTCGCTTCCAGGTAAAAGTGGGGATGCTCGCGGTTATTGCAGGTCGTATATTTCCCCCTGTCGCTGTAAATGCTCTTGTCATCATCCCTGAACACCTTGTTGCAATAAATATAACCATCGTCTTCCTTCAGGGCGATGCCGTATGTGCGGCCCCTTTTGGTTTCAAAGTTGTAGATCATGGTATCGGCTTCTGTCTCCCTCTCGCCATCTTTAAAGACAGGACGGCCCACATATCTGCCCACGCTGTCCGTTCGCCCGCGGGCGTATAGCTGACGTTTATCAAAATCAATGATGATGAGGTCCGCCTTCAGATCCAGGCCATCGTACTTTACCTGGGCATTGCCCCACAGGTAAGCCTTGCGGCCTTTGATATCCGTAAAGCTGGAGTCGTCCGCACGGTAATCGATCAGGGCATCTATGGCATCTTTTGCGATCCTGAAGGTATCGGACCCGCCCATGTTCATACGGACAACCTGTTTTTTTGCCGTATCCCCGGGGAATGATACCGTATCCTTTTGCGGTGCCGACGAATCCCCGTCCACCCGGAACGAACTGTCCCTGGTAATGACAGTCTGAGCCTTTGCGTCGCCAGTGTATAAAAAGAAGCACGCAATTTGTATTATCCACAATAAGCAATGGACATGTTTCGTTGTAAATAATAGATTAAACAAATAAATGATCGGAAATTTGCACGAAACTAATACCGAATGTTTAATACCTGGTAAAATGAAGCAAAAAATATTAATTTTAGGATTGGTCCTGACCTTCATTGTCAGTTCTTCATTTAACGGCGCTGAGGAAAACGTGTTTGACCTGGTGGTGATCGATGCGGGGCACGGCGGCAACGATCCGGGTTGCAACGGGGGCACGAGCAAGGAAAAGGAGGTAACCTTGGCCATCGCTTTAAAACTCGGCAAACTGATCGAGGACAGCCTTAAGGGTGTTAAGGTCATATACACACGTAAAACAGACAAATTCATCGAGTTGAGCGAACGTAGTAATATTGCTAACAAAAACAATGCCGACCTTTTTATCAGCATACATTGCAATGCCAATGATAACAAAGAAGCCAGCGGCACCGAGACATACGTGATGGGTTTGCACAAGACCGAAAGCCAGCTGCAGGTTTCAAAGAGGGAGAACAGCGTTATCAAGCTGGAGAAAGATTACGAGAACAACAAATCCTACGGTGAATTCGATCCTAACTCCAACGAAGCTTACATCATATTTTCGCTGATCCAGAATGCATATATGACCCAGAGCCAGAAATTTGCCGCCCAGGTTGAAAGCGAATTCAAGAAGAATACACCATTAAAAAGCCGCGGGGTCAAACAGGCCGGTTTTCTGGTATTGTGGAAATCGACCATGCCCGGCGTACTTATTGAAACCGGATTTCTGACCAATGAAAATGACAGGAAGGTCCTGGCAAAGGACAGTTCCCAGAATGTCATGGCCAAATCCATCTTCAACGCCGTAAAAAAATACAAGCAGGGCACTACAAAGAAGTAGTTATTTGTTAATGGTTAAGAATTAACAGGAATGGCTTTCCCTGATACGTCACCGCTTCGGACACTGAGCAATTGCCGGCAGACAGCCCCAATTGTTTCCCAATAACACATAACAAATAACTATTAACTTTAAACTAATATGCCAGTATCGGGCGCAGCCACCTTTCAATATCTTCCACGCTTAACCCTTTACGGCGGGCGTAATCCTCTACCTGGTCAGGATTAATCTTGCCCACCGCGAAATACTTCGAATCAGGATGTGCAAAATAGAAACCGGATACTGATGAAGCCGGCCACATGGCATAACTCTCCGTAATGCTTACGCCGATCTGCTTTTCATTATCGAGCAGCCTGAACAGTATCGCCTTTTCCGTATGATCGGGGCAGGCCGGATATCCCGGAGCAGGCCGGATACCCTGGTACTTTTCGAGTATCAGGTCCTCGCTGCCCAGCGATTCATTCTTTGCATATCCCCAGTATTCGGTTCTCACCAGCTGGTGCAGTTTTTCGGCGAACGCTTCCGCCAGCCTGTCTGCAAGCGCTTTCAGCAGTATGCTGTTATAGTCGTCGTGCTGGTCTTCAAACTGCTTCACATATTTTTCCTGGCCCAGTCCGGCCGTAACCGTAAAAAATCCCATGTAATCAGGTGCTGTACCTTTAGGTGCTACAAAATCCGCGAGGGAAAGGTTGGACACGCCATTCGCCATTTTCCTCTGCTGCCTTAAAAAATGAAAGGTTTCGAGCAATTCGCCTTTTTCGTTATACACCTCGATATCTTCACCGATGCTCGCTGCCGGCAGAATGCCGTATGCCGCATTAGCTGTCAGCCAGTTCCCGGATATAATGCGGTCCAGCATGGCATTTGCATCGTTGAAAAGCTTAGTCGCTTCTACGCCGACGTTTTCATCTTTCAGTATCTTAGGGTATCGTCCGCTCAATTCCCAGGTCTGGAAGAATGGTGTCCAGTCGATCACCTCCCTTAATATGCTGAGGTCATAGTTATGTATATAATGTATGCCTGTTTTAGCCGGCTTACAAATAGTCGATTCATTGAATATAAGTTCCGGCTTGTTCTTCTTTGCCTCGGCAAATGTTGAAATATCCTTCGCGGACTGCCTTTTGGCATGATCCTCCGCAAGTCTTTTGTATTCCGTCCTGATATTTTCTGCAAACTGCAGCGATTGGTCTTCACTGAGGAGGCTTGATACCGCTGGCACCGATTTCGATGCGTCGAGCACATGTACCACGGGACCACTGTAATGCGGGGCCACTTTAACAGCCGCATGTATCCTGCTGGTCGTGGCGCCTCCTATCAGCAGGGGGACTGTAAAACCCTGTTTCTCCATCTGTGTAGCCACGTACACCATTTCGTCGAGACTCGGGGTAATAAGACCGCTGAGCCCGATCACATCGGCATTGATCTCCCTGGCCTTGTCGAGTATCTTTTCACAAGGCACCATCACGCCCATATCCACAATCTCATAATTATTGCAGGCCAGGACAACGCCCACAATGTTCTTGCCGATATCATGCACATCCCCCTTAACGGTTGCCAGCAGGATCTTTCCCGGACCTTTAGGTGTTTCCTGCCTCGCGGCTGATGACCCGCCAGCTGAAACTTCCACCAGGTTCCTGGCCTTTTCTGCTTCCAGGTAAGGTTCGAGATATGCCACCGCCTTTTTCATCACCCTTGCACTTTTTACAACCTGCGGAAGGAACATTTTACCCGATCCGAACAAGTCGCCCACTACATTCATCCCAGCCATCAGCGGACCTTCTATCACCTGCAGCGGTTTTTCAAAATTCTGCCTCGCTTCTTCCGTATCGACATCAATAAAATCGGTTATGCCGTGGACAAGCGCATGTTTCAGGCGTTCCTCCACCGGTGTATTCCTCCATGCATTGTCAACCTCTTTCGCCTTGCCTTTCGCTTTCACCGTTTCCGCGAATTCAACAAGTCTTTCGGTTGCATCCGGCCGCCTGTTCAGCAGCACATCCTCCACCATTTCCAGAAGATCTTTCGGAATATCATCGTAAACCATAAGCATACCGGCGTTCACTATGCCCATATCCATGCCCGCCTTAATGGCATAATACAGGAAGGCAGAATGCATGGCTTCCCTGACGGTATCATTACCCCTGAAAGAAAATGAAATATTGCTGACCCCGCCGCTGACCTTTGCATAGGGCAGGTTATCCTTAATCCATTTTGTGGCTGCAATAAAATCCAGTGCGTAATTATTATGCTCTTCTATACCTGTCGCCACAGTAAGAATATTCGGATCAAAAATGATATCCTGCGGCGGGAATTTCACCTTATTGACCAATATATCATAGGCCCTCCTGCATATTTCTATACGACGCTCAAGCGTATCCGCCTGGCCTTTCTCGTCAAATGCCATGACGACTGTTGCAGCTCCGTAGCGTTTCACCAGCTTGGCCTGCCGTATGAATTCTTCTTCCCCTCCCTTAAGGCTTATGGAATTCACTATGCCCTTTCCCTGCACACATTGCAGACCCGCCTCAATGATCTCCCATTTGGAGGAATCGATCATCACCGGCACTTTTGAAATATCAGGCTCGGCGGCGATAAGGTTGAGGAATTTCACCATGGCAGCCTTGCCGTCAAGCATGCCTTCGTCCATGTTCACGTCAATCACCTGGGCCCCGCTCTCCACCTGTTGCCGGGCAACGGCCAGGGCTTCGTCGTATTTATCCTCCAGTATAAGTTTTGCGAATTTCCGGCTGCCTGTCACATTGGTTCTTTCCCCTATGTTGATGAAATTCGTCTCGGGCGTTTGTGTAAGTGGTTCGAGGCCGCTCAGCCTTAAAAATGGTTGTATGGTCTTGCTCATGCTTTGCTGTTGCAAATACAAGAAAGGGACAGGATATTGTAAGCGTACAAGATCTGCCATTATCTGTCCACTGTTTCAGTGGATGGATGTAGCACCTTTAATCAGTGACTGATTGGGTTGCCAAGACATCTTAGGACCAATTCCCTCCGTCTTTTCTTGATAATTGCGCTGCAAAGATAAGGAGAATAATGGATAATTGATAATGGAGAGTTGATAATTTGCCTCAACAACCCTCCGGATCTTGGGTTATGATAAATCCGGTATTCCTGTACATAGTATATCAACGTCATTTAGTTGAGAAACTATTATTGTTGCGGATTTATCCGGCGGCTTGCGCTGTAGTTTTCATTGTACCCCAATGATATCGTATATATTAAACCACTTTTCTTTAGCGTAAAGAAAAGTAGACAAAAGAAAACATTCGCACACCCTTTGTTTGGCTTGCCATGCCTACAGGTTTCAAAACCTACCCTTTTGTGACGATCTTTCCGCATTGGGCGGAGAAGCTGTCACGATGGGTCCCAGGTTTTGTGCACCTGTAGTCACCACAAAGTGTGGATGCGTATTGTCTGCTAACTTAAATCATGTTATACCAAAGAACTCATTTCCTTAAATACATTCAAGGCTTTTCAAGATATGCTTCTTGTCTGAAGATTGTTTTGGCTCCCCAGATAGATAAGACTTAGGAGCAGATATTCATTTTTAAGAGAAATCTTTACATGGCTGAGGCGAGACGTCACATTAAATAGTTTTGTAAGAAGCTGTTTGGTATTTCGGGGTCATACTTAATGGCATTCGTGTCGCTACCTCTAAGTCGCCTGCTTTTTGAGGATTGCCAAAAGTAGTACATTGCAATTCCTTACCATCTCCTCAGATCGGAGGTGTCGAACGTCCACTCCGGGGTAACTATGGTGCTGCGTTCCGGGGCTGCA
>CALMKH010000011.1 GCA_937867025.1 uncultured Bacteroidota bacterium | reverse complement strand
GTTTTCCTGGTATCCGGCGGTTACCCGGAAACCTTCGGAAAGGGATTCGAGATCAGTGGGCTTGACCAGGTTGAAGGTTCAACGCTATACCATGCAGGCACCAGGATCCAGGATGGAAAAGTGATCACCGCGGGAGGAAGGGTTATTGCCATCACTTCCACCGGAGGCACTATAAGCGAGGCATTGACGAAAAGCATGGAAAATGCATCAAAAGTGAATTTTACCAATAAATATTATCGCAGGGATATCGGGCTTGATTTACTGACATACAATGAACGGGTTTAACGCATCATTCAAGAGGAAAAAAATACTCAACAGGCTGATCAATTACTTCCTGAAAGGGTTGTTGATCAGTATTCCTCTCGCCGCTACAGCTAGTATAATATATTGGCTTTTTGAGACTATTGACGGTTTTTTGGGAAAAGATCATGTCCCGGGCCTGGGAATAGTGATCATCCTTTCCATTATTATTTCTATAGGATGGATTGGATCGAGCTATATTTTTAAACCATTCATCGATTGGTTTGATGATTGGCTGGAAAAAACCCCGGGTATAAAATTTCTGTATTCCTCTGTCAAGGACATTATGGAAGCTTTTGTTGGGGAAAAGAAAAAATTCTCAAAACCTGTTCTGGTGGAATTGGGCAGTGAGGGTATCTACAAAGTGGGCTTTATTACTAAAAATGACCTGACCTCCATAGGTCTGCCGGGCTTTAGCGGCGTGTATTTCCCTAAATCCTACGGCTTTGTCGGCGACCTGTATTTTGTCAGGAATGAAAAAATAAAGCCGTTGAATGCCAACCCTACGGAAGTGTTTAAGATGATTGTTTCCGGTGGCGTAACCGGTATCGAAGACCGACACGATTAAACCACTCGTACAGGCCTATGCAAACCGTGAACAGGGTCATGTCATATAAAAAATCCTCAACGGGAATACTTCCAAGTGCTATCCCGGTGTTCTGCAGCTCATTATAAAAAATCACGGGCGTGGAAGTCAATAACCAGTTTACGACGAGCATCGGCAAAAGGCTTACAACATATGCGAAGTAAAACCAGCTCATGTATCTCCGCCGGATCACTGTCAGGTGTGTTCCCAGTATTAGTGTAAGTACAAGGCAGGTGATGGCCGTGTAAAGCTTGTCGCTATACCAGTAGAGCAGTGTACAGGCAATGCCGAAGAACAGCAGGGTGAACCACCGGTATAATTCTTCGAATGCAGGACTTTCCCTGGTATAGGTTCGTATCGCTTCATATATGAACACAGCCATGTAAGGAATGGTAAAAAAGAACATGACCTCTTCAACGGGCAGGTCATAAACGTAATATCCGAGCAGGTATTTTGAGTTAAAGCCCCATACGTTCATTTCCGTGAACCATTGATCCCAGCCGAGGAAAAACAATGCTGTAAGAATGATGGCAGGAAAGAGAGCGAACCATTTTTTATAGAATGCGATCCTGCCGCTGAATGAAAACGCCAGCGGAATAATGACGGCGCCAAGGTTGATCAATATGTATAAACTATTCATTCGGCAATACGCAATTAGTATATTGGCACAGAGCGCCTTCCTGCAAATATACGCATTTTAAGGAGTTTGACTGCAAGCCCGCCCGGCCATAAAATATTCGCGATATGGAAATTAAACGGTTGGTAGATAGTCTTTTATAAACACTTTATTAATGTGGGCAACCGAACGGCTCTCTGATGGAATCCATATAAATATCAAATGACTGTTACCGTATAAATATAAGTGATATAAAAATTGCACGTTTTTAGCTAATATTGCCATTCTTTATACTTTTCAGACGCTCAGCATATTAATTTTCAATGAAAGTCTCAGTCTTCAGGAAAGCCCATTTTAATGCGGCTCACAGGTTACACAATCCTTCATTAAGTGAAGAGCGCAACCTCGAGCTTTTTGGCCTGTGCAACAACCCGAGCTATCATGGGCATAATTACATGCTGGAAGTAAAAGTAAAGGGAGAGATAGATCCGGAAACCGGGTATGTGATGGATACCAAAGTGTTAAAGGATATTATCAGGCAAGAAGTTCAGGAAAAATTTGATCACAGAAATCTCAACCTGGACACCGAGGAATTCAGGAATCTTAATCCAACTGCCGAAAATATAGCCGTAGTGATATGGAATGCACTTCGCAAACGAATCGATAAAAACCTGGACATGTCAATCAGGTTATATGAAACGGAAAATAACTTTGTTGAATTTGATGGAAAATAAATCTATGCAGGAACACGACCACGACCACGACTTTGACTTTTCTCATACAGATACCCCTATGCGCCCTGATGCATTTGACCTGACAGATGAAAAGAAGATCGATATCATACAGCACCATTTCGAGGCCATAATGGAAACGCTCGGACTCGACCTTACAGACGACAGCCTTAAGGGTACCCCCAGAAGGGTGGCTAAAATGTATGTGAGGGAAATGTTCTGGGGATTGAATCCTGACCTAAAGCCCGAGGCTTCCCATTTCAGGAATAAATTCAGGTATAACGAAATGCTGATCGAAAAGGATATCCAGTTCTATACCCACTGCGAACATCATTTTGTGCCTTTCTTTGGTAAAGCACATATAGCGTATATACCCAATGGACGGGTGATAGGACTGTCTAAGCTTAACAGGATAGTCGAGTACTTTGCCAAACGCCCGCAAGTTCAGGAGCGTATGACCATGCAGATATCCGCTGAGCTGAAACGGATACTCGGAACTGAAAATGTTGCGGTAATCATTAATGCAAAACATCTTTGTGTGGCCAGTCGAGGGATCAAGGACGACAGCAGTCACACAACTACATCGGAATATTGCGGTAAATTCAATGAAGACATTACCCGTCTCGAGTTACACCGCCTTCTTGGACTGAGCTGATCCTATCTGGTGGCAATAGTCCATTAATTTCAAAAATATTTGGGGTCCTTTGAGGCTGCTTCCAATAACTATTTTCCATAAATTCGCATCATAAACCACGAGTATGAAAAAAACCGTATTTCTGTTGTGCCTATACCCTTTTTTAACGAAAGCCCAGCCATTCACCTATAAAGATTACTGGAAAAACAGGAAGCCGGATGCCGCATATTGGCAACAGGACGTGCATTATACAATCAATGCGGTCATTGATGACCAAAAGGATGAGATCGCCGGCGAAGAGACGCTGGTGTATTACAATAACAGTCCCGATCAGCTCCAAACGGTCTACTTCCATCTCTATCAGAACGCTTTCCAGCCGGGCAGCTATGCTCATGCACTGAACGAGGTGAATAAGGAATCTACTGTATTCGGCAAATACGAAGCCAAAAAGATGGGAACCATCCTGGATGCTTTCATTATCAACGGAGAAAAAGCGGAGTATACCATCGATAATACGATACTCATCGCCAGGCTGAAAACCCCGTTGATGCCGAATTCTTCCATTACCTTTCAGATCAGGTTCAGGACCTATTGGGATAACGGCAGCATGCGCAGGCGCTTCAAGACATTCAAACCAGACGGACTGAACAAACATTATGATGGCGTGCACTGGTACCCCCGCATATGTGTTTATGACAGGAAATTCGGGTGGGAAACCGACCAGCATCTGGGAAAGGAGTTTTACGGTGATTTCGGAGTCTACGATGTAAGGCTTACGTTTCCTTCACAATATATCGTGGAGGCGACAGGATCATTGCAGAATGAAAAGGACATGCTGCCCGATGAACTCAAGCAGAAGATTAGCATACAGAATTATGTCAGGGACAAAAACTACCGTTATACTGTCCCTTCAGGAGGGACCAAGACCTGGATATACCACGCGGAGAACGTCCATGATTTTGCATTTACAGCCGATCCTACTTACAGGAGGGATGTTGAGCTGTGGAATGGCATCGAATGTATTGCCCTTGCCCAGGAGATCAACGCCTCGCAATGGGGTCCGACTGCCAGGTTTGTAGCAAGCGTGGTTCAGATCTACAGCACGGATTTCGGCATGTATGGTTATCCGAAGATTGTGGCCGCTGATGCCAGGGACGGCATGGAATATCCCATGATCACCCTTGATGGCGGCAACTGGCCCGGTCACCAGTATGTCATTGCCCATGAAGTGGGTCATAACTGGTTTTTTGGCATGGTGGGCAGCAATGAAACTTACCGCGCCATGCTGGATGAGGGTTTTACACAGTTCCTGACATCCTGGAGCATAAAAAAGTTTAATAAAATGCCCATGCGCGGGAGTCCTTACGATGAAAGTTCGGTATATAACGGGTACCTGTTCGATGCCATGAACAGGAATGATGCGCAGCTTAACACTCACAGCGATGATTTCAGTTCCGCTCTTGGGCATGGCGGGGGGTACAGGCATGTGTATTACAAAACAGCGACGATGCTTTATAATCTGCAGTATGTGCTTGGCGATGAGCTCTTTCTGCAGGCCATGCAGCATTATTTTAACAAATGGAAATATGCCCACCCTTACCCGGATGATTTCAGGAAAGCCATTATAGAATACACTAAAACTGACCTGAACTGGTTTTTTGATCAATGGATGGAAACCACCAAAGTCATCGACTACAAGATTGTCAATTTCAAAAGGGTTAACGAACACCTTAAGGACGGCAAATATCACTATGCGGTTAAGCTGAAAAGGAAAGGCGATATGCAGATGCCGGTCGACCTGACGGTAACCGATAAGGGAGGCCGGCTATACAACTACCTTGTGCCCAACACGTATTTTGTAAAGAACGAAGGACAGAAGGTTTTAAAAACCTGGAAAGGGTGGGGGCTGCTTAACCAGACATATACCGATACGGTGGTGTTGGAAAACAAACTGGACGTTATAAGAATAGATACCTCCAAACGGCTGGCAGACATTTACAGGCTTGATAATGCCATGTCGGCATGGCGATACAAACTTCCTGTAAAAACACGCCTGAATAAAGGCGTTGCCATTCCCCCGAGCTTTAATTATTCGGGCACGCTATGGCGTCCGGATATTTGGTTCAATGCAGTGGACGGAATAAAGGCAGGTTTGAATATTCATTCGCAATATGTCGCTTCAAGGCATGTTACCGATGTGACCCTGTGGTATAATACTGGCTTGGGTGCTGAGAAACCTTATGAATCGGACGTCAGGGATCCTTTCTCGATCTGGTTAAAATACACCGATCTTGTTGGGAAAAATGCATACATCTTTATTGATTCAAGATGGCTCGACGGCATTGATTATAACTATATAGGTTTTTCCAAATATCATGGGAAGCATACTTTCAATGTGAATTTCCAGTCCATATACATGGATAAGGGAAAGAGCATTTACTGGCCTTACGCCGGCACTAAAAACCGCGAAGACAAGATCAACAACACCATTAACCTTTTTTACGGAAGGAATTACAAGTATAAAAGAGGTACAGGCTATATCGGTTCCAGGTTAAGGGGAAGTACACTGACCAGAGATTACGGATACGGAAGCCTTGACCTGGAAGTGATCAATCACAACAAACTTGGAAAATTTGAATTGCATACCAGGTTGTTTGCACAAGTCATTGAGGGTAATTCCATACCTGAAGAAGTTATTCTGAACCTTGCCAGCGCCAATATGGAAGATATGCTGCAGAGCAAATTCACCCGCTCCCGTGGATGGATACCGGGTGAATGGCTGGGGTACGGCAATACCACGAATCATTTCCATGCGGGCGGAGGTCTCAATCTACGCGGTTACGCAGGATACCTTGCGCCTGTAACAAAGGATAACGTACAATATTCCTTGTACAAGGGGAATGGCGGTGTCAGCGGGAGTGCGGAGCTCGATTTCGACCGGCTGATAAAGTTGCGACCTAAAATCACGCGAAACTGGCTGCGCATGGATGCCTATATTTTCGGTGATGTGGGAATACTTTACAATTCCATGCAGGAAGGAATATCCACAATTGTATCTCCGCTGAGAATGGATGCCGGTATCGGAACAACTGCGACCATTTTCAGATGGGGCAGAAGAAACCTTATCAATCCGTTCAGCCTCAGGTTCGACATGCCTTTGTTGCTTAATCCTGCACCATTTGCAGATAAAGGCTATATACAAGAGCGCTGGGTTGTGGGGCTTGGAAGAAGTTTTTAAAAAAGAAATATGAACGTTCAGACAAAAAAGATACTGGTTTTCACAGGGTTTTTTATATTGTTCTTCGGCGGAGCGGCCTTTATGTATTATAAGTTTGTTTACAACAAGCCGAAGATCAAGATCATCGCCCCGCGGACGGATGTCGACCCTATAAAATTTGACAGCGCCCTGCAGGAAAAACACAGGAAGAAATAGGCGCTGGCAGCTATTGCCATTGTTCTACATTCCTTAAAATACGGTTCCCACTGCTTCCGCATCAGCCCTTTTTATTCTCCTGAGAAACGAAAGGATGGCTGTAAGGATCAGGCCAATGCCAACAAAGAATAATGTCCAGTTATATGTTTCAGGAGTGAATAAGGTAAAAGCGAACACGACGCTGATATCCATTTTATATGCATACAATATAAAATCAGAGGTGTAGGTAAACAGAATGACCGCACATCCTGCCAGCATTGTCAGGCGCTCTTTAAGATTGGTCTTAAGGACATAGGTCCTGCTTTGGGCATACAGGATGGAAGCGGCAAAACCGGTCATGGTGAGTGATACAAGAATGGGCGTTAGCACCGGGCCGTACCATGGCACGGGGATGAGGAACAGGATATCCCAGCCAAGGATGGAAGAAGGCCAGTGGAGGAATGCATACAGGAAAACGTAATAAAAAATATCCCATATGGCAAAAGCTATCATGAACCATGCAAACCTTGTTGCCTTGTTGTGGCCAGTAAAATACCCGATGCATATAAGCATAAGTATCGTTGCGAGTTCCCTGCTTAACTCCGCTGACATGACAAGGGGTGGCACTTTTATTTGTGGCAGGTCGAAATGAGATGGGAAGAAGATCATTCGGAGATAAATGACAACAGCCGCTTCCAGCATCGCCATGGATATGCTGTAAAGCACTATGAATTGAAGTTTCCGGGATAGTTTGGGCATATGATTTTTAGTTTAAATAATCAGGAAGAAAATCAGGAAAAATACGGCAAGCACAACGAACAGAAATACCCCTGTGATGTTCAGGATAAGGCGTTCCGTTTCCTTGCTCCCGGGAACATCTGTGGTACTGGAAGACGGCAAAAGCTGCCTGATAAGCAGGACCAGGCAAAGGAAGATATTGATGGCCGGGAACACCGCGGGGTAAAATATTTCAAATGGTTTTGGGTAATCGTCGTGTACCTCCATGGCGAACAAAAAAATGATGATATTGTAAGCTATCATAAGGATGGGTACAATGGGAATGCGCCTGCGCGGGGTGAAACACCATGCGGCATATACGAACACAAAAAAAAACCCTATTAAGCCGAGCCCAAAAAAGAACATTGAAAAAAATGCCAGCATGAGGTTCAGAAGGATGCCCACGAGGTTGTTGATTAAAAGCAGCACAGCCATGATCCTGTAAAACTGCTGGCCTGAAGCGCGTGATGCCTGATGGTCGATAATGTTCTCCATATGTTTAACGGGATGTTTTTTCAAGTTCAGCTGCCGCCCATTGTTCGGCAAGTACCATGCTTAATAAGTGCTTTGACCGCACATTTAATACGTATTGTCTTGTTGCCAGTTCTTTATCATAATAGTCAAAATACCTGTTGCCCTTTGAAACTGTTTTAACATAGGGCCTTAGCAGGTGCATATTATTTCCGTCGAGGGTTGAAAGGTATTCAATATCCGGTCTTTCACCCCTTGTTTTTGCTTGTTTCAGATTGTGTCGCGTAACCATCAGCTCCCAGGGTGCAAGGCTTGAGACGACCAGCAAAAGCAGGTAAACCGGGAGGGTTTTCCTTATGACAAAAAGTATGTTAAGGTCCTGTTTGATCTTCAGGTACATGAACACCAGTCCAAGGCCCAGAGCCGCCAGGTAATACCACACGCCGATCCGCCTGTAAGTGAGGCCGGCCTCTGAAACGTAAAGACCGTTCTTGTAGAACGTGAGGATGAGAAGGCAAAAATTGCAGGCGATCCAGATGTACGCCAGGCGTTTCGCAAGCATATTTCCTTTTACAAAGTTTATCCTGCCCTCAAAGAATATAAATAGGATAAGCATGGCGAGAATAACGGAGAAGACCAGTGACGCCACGCCCTCGTGTACAAGTTTTGAGAAAAATGCCGGGGTTTGTCCCGCAACGGTTCCCGAAACAATGAATGATATATCAGAAATGATCACAATGATGATCAGTGCGTTCAGGGCGATCAGCAAACTGGTGCCCCAGGACAGCCATTTGGTGCCACCCTTGTCCTTTTCACTGATGCGTTCACCTTTTTCCGGAACAAAAGCCTGTAACATGGACGGGTCTGCTGGCTGAAAAACAGACTGGCAAATAAATGCTCCAACAAGCAATAATAGCCAGAACTGATAATTTGGAGCTTTAATATCAATTGAATCTATAAATGACAAAAATCCGGCACTTGAATTCATGTAGAGCATCATAAAAATGAAGAGTACAAAACTGATCACAAGGATTTTAATGATACGGCCCATCATCCTGTCGCCCTTTGTTTCATCATGCCGGTGGGGCTCCACGACCTTTGCAATGCGCGCCGGGAATGACGCAAGAAGGTTGGCAAGTCCGGGCATCATGGCAAAGGCGATGGCTTTTCCCGGAAATGCGAGTTGCCCACCGAACAGCATAAACGCGATTATGCAGGTAATGTATGATAAGGCGTTTCCATAAATAAACACTGAGCATGCGCCTGCCAGGAAAAGCAGGTAAGCAAACATAGCGTTACGCCGGAATACATTTCGCAGACCGAAAACGCAGAGGCCTGAAACGATGGCAAACACAAAGATGTTCAGCCCCGGGGTTTGCCCGTAAAGCAGCATGGCGAAGCATGTGATACAGGCGATTTTAGCATAATTTAACATGTTCATATCAGTTATTGTGTTGTTTTGTATATTTAAAAAGTACTTTGTATTTCAAAGTGAATGGGTAAAAAAAAGTCATTTCTTCAATAGTTTTTCAAGCGCTTTGAGGTGTTGTTTAAACGCATTCCTGCCTGCCTTGCTTGCCCTGAATGTCGTGTTTGGCTTTTTGCCGATGAACGACTTCCTTGTCTCGATATAATCCGCTTTTTCGAGGTAAGTGATATGACTTGCCAGGTTGCCGTCCGTTACATCCAGCAATTCTTTCAATTCAGTGAACTCCACCCATTCGTTTACCATCAGGATGGACATCATGCCCAGCCTCACACGGTTCTCAAACGCCTTATCAAATCCCTCCAGTATCAATATTTTTCAAATTTAATATACATATAGGTGCCGTACAACACGTGCATCAATCCGAAACCAATGGTCCATAACAGGATATGGTATTGTATCAATGCAAGACAGCCTATCCCCAGAGCCATTTCAATAAGCCCGAGGGAACGTATGCCTTTTTGGGTATAGTTTCCTGCGTTGAACAGGGACATGCCGTAAAATATCAGCGACAGCGGCAGGACAAGGTCGATGTGGTCCTTCAGCATGAACAGGCAGAATAGTATACCCGCGCCCAGTGGGACAAACATATTGACAAAAAGCCGTTTTGATGCCTGTCCCCATACGGGCACGTTCATTTGACGGGCTCTTCTGACGCTCATGAACGTGGCAATGGCGATGGAGGAACACAACAATCCGAGGGCCGTAAGAAGGGCGACCCTGAAGTGCTCTTTCGGCAGGGTTTCCAGGTATTCGTAATCCACATCCAGGGGATTGATGCTATACCTGTTGCAATACCACGATACGCATATGATGGTGAGCATGCCGATAATGATACCGGAAAATCCACTTAATGAAATGAACCTGGAAGAACGTTCCATCAGGTCCCTGATGTCGTTCAGCGTTTCAACGGGGTTGTTGTTTTCCTTTTTCATAAAGTACTTTGTGGTGCAAAGTTGTGGTATTAATATGATACGCGCAAGAAAAATATGTAATATATTGCAGTTTTGGACTAAAGAAAGTGTTTGGTGGATGAAATGACAATAGGGGAGTGCCTGATCCGGTTTCCCTTTCTCCACGATCGCTCAACTCAAATCCCAAATCTGGCGGGATTCAAAACCCTGTTTTTTAACCTTAATTCCCGTATCTGGATTTCTTTCCTTATTTTTGGACGATGCAAATACTGAAACGACTGGCTTTGGTTTGGATTATATGGTTCGCCATACACTCCATTTATATCGTTATTGACGGCCTTTCGGACAACGGCAGCAAGGCTGATGTGGCCATTGTAATGGGCAGCAAGGTAAACAGTGATGGTACCTTGTCCGGCAGGCTGAAAGCCCGTGTGGACAAGGCGCATGAACTATTGGCCACAGGCCGGGTGAAATCGCTGGTGCTTAGCGGAGGCCTGGGCAAAACCGGATACCAGGAAGCGGAAGTAATGAAAACTTATCTTATCGCGAAAGGCATTGCTGACTCCCTGCTTATTGTTGACAATATGGGGAGCAATACCCAGGCAACTGTCGAAAATTCAATCCAGCCCATGAGGCAGAACAACTGGAATTCAATTATCGTCATCTCTCAGTATTTTCATATTACAAGATCGAAAATGTTGCTCAGGAAAGAAGGATTCAGCCAGGTGCAGGGAGTTGCCCCGCGATATTTTGAATGGCGTGACCTGTTCTCCATTTTCAGGGAATTCTGGGCCTTTTACGTGGGATTGTTGTAGGTGAGTTTCAATATACAATTACATGGCCTGATATCCTGAACCGCTTACCGTTTCTATACTTTACTTAATTCCCCTCCGGTCCAACGCCGCCTGGTACCTTTTTGCATTCAGGAGATGCGATTTGTAATCCGCCGCAAAGGCGTGGTATCCGCTGAAATCTTCCCTGGCGCACATAAAGAGGTAATTATGCTCGACATGATCGAGGACAGCCTGTATGGCCTGCTTGCTGGGTATGCCAATGGGACCGGGAGGCAAGCCTGTATTCCTGTATGTGTTATAGGGCGATTCAACCTGGAGGTGACCGTGCAATATCCTGCGCAGGTCGGGTTGTTTAAGGGCAAATTTTACGGTAGGGTCGGCCTGTAAGGGCATTTGTGATTCAAGCCGGTTAAGATACATGCCGGCTACCATCGGCATTTCATCGGTTTTATTGGTTTCCTTATCAATAATGCTCGCAAGGGTTGCCACTTCAATGGGAGTCAGTCCGGCGGCTTCAGCTTTGGCTCGTCGCTCTTCAGTCCAGTATATCAGGTATTCCCTGTAAAGCTTGAGCAGGAGTTCATCCGCCTGGGTATGCCAGTAAACATTATAGGTATCAGGAAGGAGAAGCGCATATACTGTGGCCGGGGTGAATCCCAGCGAATCCAGGAATAGCGAATCATTCAGGAGAAACATATAATCCTGGGCGTCGGGTTCCAGCTTTTCACCGCATTTCTGCGCAAAACTTTCCAGGGTTCCGTGCGGTTTGATGACAAGGTTCACGGTCTGCATCCTGCCGGCCCTGAAGACCCTTATGACATCCACCATGGTCATGCCCGGTTTTACTGTATACCTTCCTTTTTTCATCCATCTCTCCAGGTTCATTCTTTTTGCCAGGACTCTGAATACTGCAGGGTGTTTCAGTCCGCACTCGGCTTCCAGTTTCGGAATAAGCGTTTCCAGGTTGTCCGCGTTCCCAAGTTTGACGTATTGATCCGATGAAATATCAAGCGCAGGGGATTTATAAAGATACAGGCCGTATGCTCCGGCTCCCAGGGCTGCCACGAGGATACTAAGCAGAAAACGTTTTAACGCTTTCGATTTTTGTTTGGGCATATCGATATACAAACGTAATATTTTTTTTAAAATTATATACACCCGGGGACCCGAACATGTAAAAGAAAATGATAAGCGATCGTCATATTTTCAAACACAGGTATTACTTTTGCCCCATGGAAGTAATTGAAACGGGGTTCGAGGGATTATTGCTGATCAAACCCAGGGTGTTTCAGGATGCGCGGGGGTATTTTTTTGAAAGTTTCAACAAGGAAAAATTTGCGGAAATCGGTGTCCATGAAGAATTCCTCCAGGATAACCAGTCACTTTCCGGGAAGGGTATCATAAGAGGTATGCATTTTCAGTCGCCCCCGCACGCGCAGGGTAAGCTGGTAAGGGTCATCAAAGGCGCAGTTCAGGATGTCGTGATAGATATCCGCAAGAACTCCAGGACATACGGGAAGCATTACGATGTGGACCTCACGGAAACCAATTTTCTGATGCTTTATATTCCGCCCGGCTTTGCCCACGGATTCGCCACGCTTGAGGACCAGACGATCTTTTCATATAAATGCACGGACGTTTACCATCCCGAGACAGAAGGCGGACTCGCCTGGGATGACAGGGAGTTCGGCATCAAATGGAAAGTGAGTGATCCGGTGCTTTCGGAAAAAGACAAAAAATATCAGCCATTCAGTTTATTTATTTCACCTTTTTAATTCAGATCATATGGAAAAACATATAGAAGAACTCGTCAGCAAGCTGACCGAAAAATACCAGCATACCGGGCAGGATGTGGCTTCATACCTCGAAGGATTGCTTGTAAGCGATTATGTGCCTTATTGGGAATATATACATCTCGATACGCTTATGACGCTTCAGAAACCCAAAACCAAATACCCGGATGAGCGTATTTTTATCATGTATCACCAGGTCACCGAGCTGTTTTTCCGGCTCATACTGGATGAATGCGAGCAGGTGGTTGCCAATATCCGCTCGGCAGAGCAGGCTGCAGAGTTTGAAATGCGCCTCAAGAGGATCAACAGGTACTTTAAAATACTGACTGACAGTTTCAGTGTGATGGGTGAAGGCATGGAGCAGCAGCAGTTCCTTAAATTCAGGATGGCCCTGCTGCCGGCAAGCGGTTTCCAGAGTGCACATTACAGGACCATCGAGCTTTACGCCACCGAATTCAGGCATCTGGTGCACAAGGACCATAGGTCGAAATATAACGATGAGCATGCCATTGAGGAAATGTACCCCTTCATATACTGGAAGACCGGTGCAACCGAATTGGGTTCAGGTAAGAAGACCTACACATTGCAGCAGTTCGAGGAAAAATACGATGGCGTGTTGCTGGAAAAAGCGAAGGAGCTTCGCGGAAAGACCATCGGCGCGGTATTCAATGCTTTCTTTTCGAACCACGAGGCCATCGTTAAACAGATGAAAAATTTTGACCTGAATGTCAACGTCAACTGGCCGCTCGCTCACTACAAAACTGCAGTTAAATATCTTCAGAGGCACCCTGAAACCATTGCAGCAACGGGTGGAACCAACTGGCAGAAATATCTTCCGCCGCGATTCCAGGTCCGCATCTTTTACCCTATGCTTTGGACGGATATGGAAAAAGAGGAGTGGGGCAAAGCCTGGGTGGAAGAAGCCAGGGCTGAATTATAGGTCTTGTTTCTTGTTTTTTAAGTGATCCGGAACAGCATAATATACGCAATTCCCGCGTCATTTGCAAACAACGTTTCTCAAGCTTTTTTATTGCTCATTTTTCGACAGTTTTACTGCACTTTCCGATATCTTCCTGTGAATAAAAATTAACGCTATTGTCTTTATAATCTTGTTTTTATTTCGTAATTTTGTATATAAAACAAAACGCATGAGAGAGATTTTTTATTCAAATGGCGTTGATATTTTTGGTCCCGTCACCATAGAAGAATTCAGCAAAAACCGTTATTATAAAAGCACACTGGTATGGTATGAAGGCATGGCAGGATGGACTAATATAGGCGATTGCGAAGAGTTCAGGCATCTGATAGGCACTATGTCTACTCCCGTGCTCGACAGCTCTGTGCCTCACAGTCTTCCCAACCTGACTCCACCGTTGACAAAAAAAGAAAAACCTGCGTCGCGTAAAAGCCGCCGTTACCTTGCAGTAGCCCTTATACTTTTTTTGCTCGCCCTGGCTTTTACAGGTTATTATTTCAATAACCGCATGAAACCGTCTGAGCCCGTCAAACCGGCCCTGTCAGATACGATCCAGGCAAGCCCGCCGGTTGTCGACAGCAATGCCATGAAGCAGGCGGCCATAGTAAAACAGGCTCAGCTGGAAGCCGAAAAAAAGACCTACCGGCTTAACTGGGAAAAGTTTATCATCGCTCTTACAAATGATTACAAACAGAAGGAGATCGGCGGCATCGATGATCTTAAAATGATCGTCAAGAATAACAGTCCTTACAAGATCGATAACGTTAAACTGAAGGTGATGTATGTGAAGGCCAATGGCGATGTTCACCAGACAGAAACGATGGAATTCGATAATATCGATCCCAATACGTCCAAGGAGTTGTTTGCTCCTAAAAGCGAGCGTGGCGTAAAAGTGAAATGGAGCATACTGTCTGTCCGGAGCGAGGCCATGAACCTCTGTGCGGACAAGACTGCCGCCAATTACGGCAGGGATGATACGGAAGACCGCTACAAATGCAGGTAAAACTGATTCTTATCAGTTGCAAACGGACGTTTAAAAATTATCATCAAAAACACCTGTTGCCTCCAACTTTTATCATAATTTTGCATTGATAATTTATCATTCATGCAACCCAATATTCCAGAATCCTCTTTACCCAGGGTCGTTATTGTAGGAGGAGGTTTTGCCGGGTTAAAACTGGCAACGAAGCTTAAGGATACACCATTCCAGGTTGTCTTGCTCGACAAAAATAATTTTCATCAGTTTCAACCTTTATATTACCAGGTGGCGACATCGGGCCTTGAGCCAAGTGCCATTGCTTTCCCTTTCCGTAAAATATTTCAGAAACAGAAAAACTTTCATTTTCGTGAGACCCTGGTCAAAAGCATTGACCCGTATAAAAAAATACTGGAAAGCGGTATTGGCCAGATCCGGTACGATTACCTTGTGCTGGCGATGGGCACGGATACAAATTTCTATCGCATTTCGTCTATTGAGCAAAATGCTTTACCGATGAAAACTGTTGCTGAAGCGTTGAGGTTAAGAAATGTGGTTCTTGAGAATTTCGAATTCGCATTAACGGCAGACACCAAGGCCGAACAGGATGTGAATCTCGACCTGGTGATTGTCGGAGGAGGACCTACCGGGGTGGAACTTGCCGGCGCGCTGGCCGACCTCAGGAACCATGTGCTTCCAAAGGATTATCCCGAAATTGATTTTTCAAGGATGAACATACGCCTGGTTGAAGCGGGGCCTAAATTGCTGGCAGCCATGAGTGAAAAGGCGAGCAGGCTGGCGGAGGAATATCTGAAAAAATTGCGCGTGGAGGTCAATTGCGGCGTGAGTGTCAGGGAATTCAATAATGAGGAAGCGATCTTATCGGATGGGCGCGTGATTAAAACCAGGACACTTATTTGGGCCGCAGGGGTGACAGCCAACAGGGTGGAAGGCCTTCCTGCGGAAAGTTACGGTCCCGGCAACCGGCTGGCGGTTGATGCGTACAACCAGGTCAATGGAATTTCAGGAATTTTTGCCATTGGCGATCTGTGTTTCATGAATACCGATCCCAAATATCCCAAAGGTCATCCCCAGGTAGCTCAGGTGGCGATACAACAGGCAAAACTCCTGGCCGGTAATCTGAAACGTATGGAAAAAAAGCAGCCTTTAAAACCATTTGCGTATCGTGATAAAGGAAGCATGGCTACCATTGGGCGGAATCTGGCTGTTGTGGATCTGCCATATTATTCTTTCGGGGGATTCTTCGCCTGGCTGACCTGGATGCTGGTTCACCTGATGTCTATCGTCGGGGTGAAAAACCGGCTTATCATTTTCATAAACTGGACATGGGCGTATTTTACAAAAGACCAGTCCCTGAGGCTGCTGATCAGGCCCAAACCCCGGCAATCGACAAGTTAATCTCCATCGATGCCTATATATTTCCTGAAACCTGTAATTTCAGCCACTGCTTTATCGGGGTGAAAATATATCCTCGCTTCTATGTTGGCCGTACCTTCCTGGTATTCACGGTATATATCCAGGTGCAGGGCATTGTTTTCAAAAGAAGTTTTTGTGATCTTGTCGAGCCAGAAAGAAGAGTTGTTTAGCGTCAGGAACTGGTCCTGGTAGAGTTTCGATGAATCGCTTACGGGAATAATGTCAAGCCTGTCATGGATCGGATTATAAATGGCCACAGGGTTAACAGACTCGCAGTAGGTTAGTCCTTCCTCACTCTCCGGATGTATGCCGAAGTTGTATAGTATGAACAGCTTAAACTCCGCATTCCCCCAACGGATGGTCGTATCGCGGTTATCCTCTTTGCGGTTCCGCTCATGACCGAACTCATAAATATCCTTGCCGTAAGCCCACCCGGAAAAGCCGCTGCTGGAAACGCGGATCATATTGTACATCTCGCACAGCGTATCGCCTGAACCCGGGTAAAATTTAATAATTGAGACACTGTCTATTGTAACAAGTTTTCCAAGCGCGCCCCGGACAGTCTGTACAAATTGGAGTTTTGAATCGTATAAGCGCAATGTATCACTGAACACAAAAGCTTTATTTTTATAGGCGATGGCTTCGAATGGCTTTGCCTGGCTATCCGTATTGCTATGTTCTGCCTGGTTACAGGAACATAATATGAGCGCTATACACCATGCCGTAAGCCTCATTCCAGCGCTTTTAATACTTCCCTGTTCACCACCTTTGGGTCAGCCTTACCCTTGCTGGCTTTCATGACTTCTCCTACAAACAGTCCCAGCAAACCTTTTTTGCCTCCCCTGTATTCTTCCACCTTGTCAGGAAAACGGCCCAGCACCTCTGTGATCATTCCCGAGATCAGGGCGACATCGCCCGTCTGGATCAGGTTGAGCTCTTCCGCTATCTGAAGGGCAGATTTCCCGTTTGAACTGATCATGGCGGGAAATACCTGCTGTGACGCGGCTGTATGACTGAGATCGCCTTTATCTATCAGGGATATCAATTCTGCGACCGCAGCCGGATCAAGCGTGAAGTCATTGATTTCCGTAGCTGTTTCGTTCAGGTACGATTTAATACTTCCCAGTGTCCAGTTTGCGGCGGCCTTATAGTTTTTGGTGTATTCGGTAATTTTAAGGAAATAATTTACCAGGTCCTTGTCTTCAGTAATAGTTTTGGCATCGTATTCCGGAAGCGCCAGT
Organism: uncultured Bacteroidota bacterium; assembly: GCA_937867025.1. Classification (GTDB taxonomy): domain Bacteria; phylum Bacteroidota; class Bacteroidia; order NS11-12g; family UBA955; genus JABMMZ01. The sequence continues at coordinate 12,039 of CALMKH010000011.1, read as the reverse complement.
TCGTTTTTTAGCCTGAGGTACAATTGCTCGGGAAGCTGGGGCAATTCCGCCTTGATCCTTTCCAGGTATTCGCCGGTAACAATGAAAGGAGGGAGGTCGGGCTCGGGAAAGTACCTGTAGTCATTAGCGGCTTCCTTGCTGCGCATACTGAATGTGTTGCCCCTGAGCGCATTGAACCCCCTGGTTTCGGAAACAAAGGTTTCACCCTTTTCCGCCAGGGCTGTCTGTCTTTCGATCTCGCTTTCAATGGCACGCCTGACATTGCTGATGGAGTTCATGTTCTTCACCTCTACCTTGGTTCCGTATGTAGTCGAACCAACCGGCCTGATGGAAATATTGGCATCACAACGCAACGATCCTTCTTCCATATTGCCATCGCATATGTCTAGGTACCGCACCAGTTTGCGGATCTCGCTGACATATTCATACGCTTCCTCGCCGCTCCTCAGGTCGGGTTCACTCACCACTTCTATCAGGGGAACCCCCGCACGGTTGTAATCTACCAGCGTATCATGCATATCCTGGTCGTGAAGACTTTTTCCGCTGTCTTCTTCCATATGAATGCGGGTAAGCCTTACCTGTTTTTCCGATCCGTCTTTCAGCTTGATCTTTACAAAACCGCCGGTACAGATGGGCGTCTTGTCCTGGGTGATCTGGTAGCCTTTAGGAAGGTCGGCGTAAAAATAATTCTTCCGGTCAAAACGGTTTTCACGGGTGATGTTGCAGTTAAGGGCAAGTCCCATTTTTATAGCCTGCTCTGCCACCATTTTATTGTGTTTCGGCAATGTGCCCGGGTGTGCAACGGTAATAGGGCTGACCTGGGTATTCGGCATGGCCCCGAATTCAGTGCTGTCGCCGCAGTAGGCTTTGCTTTTAGTCAGCAACTGAACGTGTATTTCCAATCCGATAATGGCTTCGTATGTCATATAGAGAGTGCAAAATTAAGCATTAGATTCAACATTTAAGATTTATGATTTTCAGGTGCCTGATCCGGCCTTGCGCTATAGGCTGGATAATATATAATGATTAAGAGCCTACTTTCCGTCGGAAAGCTTTTCATTCCCCTGGTGCCTGTCTTTATCCCGCTTTGTCTTTTTGTCCATATTCTTTTTGAAGGCTTCCGTTAGATTAACCCCTGTCTGGTTGGCCAGGCATATCAATACCCATAATACATCAGCCATTTCATCGGATATATCGGATTCTTTATCGCCGGCTTTGAAAGATTGTTCGCCGTAGGTTCGGGCCATTATGCGAGCGAGTTCGCCGACCTCTTCCATGAGAATCGCTGTATTGGTAAGCTCGTTGAAATACCTTACGCCGATGGTCTTTATCCAATGATCTACTTCCGCTTGTGCCTGTTCGAGTGTCATAAGGCAAAAATAGGGAAAATAGGGGATAGGATACAGGGATTAGGATAGGGTATAGGAATACAGGGCGATTCCGGTTAAATCAGGATATGGAAAGTGATATGCTACTTCATCTGCATTAAGCTGTGGCATGCTGCTGTGAAGCCAGCCAACGTTCTGCGTCAAGCGCCGCCATACATCCGCTGCCCGCTGCGGTAACGGCCTGCCTGTATATTTTATCCTGTGCGTCGCCACAGGCAAATACACCTTCGATGTTGGTGTAAGAACTCCCGGGCCTGGTGATAAGATAACCCTGTTCATCCATGTCCAGGAAACCTTTGAAAATCCCGGTATTGGGAGTGTGGCCGATCGCCACAAAGAATCCTCCGACTTTCAGCTCTTTTGTACTTCCGTCTATATTACTTTTGATCCGTACCCCGGTAACAACATTGTCACCCAGTATCTCTTCGGTTTCGTAGTTAAAATGAATTTCAATGTTCGGGGTATTCTCCACCCTGTGCTGCATGGCTTTTGAAGCCCTGAAAGTATCTTTTCTCACGATCATGTGCACCTTGTTGCAAAGCTTGGCGAGATAACTGGCTTCTTCACAGGCAGTATCCCCTGCGCCGACGATGGCTACGTCCTGACCGCGATAAAAAAATCCGTCACATACGGCACAGGCACTCACACCGCTTCCATTGAGGCGTTGCTCGCTTGGCAGGCCAAGCCATTTGGCGCTGGCGCCGGTCGCGATAATAACCGTCTGGGCCATGATGACCTTCGATTCATTCGCAACACACTTGAATGGTCTTTGGTTAAAATCAACCTCTGTAATCATGCCGTATCTGACATCTGCACCAAGACGCACAGCCTGTTTTTTAAAATGATCCATCATTTCAGGACCCATAATGCCATCGGGATATCCGGGGTAATTCTCAACATCCGTAGTTATGGTAAGCTGTCCACCCGGCTGCAGACCTTCATACATCACAGGTTTCATATCCGCACGCGCAGCGTAGATTGCAGCCGTATACCCGGCCGGGCCGCTTCCTATAATGAGACATTCCACATTCTCAGTTTCTTGGTTCATGGCGCAAAATAAAGCAATATTCACCTAATGCAAAAATTGAACTTGATGATGCAGTCATCAATTTATTCCATAAGATTTGAACAATTTCAAAGGTGGGTTTTTCTCCATGGAAAAGAACATTCAATAAAAAGGGTTACCGCTAGTCGGTTGAAGGGTGGGCTTAGGTTTTTTTACGTATATTTACCTGCGTATTAATACGATTGAGCATTGGTTTTACAAAAGCCAATAAGGATGTATGTTTTTTTAAACATCTGTGGATAAATACATTTTGAAAAACACGGGTAAGTTCCGCGAGAGTCCCTTTTATAAAAAAATCCTGCACGCGAAACATGCAGGATTTTTTTTATGAGTGAAAAGAGCGCCTAATTGCTGCTTTCCCCGTTCTCTTTTTTCTTTGAAGGAATGCCGGTGCTGATGCCGAAATAAAAATCAAGTCCACTTATATTGTTCGCCCTGATCTGTCCTATAAGATTATCTGAACCGATAAATACCGGCCCTAAGCGCAAATAAAACCCTATTCTTCCGGTGCGATAATCATTCATCAGACCTATAGGCAGGCATAACTCGAACGCTTTGGTCTCGATCCTCGGAAGCAGCATAAAATAGGAAGCTTTACGCATGCCAATGCTCTTTTTTCCCCTGACATCCTGCGACCAGTTGGCGCCCACATAAACGAACTTGAAAACATTGTAGTCGAACTGCAGGTTCAGGGTGGTCGGCATCCGGGTTTTGATGCTTTTTGATGAGCTGTCAATTACAAAAATAGTTCTCATAAGGCTGTCGGTGTACCTGATACCCCGGGCATTGTCTCCGCTCCATGCCTCAGCGAATTCAGGACCAATGACAAGTACTTTGTCGCCGGTATTGTTGACCACATGCCTGTTCTTAACATTTTGCCTGTAAACAATATTGCCAGCGTCCAGCAAACTTATTCCGGCCCTGAAAAGGTAATTGTTCTTTTGGCTGGTGACATTTTTTACGCCCTCGGGTTTGTATTCAAAGGTTGCGCCCAGATCAAATCCGAATCCTGTTCCCTGTATCTTTGACCTCAGGAGGTCGAAATTAGCAGCGCTCAGATCTTTGAAATAACTGGGATCCGTATAGCCGTATTCGACGTCAGTCTGGCCAAAGATCAGCGTATCGCTTCCAGGCGCCTTGACCTGTATGCCCCGGTTCTTGACGTATCCGGTGGCATATCCCATCAGCAGTTTAGGAGTGACTCCCGCTTTTATGACCATGCTTTTGGAATTGATCAGTGTTTTGGCAACAGTGCCGCCTAATTCACCGAATGCGTTTATATTGATCGTAAACGCATTGTCACCAAAGGTTTGGCCAACCTGGAAATTATTGGGACCGCTGTAGGCGATTGATCCGCTTGAACTGTCGATGCCATACCGTGCAAGCCTGGCTAATGGTTCGGCCACATCATTAACCTGAAAACTCAGCGTATTTTTGTACTGGAGGCCGACTGAAAAGCCGTTTGACAATTTGAGCATGACGCCAGGTGTGCGGAACTGCGTGTAAAAATTGACATTTTTGGGTTTGTCATTCAGGCTTTCTACCAGCCATTCATCCCTGAAAGCTATGCCTCCGGAACTGTTTTTATATTGACTCGGGACCCTATTGGTAATAAGCTGGGTAAATGAAAAAGGAAGGTTGAGTTTCAGGTAATCGTTATTAAAACCGGCACCCAGTGCGACCACATTCACATATAACTTGTGCCTTGAATCGGCAATGTTGGCCGGATTCAGGCCTACCTGGTGGATGCCGCTCATATTGCTGTGCTGAAGCCCCAGGAATGTTTGCGAATTTGCTTGGGAATAAAGGGTTAGGAAACTGCCTAAAAGCAGGAGGCGGATTGTGTAATTATTATACATTTTCATCTATTTTTGTGTCATGTTTAAGTCATTGAATGTTTACAGGTTGATGGGCTGGTGTTCTGTCTTTCTGGGATTCTCCATCATCTTCGGAGCTTTGGGCAGCCATGCGCTGACCAGGATACTAAGCGAGCAGAAACTGGAAGTTTTTAACAAAGCCAATCATTACCTGAGTATTCAATCCATTGGTATACTTGTTTTATTGCTCGTCAATAATACGACAAAAATACAGATTTCGCCAGCCTCAATTTATTCACTTTTATCCGGAACGCTTATTTTCTGCATATCTTTATATATGGTTTCCTTCAGCGAAATGGAGGGTCTGGACATGTTCAGGATATTTGGAATGGTCGCCCCTGCTGGTGGATTACTCATGATTCTTGGCTGGGTACTTGCTGCACGGGATTTTTTTAAGGAGGCTTCCAAATGAAAAGATTATATGTATTCCGTCACGCCAAAACAGAAGAGGCAGGTCTGTTTGGATCGGATTTCAAAAGAAACCTTAAGGAGAGGGGACAAGAGGACGCAAGAAAGATCAGCCGGCATCTGCTGGAAAATAAACATATTCCCGGGATCATACTTTGCAGCACGGCTAACCGGACCATGCAGACCTGTGAGATATTTGTTAAAGAAAGCGGTTATAAAGGCGAACTGAAACATCTGGAAAATTTATACCATGCATCGGCATCGGGCATTCTGGATATTATCGCCGAACATGCTGAAGATTATGATCGCATCATGGTTATTGGTCACAATATGGGTATCAGCCAGCTGGCAAACACGCTTTGCAAGTCCGGCTGCGAAGAGCTGCCCACATCGGGAGTGGCCATTATTGATTTCAGGGATATAATAGAGCCCCATCTCGGCGAATTAAAAGCTCTTATCACACCAAAGAACATTTGAACGCTTTGGGTGAACATATTACGGAAGAAGTGATGGCGCTGTATGCTGAAGTGGTGCTGCCGCTTCCCCTACAAAAACTTTTCACATACAGGCTCCCCGCCGAATTCTTCGAGCTCGCCGTGCCGGGCAAACGTGTTTTTGTGCCTTTTGGCAACAGGAAAGTGTACACCGGTATTATTGTCAGCATAACCACAAAAGCCCCTAAGAACTATGAAGCGTTATACGTGCTATCCATTCTCGACGACAATCCGGCTGTTACCCCCGAACAGCTAAGGTTCTGGCACTGGGTGGCTGATTATTACATGTGCGGCCTCGGTGATGTCATGGCAGCAGCCCTGCCTGCCGGTTTAAAGCTTGCCAGCGAAAGCTTTATCGCATTGCAGGAAGATGCATCTTACCAGGAGGAAGAACTCGATGAAAGGGAGGTACTGATATTAAAGGCTCTCGAAGGCAAGGAAAAAGTAAGGATATCGGAAGTGGAAAGCCTGCTTAAATCGCGAACGTCATATGTCAAGATCGTCAAAAGCCTGTATGACCGGAATCTTGTGGTCATGTTCGAAGATATCAGCGAGAAATATAAGGCAAAAAAAATCAAGTGTATAAAGATCAATCCTGACCTTAGCGAGCAAGACATAGAAACGCATCTTAACCTGCTTGAAAAGAAAGCCAGGAATCAGTTCCAGGCCTTTATGGCGCTTGCAGCAGCCCCGGGAAGACAGGCTGTGAAGTCGGAGCTCATATCGAGGTACAATCTTCAGGCTTCCGCCATTAAGGCATTACAGGATAAAGAGATCGTACTCGCTTATGAAATGCAGACAGAACGTTTTGCCATGCCTGAGAAAAGCGGGAAGGTATATCAGCTGACGGAAGCCCAGCAAAAAGCACTGGATGAAATCCGTCAGTCATTCCTTGAAAAACAGGTGACACTTTTGCATGGCGTGACGGCTTCAGGAAAAACATACCTTTACATAGACCTCATCAGGGAACAGCTGGATGCAGGGAAATCCGTTCTTTACCTGGTGCCTGAAATCGCCCTGACGGAACAGCTCGTGAGAACGCTTCAGGAATATTTCGGCGATGTCATGATGGTATCCCATTCACGGTTCAGCCTGAACGAGAAAGTAGAAATATGGAACAAGGCGTCAGCCGGTGAAGTGAAACTTCTGCTGGGACCGCGCTCCGCATTATTCATGCCCTTGAAAGATATGGGCCTGATCATTGTGGATGAGGAACATGAAACGACTTACAAGCAGCATGAAAAATCGCCGCGGTATCACGGTCGTGATGCGGCAATCATGCTGGCCGGCATGAACGGGGCTAAAGTGTTGCTGGGTTCAGCCACACCTTCTGTCGAATCGTATTACAATGCCGAGACAGGAAAATTCGGGCTTGTGGAATTGAGTGAGGCGTATGGTCTGGCCAGGCGGGCGGATATTATTTTTGGAGATATTTCGGAGGATACCCGTACCAAAAAGATGAAGGGGATCTTTACGGACGTGTTGTATTCGCATTTAAAAAGCCTGCACGAACTGAAGGCCCAGGCCATTCTTTTCCAGAACCGGAAAGGCTATGTACCTGTCCTGGAATGCAGTGTCTGCGGGTGGGTCAGCAAATGCGTGAATTGTGATATTGCCCTGACGTATTACAAATACTCGAATAACCTCCGCTGCCATTATTGCGGGTATCATCAGCCCAATATTACCAAGTGCCAGGCCTGCGGAAGCCATGCCATGGCCATACAGGGGTACGGCACGGAAAGGATTACTGAAGAACTGCAACTGCTGATGCCTGAACTTTCGGTCATCAGGTTTGACCAGGACAGCACACGCCAGAAACATGCGTTCAGGAAACTCATTGATGATTTTGAAAAAGGCAGGGCCGATGTCATGGTCGGTACGCAGATCGCTGTAAAGGGCCTGGATTTCGACAACGTGCAGCTTACCTCGGTCATTAATGCGGACCACCTGCTGAACTTCCCCGATTTCCGCTCGTATGAAAGAACTTTCCAGCTCCTGGTGCAACTGGCCGGCAGGGCAGGCAGGAGGGGGCAGCCGGGCCTGATGATCATCCAGACAAGGCAACCGGAACATGCACTGTTAAAAGCGGTCCAGGCATATGATTATAAAGGGATGTACACCCAGCAGGTAACGGAAAGGGAACAGTTCAACTATTCTCCGTTCAGCCGGATGATCAGGTTGACGCTCAGGCATAAATCTCCGGAAGAGATCAATACCTGGGCCTCCAGGTTCACTGCTTTGATGAAAAAGCAGCTTGGTGCAAGGGTTCTCGGACCTGAAACACCCTACGTTTCCAGGATAAGGAATTTGCATTTGCGGAATATCCTTGTGAAAATGGATATAGTTAAAGATAACCCCAAGGCTGTCAAAGCATTTATTTTCAAAACCTTTGACTACATGGTTCAGGAAGGTCAGGCGAAAGGTCTGCAGCTTATCGCCGACGTGGATTGTTATTGATGAATTTTGCCTTTCGGCAAGGGTTTGGTAGGGCTACTTACATGCTGTGTCCGAAGTTCAGGTAAAAAGAAGACTGGTTATAAGGGCGAAAAATAATATCAGGCCTTGTAATGGTCTCCATGTCCATTATTCTAAGGATTTTATTGATTTTCTGCACATTAAGAGGTTTGATAATCACGCCTTTGATCTTGTCGTATTCCTTTGATCTCTCGAGTTCGGCGTTATCAATGGAGGATGTGAAAATGAATGCCGGAATTTCCTTTTTCAGGGGGAGTTTGGAAAATTCTTCAATGAATTCCCATCCGTCCATTTCGGGCATATTCAGATCGAATATAATCACGTCAGGAATATTTTCATTCACTTCCAGCGCAAATTTCAACCTGTTGATAGCATCCATGCCATGTGTAAACTTCTCAACTTTCTCGCAGAAATCAACCTTTTTCATAATGCTGTCTGCAAGATACATAGTTATCTCGTCGTCATCAATAATATAAGCTAGGTTTATGTTCTTCATACATAATGACATATCAATTTAATGTCCGATTTATTAATCAATTCACTTTTAAGTGTTTAAAAGATTGTCTTTTTGCGATAATCCTCTCATTTTGAGAATAACTTATCAAATTTTTAGAAAAAATTAACAAAAATTACAGTTTTTTCAACTGATTGTTCACAATTAAAAGAAAGTTGTTGTGTTTTTTTAAAGGTCGGCTTTTATTGTCCTTTACCGGCGGTTTTTTCCGCCTCGATGCGTGCATCGTCTATTATTCTCAGTATTTTATCCAGCTTGACGATTGTAAGTGGCTTGGTGATGAAATCCTTGATCACCTCGTAATTCTCTGATTTTTCCCTATCGGAAGGGTCGATGGATGACGTAAAAATAAATGTAGGGATTTTGGTCTTCATCGGGAGTTGAGTAAAATTCTCAATAAATCCCCAGCCGTCCATTTCAGGCATGTTGAGGTCAAACAATATGGCTTCCGGAATATCTTTGCCAGTTTCAATGGCTGTTTTCAGGGCATTCAGTGCATTCTGCGCATCAGAAAATATTTCAAGGCGGTCGCAGAATTCTACGTTTTCAAGTATTTTACCAGTCAGGTAATTGGAGATATTGTCATCATCCACTAAATAGGCTAGTCCGATTTTCTTCATTTCTTACGTTGATATATCTTGTTTGTGCAATGTATTATTCGTCTATTATACGCAGTATTTTATCAAGCTTCTGCACCGTGAGGGGCTTGGTGATAAAATCTTTTATAACTTCGTAGTTATATGATTTTTTCTTGTCTGCCGGGTCGATGGAAGATGTGAAGATAAATGTAGGGATCGGCTTTTCAAGAGGCAGTCGTACAAACTCTTCAATGAATTCCCATCCGTCCATATTAGGCATGTTCAGGTCGAACAGTATGACCTCCGGTATATCTTTGCCGGTGCTGATAGCTTCCTTAAGCTGGTCAATCGCTTTCTGCGCATCGGTAAACTTAGCGACGCGATCGCAGAATTCTACTTTCTTCAGAATCTTGTCTGTAAGATAGATAATAATTTCGTCATCATCTATGATATAGGCGAGGTCAATTTTTTTCATAAATATACAGTTTGAATGTTGTGCCTTTTCCGAGCATGCTCTCTGCTTCGATCTTACCGTTCATCGCCTCGATCTGGTTCTTGGTGATAAACAGACCAAATCCCCTGGCGTCTTTGTTTGTGTGAAATGTTTTATACATACCGAATAATTTGTCCCTGTTCTTCTCCATGTCTATCCCGATACCATTATCTTTAATAGATAAAACAAGGTAATCCTCTGTTTTTGTGCAACTGAATTCAATTCTCGCCTCCCTTTCAGGTGACCTGTATTTGATAGCATTTGTGATCAGGTTGAGCAAAATGCTTTCCAGATAGGACGGAATGACATTGACTGTGGTATCCTCCGGAATCCTGTTGTCTATTTTTGTTCCTGTCTGCGAGATGAGCACATTAATGGCGGAACATGTCTTGTCGATCTCGGCACAAAGATTCATGGTTTTCTTTTCCTTGCTGATTTCATTCTGAACGGTGATGATATCATTCAGATTTTCTATGGTTTCGGCAAGTTTGTGCGTACTGGTCTTCAGCATGGTGAACAGGTTGTTCATCATCAGCATTTTTCCGTCCTCGTGATCACCGAGCAATTCCATAAGACCAATGATATTGGAGCTGTGGGAGCGGATATTATGGGAAACGATGTGTGCAAAGTTCTGCAGGCGCTTGTTCTGGTCACGTGTAATATTCAACAGTTCCTTGAGTTGCTGCTCGTTCGCTTTGAGTTCGGATAAATCCTGTGTTGCCCCAATCAGCCTTATGGCTTCACCCTTGTTGTTCCTTATAATAAAACCTTTATCAAAAACGTAGGCATAAGTGCCATCGGCTTTCCTGAAACGGTATTCGCCATTGCATATCGTCAATTTCGGATTTGAAAGTGTCTCCCTTAGTTTTTCATAGGTTTCTCTGTAATCTTCAGGGTGCACGCGCTGAGCCCAGAAATCGGCATCCGAGTTCACCTCGTCATTCTTATACCCGAACAGTGCGTTGAGCCCTTCACCGGAGCGTATCACTTTACCTGTGACCAGGTCCCAGTCGTAAATGGAATCATTGGTGGCCTTGGATACCAGGTTATAGCGTTCAATGGCTTCCCTGATCTTCTGTTCTGCGACCTTTCGTTCAGATATATCGCTTCGTGCAATACAGACACCTTTGATCATTTTACCTTCCCACACAGGACTGAGTGAGGCGTGGAACCATCGCTTGCCTCCGTCTTTACCTGCATAATCGATGTCATATTCCAGCGATTCGCCCTTAAGCACACGCCTGATAAGCGACTTGAAATATGTTTTCCTGTCATCATCTATAAAATCAACCAGCTTTTTACCGATTTCCAGGTCATATCTCACGTTATGCATCATGTGGTTTTCGGTCGCCTTGGCATTAAAGGCCTTCAGACGGCCTTTTTCATCCAGCAGCATCAACCCTTCTGTCGAATTGTCAAAAATGGCCCTCAGGTTATTTTCGGATTCACGTATCTTTTCACTGTCCCGTATGCGCTGGGTAATATCCCTTACAATGCTGAGAGCGGCATAGATCTTACCGCTCCTGTCCTTAAGAGGAACCGAATTAGCCTCCAGCCAGGATATTTTGCCTTTCGAACCCATCATGCGGTAGATGGCTTTTCCCTTATGGCCCTGGCAAACGCGTTTAATATGCCCGGAATACAGTTTTTGATCCTCTTTCAGGATGAAGTCTCGCACTTTTTTACCGATAATGGTCTTTTCCGAATGCACCTGCAGAAGCCTCAAGCCGGCAGGATTAATTTCCAGAAGCGTACCTTTAGGATCAACCAGGCAAACACATTCGGGTTCATTATTAATGATGGCGCGTAAATGCTCTTCCTTCTCCCTCAGTTTATCTTCGGCCTTTTTACGGTCAGAAATATCAATGACGGAAGTGGTAGCTCTCATATTGCCATCAATATCCAGGAAGGTGACGGAAGAATATTCACACGGGAAACGCTCGCCGTTTTTGCGGATGCCGATGAGTTCACCCATTGACTTGCCTTCATTTTTTCGTTTGGACAATATGGCCGCCATATTCGAATCTTTAACAAAAAGATCGTTGCGTGTGAGCTTTTCGAGTTCCCTGGCGCTGTAACCGAACATGTCCACGGCAGCTTTGTTGGCCTGCAGTATGGTGCCACCGGCATCGGGGATAGTCAGTAATACCGCTGTCAGGGAATGTTCAATAATGGATCGGTATTTATCCTCGCTTTGCATAAGGGCCTTCCGGGCCTTTTTGATTTCAGTGATGTCCTGTGAGGAAACAAATGCGCCAATAATGGTTTTGTCTTCATCATATGCAGGCTTGTATTTCAGCAGGAACGTAAACTGTTTCCCGTTTTTCAGGGAAATTTCCAGCTCGGATTCCTTTTTTTCACCGGAAAACACCTGCTTGTAAAGTTTTTTCAGTGCAGGCACCGTGTGCCTTTGAGCATAATTAAGTATGGAGTCGCCTTTCTGTACAGGTCGGCCGAAGAATTTCGAATATAGCTTGTTGAACTGGTGATTGAATGTTACGATGTTGAAATTCATATCCACCAGCACAAAACTCTCTTCAGTGTTCAACATGAATAAGGAGAGCTTCTTTTCAAGTTCATGAAGCTTGGACGTATACTCTTCCCTTGCATGGGGATTACCGCGGAGCGCTTTTTCTCTCATTTTTTCTTTTCTTCTATCTACGGACAATTGCAAGGTTCGGATTCTTTTTTCTTTGGTTATTAGTTAAATGAATTTAAACGATCAAACAAAATTATGTATAATTTT
>CALMKH010000010.1 GCA_937867025.1 uncultured Bacteroidota bacterium | reverse complement strand
AAAACCGCCATGCAAAAACTCAATCTCAGCGCCAGGGCTTACGACCGCATCCTGAAAGTCAGCCGCACCATAGCCGACCTGGCAGGCAGCACTGATATCAGAATCGAACACCTGGCCGAGGCTATACAGTACAGGAGCCTCGACCGCGAGAATTGGGCGGGATGAGGGATGGATTTTTGCAAAGGTGTAATAGTTGGCAATAAGTATAATTTACAGTACTGAGATTTCATTAAGGTTCAATAAATAAGAATGTTATTCCGGACATTTTAACCAATAATGCTTAATACTTAATTCGCTTATTTACAGGCAATTATAAATAATATTAAAAGATGTATACCGTTAGTAATTTTTTTAGGGGATAATTGTTTAAATGTTTCCGAATTGAATAAATTCATTAAATATAAAGTTAAATTCATATTTTCCTCAATAATCACCCTAATTTTATCATTAAATGGGTGTAAATCGGAGGAGAATAAACAAAACGGAACAACATTTTAAGCCTAATTTTTATGGAGACTATGCAAATTATTTTTTATTTAAACCAGGATCATATTGGATCTATAAAAATAACAGGACCGGAGATTTAGATACTTGTACCATTACCAATTTTAAACGTGATACAAGTAATTTTTATGATGAGACAGATCTTTATAAAAGGTGGCTTACCCAAGAAGTTATAGATTTTAATGTATATACTACTAGTTTGAGAACGGTATTATCATATACAACTGCCCGACCATGCTTAAAATGTACTACTTTTGACTCCTCCATTAAATTTGTACTAAACCGGGGAAAGTATCCAATTGTTTTTTATAATTCTGGGACTAAATTAAATCCATCAAAGTACTTTGCAAGTTATACAGTAGGACAGGAAACCTTTAGCGAAGTTTACAGGTTTGATGTTACTGATGATAATACTCTCCCTGACTGGAATCATGATAACTTCAATATCCTACCAATGGGGAGCAGCTATTTTTGGGCAAAGGATAAAGGACTAATTCAAATAATGTTTAAAGGCTATGACGCGCAAAACCATTTAGATTCTGCCTACTGGAACTTAGAAAAATATTCTTTGATTAAATTTTAATTTCTATACTAACTGATATCGGGATCGAGCACCTGGCCGAGGCTATACAGTACAGGAGCCTCGACCGCGAGAATTGGGCGGGATGAGGCATAGATTTTTGCAAATAGCATCAACTTCTAGCTCATCTTCAATGATGATTTTTGAGTGATCGGCTGTCCATAGATTCACCAAAATCTTCGATTGCCATCGCTATGAATTGTCGTTACAATTGAAGAATACCCTGAATACAGTTCCCTGACCGAGTTTACTGCTTACTGAGATATGCCCATTCATGGCCTCTATCTGGCTTTTGACAATAAAAAGGCCTAATCCTTTTGAGTCAGGATTGTTATGGAATGTTTTGTACAATCCGAAAATACTGGATCCGTATTTTTCAAGATTTATTCCCATGCCGTTGTCTTCCACGGACAGTACAACATATTGTTTTTCATGAGCAACAGTCAGGCGTACGGTCAGGTCTCGACCATTCTGTCTGTATTTTATGGCATTTGTCAGCAGATTGAGAAGGATGCTTTCCAGGTAAGAGGGAATTGCGTCGATAAATATATCGTCGGGCACATCAATGATTATATGTGAATTGGATTGTGTGATCATGGAATTAATGGCATAAAGGGTCTTCTCAATTTCCAGTTTCAGATTCATCGATACATACTCTTTATTCAATTCCGTCTGGATAGCAATAACATTATTCAGGTTTTGGATGGTCTCTGCCAGTTTTTCAGAACTGGAGCGCAACATATGGAATTCTTCGTTATCAATCGACTCGCTCAATGCATCAACAAGGCCGCTGATATTGGAAGAGTGGGAACGAATATTGTGCGATACAATATATGTGAAATTCTGAAGCCGTTTATTCTGATTGTTGGTTATTTCCAGGAGCTTCTGCAGCTTGGCTTCATTGCTTTTCCTTTCCGTGATATCGTGGACAATTCCCACCAGGCCTGCAGGTTTGCCCGCCTGGTCAAATTCAAACCTGCTTTCCGAATGGACATACCTCACAGTCCCATCATTCCTGACAATCCTGTGTTCCATGGATATGCCCTTCAGTGTTCTTTTAGCTTCTGCAATTTCCTTATGAACATACTCCAAATCATCAGGGTGTATAAAAGACAGCCATTTTTTAATTGAAAATTTATGGTCACCGGGCTCTATGCCATATATCCTGTAAGCTTCGTCCGACAAGATGGACATATTGGTGTGGAAATTAATCTCCCAGTTGCCTATATGCGCAATTTCCTGGGCCTGCAACAACCTCACCCTGCTCCGTTCAAGTTTCTGTTCTATATCCTTTTGCTTGCTGATATCCTGTATGATACCATACATCATATGGGTTTCGCCATTTGTGACATCGAACCTGCAGTCCGCATATATACTTCGCTCAGCCCCATCAGTTCTGATTATACGGCAAACAAAGGAATAATCCGATTTATGTGCTAACCCCAGGTCAATCTGGCTTTGGACACGCATCCGGTCATCCGGATGAATCAAGCTTACAAACAAGGCTTTGGATGGATGGGATTGTTCTTTGCTCAATCCTAAGATAGAATAAAATTCATCCGACCAATGCATCTCAGTCGTGTGCAGGTTTGTTTCCCAATTTCCCATTTGCGCAATACTCTGGGCCTGTCTGAGGCCTTTTTCGCTTTTCTCCAGGTATTCTGCCAAACGCCGTAATTCATCTGTTTTTTTCTTTATTTCTGTTATATCCCTGCTTACGCTTAAAACGGCATACACATTCCCTTTATAGTCTTTTAAAGGCACAGCGTTGGATTCCATCCACCTTTCAGTCCCGTGCTTGCCTATTAACCTGAAATCGGCACTTCCTTTTTTCCCTTTACACACCTGGTCGTGCAGACCGTAATATATACTTATGTCATCGGGATGTATAAAGGTAAGGAGGTCAATACCAGACAGTTCGTCAATATTTTCCAGCTCTATCATGGCAAGCCCTGCCGGATTCATATCTATCAGGTCCCCAGTAATTCCGACGACTTTGACACATTCAGGTTCATTTTCATAAATAGCTTTCAGGTGTGCAGTACTCTGGAAGAGTTCGTTTTCAATTAATTTCCCTTGCGTAACATCCATTAATACTCCGCGCATTCCGGTAATCGTTCCGTCACTGTTCCTGATAATTTCCCCGCGCCTTTCAATCCACATGCGCTCGCCGGTATCGGGCCTGTCAAAACGGAATTGCAGGTCAGTAACCTTTCCCTGCAGGCTGTTATTCATTGCAATCCTGACCATTTCCCTGTCATCCGGATGTATGTAATCATTGATTGCCGCAGTAGTGTTTTCCATCGAAGGATCGACTCCAAGCATGCGAATTGCATTTTCGGAAAGCCGGGCCCATTTTTCTTCGTAGTTGAACTCAAAGGTAGCCATTTTCCCTGCCTCAATGGTCAATTTTAATTTTTCCTTTTCGAGACGGATAATTTCCTCGGCTTTCTTTAAATGGTCTATATTTGTAAAAAGTCCGATAGTCCCTATAACAACGCCTTTCCGGTTGAGGTAGGGTGATCCGCTGGCCACCATCCATTTGCCTTCCCCATTTCTCAACTTCAGGCGGCAATTAACTGAAGAAGTTCCTGACAAGATCTTCTGTAAGCCGCCAGGTTCCAGGTCAAGGCAAAATTCCCCTGCCGGCTTTCCTTTGATTTCATCAAAGGTAAATCCAAGGGCTTCGCAAAACGAATGGTTGGCATACATGATCAAGTCGTTGTTGTCAATTATCAGTATTCCTTCATTCATTCTTTTCACGATCTGGTCCCATTGGTGTTTGGGCGAATAATCCAGCATGTTGTACTGGATGGCAATAAGGCATGCTACAGAGAAGAACGTAAACAGGCCGGCCGTTATGGGAATACTGCTGGCATTGGCGAACACAGGAATGGCTACTTCAGCGATTATACCGCCCAGGAACGGAATGGTAAACCCTATAGCCAGCACCAGGGCATATTTTTTCTTGTTTTCTTTAACCCGGCGCTGTTTTACCCAACTCCCCCATAAGAGTATTAACATCAAAAGGCCATCGACGGAAATCCATAAGTATATCGCGTAATTAACTATTGATGGGGACGTGTTGATAACCCAGTACCAGTCAGGGGATGCAGAAACCGTATCACCTTCAAATCCCAGCAATAAGACAACTGAGGCCAGGATAGCCGGGATAAACTGACTAATAAAAATAACCCCCTGCGAGACTTTGGATTTCCAATCGAAAAAATCCAGGGCGAACAGCAGACCGAAAGGGGTCATAAAAAGCGCAAAAACACTGTTGATAGCGAACCATTTGGAAGCCCCTTCACTGGTCACGTTCAGCCTGGTCAGGCCTTCCGCCAGCTGCCATAATCCTACAACCAACACGAACAGGCTGAATGAGTAGTTGGCCCGGTTGGAGGAAAGGAAAAACAGCGAATAGATAAATAAACTGAGGTTAATCAGCGCCGGCCCGATAAACAGGAAATAGATTTCCCACCTTGAAAAATCAAGCTCAAAAAGCTCGTGCATCAGTTTTTATATATTTGTGTGTTAGCCATTTAGTATTCTAACCTGAATTCACAGGTTTCGTACTCAATATGCCGCATTCGCAAAAATAGATACTCTTCCCGAACTTACCTCATGCTTAAACAATGATTTTAATGTAGTAACAAATATGACAAAGCTACATTATATGAATTTATTTTAAAAGTTTTGGAATAATCCGCACCATAATTTGAAATAACATCATTATAAATCTGCTTGAATTTCAATCGATTAACTAGTATTGCAAGAGGCCGGCACTCCATTGCAAGGTGTATAATGTCTTGAAATACTGTGTCTTCAATTCTATCAGCTTCTGCATGGCTTCCAAAGCTTTGTTTTCACGGCTGTTAATCAAAAAAAGTGAACTTTCTCCATTAAGAAACTTCATTTCCTCTGCGTTAACCAGCTTACGCAAATTTTTATATTGCATACTCTGAAGCTCAACCTGAGCCTTCAAGGCAAGAAACTGATTGTAGTATGATTTAATCCTGACTTCTATGTCCAGCTTTTTCCGGGCATAATCCAGATTGGTTTCTTCAAGTCGCAATTTGGCTTTTTTATATTCACCCCGCCCTTGTGAAAGTCTTAACGGTATTTCAAGAGTAAAGCTGTATTGATAATTGTTTTGAAATGCTGAATTCGGGGTGGTCTCTAAAGGGTTGTAACCTTTGGCCAGATGACGATAGCTTAAATCCATAGCTGGCAATAACTCCTGAAATTTCAGATTTTTATCTATTTGCAACGCATCCAGTTTATAATCAAAGAGGTTTAATGCCGGATGGCTTTTTTCTGCAATGGCCAGCAAATTATCCAGGTCAATCCTGGTACTGTCAGAACTGGTTTCATTTATCAGCCTGCTGCCGGGGATAACATTCTCCGGCAAGGTGTATGGCATGTTATTATCGGCCCAAAGGTAGACAGACAGTTCTAACCCTGCATTCCTGAATTCAAGCCAACTATATTGTTCCTGCAATTGAAACGCCTGCAGTTGTGTAAGGGCCTCCGTTGTATCTATTGCCGGCCTTTCCCCATTCCTCCATGATTTTCTTACCAGATCAAGCCGGGCTCTGTTGATCTCAACATTGTTCTTTATCATTGTATAGTTTTGATAGGCTTTTACCCAGGTCCAATATGCTTCCATGGCCTGCAGGGACAGATCATTGATTATCTGCCGCTGCTGTATGGCGCTCATTGTACTGAAAATTTTTGCCTGCTGTAAAAATGCCCTCCGTTTATCAATCACCAGATTTTTAGCTAATGGAATACTGAATCCTACATAACTGCTCTCGCCCAGTGTTTGGGTCGGATCAGTGGCATTTCCGGAAAGGTCTTCAAGGCCACCAAATAGCTCCACACCATACCATGTTGGTATCCTTAATTCGGGAGATGCATAATGATAATAATGCAGGTTATTAAATGTTTTGTCAGAGGTAGTATACCTGAACACCGGATCAAAAGCAGAGCGCGCAATCAGAACATCTGCATCAGCTTTGTTGACTAAGATAGCTGATTGCCTGACCACCGGATGAAACTTTCTTACCAAATGCAGAATATCTTCAGCTTCAAGCATATTAACCGAATCCTTTGATTGGGAATGGGCGCCTGATGAAGCAATCAGTAAAAGTAAAATCAATATTGTTTGTTTCATATTGTTGTTGTTTTCTCCTGGTTTTTTAAGCAGCTGCGATTATTTACCGGATTCCTTCTGGTAATAATCAGGAGGGAATCCATTGATATTTCGCCATATTTCATACCACAGGGGAACATCCTTCAATAAAGCAATGCCCTTGGTTCCGCCTCCTATTTTTATTTGTTGCGGCCACCTTTTATCCGATCTGTCCTCGACAATTAATATTCTGAAAAGGCCATTGGAACTTATGGTGTTTTCATAGGCAATTATCTTTCCACCGAATGTTCCATAACTATTTTCGGGCCAGCCGCTGAAAATTATCGCCGGGTATCCGTCAAAAGTCAGTCGTACTTTCTGCCCGATATGCACAAGCGGTAAGTCAACCGGACGCACATACATTTCCACAGCATAATCAGTTTGAGTCGGAACTATCATTGTAATCCGCTCACCCTCTTTGAGGATTTCACCTATTCCGGATTTCTTTGCTTGTACAATCTGCCCGTCCTGCGGAGCAAGGATAATATACATGCCGTTTCGGATAATGTAGTTGCTTAGCTGGTTCTCCAATTTAGCTATTTCTCCTTCTCCTGTCATGACCTGACCCAGGCTCTGCAATCTATCCCCGTCAGCCTTACTGCTCTTTTCCGCATAATCCTGCTCAACGGCTTGCTGTTCTATCTGGATATTGATGATGTCCTGCTGAGTCTGCATCAGCTTGTTTTCAATGATTATCTTTTTGGAAAGTGCGATCTGGTAGGCTGAATTGCGCTGCTGCAGCTGAGTCTGTGAAACAAGGCCTTCCTCAAACATCTTTACCTGCCTTTCGTACTGGTCCTTTGACAGATTGTATTCATTTACCGCAGCTTCAAGTTCGGCTTTTTCTCCTGTTATCCTGTTGTTCAATTGAGTTTTCTTATTGTTCAATTGCTCGATTTTGAGATTTTTTATACGATTCAGGGCTTCCATTTGCCGGGATGCCGTTATAGCTTTTTCCCTGTAATACCTGACATTGTTCTTCTTGGCATCAATCTGTTCACGTGTACGCGTTACAAGCTCCGGGTCTAAATAATCTTCCTTGATTTCAGACAACTGGATGATGGTATCGCCTTTTTGCACAAAATCACCTTCTTTCACCCACCATTTCAATATTTTACCGGGTATCGGCGAGTTGATATCCTGGGGACGCTGCTCCTGCATACGTGTTGTTATCACCCCTTTTGCCCTGATATTCTGGGTCCAGGGCAAAAACAATATGACGATCAACGACATAATGATAATGGCAAACCAATACCGGATATGGGAGTTCTTTCCCATTTGGTATATCCTGTGAACGGATTGCAGCATTATTGGATAATCTGAATTATTCATCGATTTCTTGTCAATTTTAAATTCCTGTTGTGTATTTCGATATGGTAATCGCAAGTTCTGGCAAAAGCCTGGTCAGAACTGACTATGAAAATGGTTGAATGCTGTTTCAGTGTAAACAAATACCGGAGAATATTGCCTTTAATCCTGTCATCCATTCCCAGCAGGGGTTCTTCCATCAGCAGCAAACGAGGTTCGGTGACCAGGGCCCTTAAAACAAGTATGATTTTTTTCATCATGCCGGAAAGATTATTGCCAGACTGGTACACCCCGGTTTCAAGATTGTCCTTCAACACCTTAAAATAATCTTCAAGTTCGAGCCGGCTTATCATCTGAGCCACTTTTTCATAAGTAACTGACTTTCTGCCAAGGGAAATGTTTTCTAAAATCGTTCCTTTGTATAATTCGTCTTGCTGAAGATACATGCTGATATGTTGCCTTAAACTTTCCAGCTTATATTGTCCTGAAGGGCAATCGTCGTAAAGCAGTGATCCATGATGATGATCGGAATAATATCCTCCCAAAAGTTTCAGGAGGGTTGATTTCCCGGCCCCGGAATGACCGGAAATACATGTTATGGAGTTAGCCGGGATTGAGATATTGACATTTTCTAAAATATTTCTTCCTTCAGGATAATGAAAGCCAAAATCAATTAATTCAATATCCATTCCCGAATCCGAGGGAATAAAAGTCCTATTCCCGTCTTTTTCCAGTGGGGTTTCAAGTACCAGAGACAGCTTTTCCAGACCGGTTATTACGTCGTAAACGCTATCCAGATTGATGATCAGTTTCTCCACAGCAGTGATAACCGTCAGAATAACAATTTCAGCCGCGATAAACTCCCCGATATTAAGCTGCTGCTGGATCAGGAGGTAAGTACCGACCCCAAGCATCCCTGCTGTAATCATCACCTTGAATATGACTAAAGACCAGTACTGAAAGAGAAGCACATTAAAATGCCTGGTTCTGGATGAAAGGTATCCTAAAAGGTTTGAATCCGTCTTTTGAAGGTTTAAATGAGTGCCTTGGGTGAATTTGAACGATTTGATATTCAAGGCCATTTCTTCCAGCCAGGACACAACGGCATATTTGTACGAACTTTCCTTCATGCTTGTTCGTAAGCCGTTCTTACCCGTGAGTTTAAGGATCATCCATAGAATGAATAACAGTAAAAAGCCGAATACAATAAATAAGGGATGGTACAGAGCCAGCAATAAAAGTCCGAAGACAATCTGAATCGAAGCTGTCGGAATATCGAGCAACAATTTGGATAGCCCTTTTTGGATGCCAACGGTGTCAAAAAAACGATTCACTTTTTCAGGTAAAAAGCCTGATCCCTGGGAAACTAAATCAATGCGGGGAATGGTTTCGGTAAAAGCGAATGCATAGCGGGTAAAAATCTTCTGCTGAATTTTTTCTATTATCTGCATCTGCTTGATTTGCATTATGCCGACAAGCAGCACTGCCAAAACAATTACCACAATGAGCACATAAATGGAAGTTACCATGGAAGCGCCCATGACAAAACCGATTATGGCCTGTATACCCAATGGTATTGCAAGCTGCACCAATCCATTCAAAAATGCGTAGAAGTATACAGGAATTATTTCTTTCCTTTCGGTCACCAGTAAATTCCACAAGCGTTGTACGTGAGAAAGCTGCATAGAAGGCATTTTTTTAGCCTACAAAGATAGGCATACTTCTTATTATAATAGTAATACTATTATAAATAATAGCTATACAATAATAGATAGAACGATGTATTGTATTAATAATAGTATGTATTTTTGCAAATCCATTATGAATTTTAATGTTTCATTTAAGGTCAACAGCAGCATCTACCTGCGGGACCCGGAAAGCAGCGAATTGGGCAAAAAAATAGTCAAAAGTTCTATTGACTTAATATACAATCTTGGCTTTGAACATTTTACATTCAAGAAACTTGCCCTGGAGGTTCAAACAACTGAAGCAACTGTGTACAGATACTTTGAGAACAAGCACCGGATTTTGTTATATATACTTAACTGGTATTGGTCATACCTGGAGTTTTCAGTTATTTTTAAGCTCCAGAATATTAAGGACACTAAGACAAAATTGAAAACTATCATTCATCTTTTGACGCACAAGCTTCCTGAAAATGAAGGAAATATAATTTACAACAATGAGTATCTGAACCAAATTGTCATTGCTGAAAGCAGTAAGGTTTACTTAGTTAAGGAAGTTAAAGAAATCAACAGGCATGAGGTATTTAAACCATACAAAGACCTGTGCGCTAAAATCGCCGAAGTGATAAGTGATTACAATCCAAACTACAAATACCCCAGGTCCCTTAGCAGCACTTTAATCGAAACAGCCCATTACCAACAATATTTCAGCACCTTTCTTCCCAGGCTCACCGATTCAAATTCAAGGGATAAACACTATACTACTTCCTTTCTAGAAAATATGCTGTTCAAGATTTTAGATTAAATATAGTGTGGTTGCCAATGAAGGGGATGAGGCTTTTCGCTAACTATAGCCAGAGTATCAAATATTAAATCCTCTGAACAATCATTTTTCGCTCTTGTAAAAAAGTGCGTAACCTGAAATATGGCCAAATTCAGGAAATTTTCCAAGTGAAAATGCAATGAACATCATTTGTCATTTTTTTGTCATATTGTTGTATTTGGTTCATTGATGATAGCACCGCTAGTTGCCATTTTTTTAAGAAATAGCTTTAATTTATAACGTCAGCTAAATATCTAACTTTAAGTATTGTAACAGGTAGTATTTAACAATTTTTATGAGAATCTGATGGTAGAGCTTGGTTTTATTTAATATTTGTTACAACATAAACTTTTCATAATTATGAGATAACAACTTGATTTACAAAAAACTGCAATACTAATTTTTTATTATTAGTCTTTTATTATCGGCGGGAAAGTATTACTTTTGCACCAAATTTCAAGATGGAGATTTCGAACCCGTTAACTGATGCCATAGAAAATGTTTTTGTAACAGGAATAAACTTTAAAAATGCCAATGTCAATATAAGAAGCGCATTTTCAATAACCACCCCCAAGGTCCTTGAATGTTATGAGTTGGCCAAAAAATATAAGTTCAGGAATTTCATTGTGTTAAGCACCTGTAACCGCACAGAAATATACGGTATAGGGTCGGAAAAACTTGCAGAAGAAATCATTCTAAGGGTTACAGGTCAGGATCCAGAGGTGTTTAACCAATATAAATTTACAAAGCATGCCGAAGAGGCCCTGGAACATATTTTTTACGTTGCATCAGGACTCAATTCCCAGATTTTAGGCGATTATGAAATACTTGGACAATTCCGTGGTGCATGTAAAACAGCGAAAGCGCACCTGCTTCTTGGTCCGGTATTTGAAAGAATGGCCAATACATGCATCCAGGCATCGAAGGAAATAAAAACAAAAACTGCGCTCAGTAAAGGCACGGTTTCCGCCTCATATGCTGCCATTGAAGTGATAAAGGAAAGGTTTGTGAACCAAACCATCAATGTGTTATTGATCGGTACAGGAAAACTGGGAAATAATATTGCCAAGAACATCCGGCATTACTTGCCTGAAGTAAAGCTGTCCGTAACCAACAGAACCCGCGCAAAGACACAGGAATTGGTAAATCTGTACGGGTTTGATGAAATTGCATTTGATGCGTTAAATGAAAAAGCAAAAGACTTTGAAGTGATTATTATTTGTGCAAATATTTCCCAATTGCTACCTGAATATTTTGCCCATGCCACTACAGGGCTGATGCTTGATTTATCTGTACCTGAATCCGTTCATCCCGATCTTTATAAGCGCAATACGCCGGAGGTTCTGAACATTGATGATATTTCAAGAATCCTTGAACGGTCAATAGACCAGAGAAAGGCCTATCTGCCGGTAGCCAAAAATATTATTTCCAGGCATGTAGCCGCTTTTACCGATTGGTTTAAGCTATATAAACAAAGGGAATATATCATTGTTATTAAAGAAATGCTCGGCAAAGAAAGCCAGCAGTGCCCATACCTGTTGTCCCTGGACGACACTACGAGAGAACAGAAAGTCCATAATGCCCTCCAGGCATTCGTGAAAAAGTTAAAGCAAAATCCTGACCTGGTTTTTGAGCCTGAACAGGTTATTGCCAGTTTCAAAGCATTAAACCATAGCCAGATTGAATCGAATAATTAGAATAGGATCCCGTGAAAGTGAGTTGGCTTTATGGCAGGCAAAATTAATTGATAAATTATTACGGGAACAGGGCGTAGTAACTGAACTGACCCTGATTAAAAGTGAAGGTGATATCGACCTTGTTTCACCATTGTATGAAATGGGGGTTCAGGGGATTTTCACCAAAACACTTGACAGCGCACTTTTATCAGGCAAGATCGATATCGCCGTGCACTCACTGAAAGATGTGCCGACACAATTGCCTCAAAACCTTGCGATAGCAGCCATTCCTGAAAGAGGAAGCTGGAAAGATGTGTTGGTATACAAAGAGGCCGGATTCCTGCCAGCTGCAGATGCGGCTTCTACAATCGCAAGCAGCAGTCTCAGGAGAAAATCGCAATGGCTGAACCGTTTTCCTGCCCATACGATCGAACCTTTACGGGGCAATATCAATACGCGATTGCAAAAATTAAAAACCACCGCTTCGTGGAACGGGGCGATTTTTGCGGCTGCAGGAATTGAGCGTATTCAGCTGCAGGTACCTCAGATAACAGAACTCGACTGGATGTTGCCTGCTCCTGCACAGGGCGCCCTGGTAGTGGTCTGCCGCGACAATGATACAGAGTTAAAAACCATTTGCCAAAGCCTGAACGACTCGTCCACTGCGCAATGTGTTGATATAGAAAGAGCGTTCTTAAGGGAACTTATGGGCGGATGTTCCATGCCAATAGGTGCTATTGCCGAAAGGAAGATCGATACCATCCTTTTTAAAGGCAATATACTTTCGCTGGATGGAATGGAAAAGGCTGAAATTGAAATGGAATTTCCGGTGGATGATACTGCAAATGCAGGGGCAACAGCAGCAAAACATTTATTGGCCAGTGGAGGTGATAAGATAGCGCGGCAATTAAAAACCCTGATGCGATAATGAAGCCATTGACCCGTATAATAAGTACCAGAAAAATGAATGAACCTGAAAAACAGCAGGCTTCTGGGCTTGGTTTTTTGATCGCCGACCAGGATTTTTTATCAATCGAATATCTGGCAGACGATCACCTTGCGCATGTTATTAAACAAGCACGGCATGC
>CALMKH010000009.1 GCA_937867025.1 uncultured Bacteroidota bacterium | reverse complement strand
GAAAACGGTTCGGGATCAAACCTTGTACAATCCAATACAACTGCGGAAAACATTCAGCCGGAAACTGGAAGTCCTTCTGATTCCAGGCAAGCTCATAAAACGTTCGAAGAGCAACTGAAAAACCGTTCACATACGGGCAAACCACAGATCGGGGATCCGGTTAAAGTGGCCGACCTCAGAAGTGTCGTCAAAAATGACAGCGAAGGAACAGTGAAAGAAACTGAAGGTGATAAGGTTGCAGGTACGTTTGAAGAACAAACCGGAGGAAAAACAATGGATGCGGCTACTGTTAAAACGGATTCGACCGACACGAGGAAAAAGGATGAACCGCCCATTCCTCCTGTAAAAACTCCGAAAACCCGGTTGTATGTAGGACTGGTTGGACAGGCCGGATCGACATTCAGGCATCTCGACAAGATGAACAGCGCGTCATACAACGCTATCAGGAATTCGGCCGATAAGGCATTCACGCAATTCACTTACGGAATTGAGGCGGGTGTACAGAAAAAGAAGAGCAGGATAAGCCTGGGTTTCCAAAGCACTTCGCAAAGCTGGGCCAGCAATTACAAGTATAGTTACAGGGTATATGATTCATTGCCACTTAAGGATCCCAACGGCCATATTATTGGATATTTCCTTGTCAGGGGTCGTGATACGCTCATAAATGAATCGCAGATGGTCAGGATTGAAAAAGTACAGATACCGTTCGAGTTCACCCAAATGGTAACCCTTACCCCGAAGCTTGACATTATAGCTTCTGCAGGAGGTGTTGTAGGGTTTAATACAAAATCGGAAGGTGGCAAGATGATCAATCCGGAGAATAATTACCTGTATAATTATAACGCACTGAAAGATTCAGAAAGGGATATATCATTCGCTCCCATGGTAAGCCTTGGAGCCGAGTATAAATTCAATCCGTCTTTCTCCCTCCAGGGAGTGGCCTTCGGGAACTACAGTCTCACCAGCAGGTTTACAAGCAGCTTTCCGGCAAAAGAGTATGCATATACTGTAGGGGCATCCGTAAAACTATTATATTTCATCAAGTAAAAACAAGTAAATGAAGATAAAAATTACCCTTGTATTAGTCCTTGTTACGGTCCTGGGAAAGTTCGCCCATGCCCAGGTATGGTATCCTGAAGGCGT
>CALMKH010000008.1 GCA_937867025.1 uncultured Bacteroidota bacterium | reverse complement strand
GTCAGAACTAAGGTAATAATAGAGTCGCATCTTTGATAGTTTGGTATAGTAACACTGGCAGAAGTGGTCGATCTGTAAGTAATGCCATGGTATACAAAGCTGTCACAAGCTGTTTGGAAAACCATACTACTGCTATTAGGGATCACCGTCGCGTTAATGGTCAGGAAGCTATCGCATCCCCCCGCATTCACCAGGGTCTGTTTGTAGATTCCGCTTGTCCAGTATGTAGAACCGTTAATGTTTACATAATTGCAACCCGATAAAGAGATAGTCTGCGAAGTAGGAGTACACGCCTGTGCTGTGTATCCTGTCACGTAGAAGATGAACAGAACAAAGATCCTGAAGACCGGTGTTTTTGAACATTTGTCAAGCGCCTGGCTGTACCGCGCAAAGAAGGTCATTTTTGAGTTGACCGGGGAGATTACATTCATAATAGAGATTTAAATTTTGATATTTGTGTTTTAGAAAAATTTGAGCAACAAAAGTACAGATTAATCTTCAAGTATTTCTAAATATTTCGTTGATTTTCAATAAATTACCGAAAAAAGCGTAGCAGCCCCTAGGTGAAAAACAGTAGACTATTTTTATTCTATTTGTATGGGAACGTGCATATACAATAAAAAAACCGATGACCAATATAGGTCACCGGCTTTTCGTACAACATATGAATAATTCAATTAATGTTTTATTATTTTACTGCACGAAATGACTTCATTGTTTGAAATCATCCTGACAATGTATAATCCGCTATCATATGGCCTCAGGTCGATCACACCCTGCCCTTTCGAAATTGACTGGGTATGAATTAAAATACCCAAATGGTTATAGACCTCTATATTATATGAATTTTGTATAGAAGGTGCAAATATTGTGACTAGTC
Source organism: uncultured Bacteroidota bacterium (assembly GCA_937867025.1). Classification (GTDB taxonomy): domain Bacteria; phylum Bacteroidota; class Bacteroidia; order NS11-12g; family UBA955; genus JABMMZ01. Next base: position 14,034 of record CALMKH010000008.1, on the reverse strand, counting down.
CTGACGTCGGATTTGGATACAGTATTAATTCTTGTCGGGCAATATCCTTAATGTCCGTTGGGGCTTGCTGAGTCATTTTCATAATGAATATATCTCCATGATAATTGACTGTATTCAATTTTGATACTCCACTGGTCGGATCAAAATCATCTTCACCTGAGAAATATCCTGTTGTATAAATCTTGTCATTGGCAACAGCAATAGCTTTTATTTTAGAAGCAGATATTGTCGTCTTTGCTTCAATATGACCTCCCCAGGCAAAATTTCCCGAACCATCCAACTTGACTATAAATCCATTAGAATGCCCTCCAGAACTAGAACGAATAAAGAACGTATCAATACCAGGGTTTAAATCCATTTTTCCTACAAATTCGCCGCCCACATAGATATTGCCTGATTTATCTGTTGCGCTTGTATACCCGTCACTCCATTCTGTGGTTCTAAGATCCTTTGCCCATACGAATATGCCTGACTGATTAAGTTTTAAAACAAATGTCCCAAAAGAGCCTCCTTGAGTAAGCATAACTCCTGACCCGGGATTAAGATCAACAACACCTGCATAATTACCTGTTACTATGGCATTGCCTGAACCATCAATGACTATAGATTGACCTTCATCATTATCGGTTCCGCCAATCCTCTTAGCCCAAACGAAGTTTCCGAAACGATCCAACATAGAAACATATATATCAAAATTCCCCGCACTGGTCAATTCAAACGAATCAACCCCCGGATCAAAATCTGCTGTCATTCTAAAAACGCCGACCGTATATACATTGCCTTCACTATCCGTATCTATCGAAATTCCTTTATCATCATTGCCTTGACCTTCTATGGCCTTTGCCCAGGAATAATTCCCTGATGCCGTAAGTTTCAAAATAAAATTATCATAGTTTGCCGCAGTGAGATAATACACTCCCGGACCAGGATCAAAATCTACTGTATTTGTAAAATTTCCTGTCACATAAACATTTCCTGACGAATCCAACGCTATATCTGAGCTAAAATCATCGTCAGAAGGACTTCCTACTTTTTTCACCCAGACAAAGTTCCCAGAAGTATCCAGTTTTAAAATAAAGATATCAGCCCTTGAAGTAGAAACGCTTGTATTGCCAGAATTGAGTTCGTACACTCCTGGTCCCGGGTCAAAATCTACAGTGTCGTTAAATATTCCTGTGATATACAAATACCCTGCTTTATCAACCGCAATAGAGTTTCCAAGGTCCGTCCCTTCTCCACTAAATACTTTTACCCATAACAGATTACCGTCAGCGTCCATCTTGACTATAAAAATGTCATCTGAATTGCTTTTTGACATACGGTTAACTACCCCTGGTCCGGGATCAAAATCTACAGTGTCCCTGAAAGAGCCTGTTAAAAAAATATTGCCTGCATCATCTGTTGCAATGGCGTTTCCTACATCACCACCATCACCGCCAATTCTTTTAGCCCACGAAAAGGCCGGAGATTGCGCCCAAGTTAAAATCGGTATTAAACCGATAAATAGTATTATTTTTTTCATAATAGAATAATGGAACAAACATCTTTTTAAATGCCTCTATTGGCAATACCGGAAAAGATGTAATTTATCTAAGTGTAAAGACGTACAAGGCCTTATTCTTGGGTATTTAAAGCCATATTAACTCCGAATAAGCTGCGCCAAACCTCAATTTATCACTAAAACTGTTTCACCACTACCCTCACAAAACTGCTTCGGCCCAGGTCATCACTGCAGCTGATCTTTATATTCCCGAACGGCGGCTCATAAAAAACGGCTTGATTCGGTTTTGATTCTGCCACCATTCTGTCATTGACAAACCAGAATATCTTGCTTGATTTGTTATCGGCCTCCGCGTTCAGCATCAGTTTCGTCCCAGACCCGGCTTCTATCAGGTATTCGGCTTCATTGGAGGGAGAAACGATCTTTGGACCATTGGCATTATATACGCGCGTACACGCCGGGTTGTGAGGAGGAATAGCCTTATAGGCCACCTTTTCCTGTTCGTAAAAATTGATCAGCTGTGCGGGCAGATTGGGGTATCTTTTCAATTTGTAGGGATTATCTCCCATGCACGTGTTGCAGTAAGTAAGGCTGCTGTCGGCATTCACCATTATCTCGATCTCGTGCCTGCACTCAGTTTGCAGCGTCTTGCCTTTTATAAATTCATCCACTATCTGTTCAGTACAGAAAGAGCCGGGCAAATTTCCGGTCCGCGGGCACACGTACCGGTAGTCGATCCCGGGCGGGGTGTTGAACCATCCTTTGCGTGAATTGTAATCCAGCACTGTAAATACTTCGAAAAGCAGAGGTGTCGCTGTTTCCGCTCCGCTGAGGGATGGCACCCCTTCCCCGTCAAAATTGCCAAGCCAGACGCCTACTGTATAATCTTTATTATAGCCTATAGCCCAGGCATCCTTTCTGCCGAAACTGGTTCCGGTTTTCCATGCCACTTTGGGTATGCGATAGGTGTTGTGAAAAAAAGACTGCGGAATATCGGGTCGCACAAGAGTTTGAAGGATATTCGTGGTCAGGTAAGCACTTTCCCTTGTAAGGGGCTGGGTGACGTGATGTATCACAGAATGGTTGAGAAATGCAGGAGCTTTTAGTTTTCCTTCGTTCGCAAGCATGGAATATGCCGTAACCAGCTCCTGAAGGCTCACGCCGCAACCACCCAAAGCCAGACTCAAGCCCGAATTTTTAATTTTTACGGATTTAAACCCACATGCATTCAGATGTTTTACAAAATCCGGCAGGCCTATCTGGTTGAGAACACAAACTGCGGGGATATTGAGCGAAAAAGACAACGCGTGCTTAAGCGTGATGCTCCCGTTGAATTCCCGGTCGTAATTCTCCGGTTCGTAACCTCCTATGTTTACAGGCACATCGTACAGCACACTGTTTGGCGTATAAAGCCCGAGATCAAATGACCGCGCGTACAAAAAAGGTTTCAGGGCGCTTCCGGGCGACCTCAGGGCTCTTATCCCATCCACCTGGCCGGCATTTTCCCTGTCATCAAAATCATTGCTTCCGCAATACACCAGCACTCTTCCCGTCCTGTTGTCCAGAACCAGGACACTGCCATTCCGAATGTTCTTTTCCCTGGTGCGTTCGACATAATTCTTAAGAATATTCTCCACCTGAACCTGATGGGCGTAATGAATGGAAGTTTTTATGTGAGTGCTGTCTGCATATTGTGATTTCAGGCGCAGACAAAAATGCCGGGCAAAGGCAGGCAATTGTCTTTTCCGTATCTGAACAGGTTCATTCAGCGCATCTGCTACAAGTTTCTTATTAAACACGCCATGCTGCAGGAAATATTCAAGCCAGTAATTGCGCGATTTTTCGATCGCTTTTGCCTTTGTCCGAATATTAAGGCTGCCCGGGCGGTTGGGGATAACTGACAAGATCACGCTTTCAGAAAGACTTAAAGCAGAGGCGGGTTTTCCAAAATAGATGAGTGAAGCGCTGCCAACCCCCTCTATATTTCCGCCGTAAGGGAGCAGGCTAAGGTACATTTCAAGGATTTCATCCTTGGAATAGCGCATTTCCAGCTGTACAGCCCTGAATATTTCAATGAACTTGTTGGCAAAAGTCCGTTTTTTGGGCTCTATCAGCCTGGCAAGCTGCATAGTGATAGTGGAGGCCCCACTGACGCGTTTTTGCCTTGTGATGTTCTGGAAACCTGCCCTCGCCATGGCAACGGGATTAAATCCGAAGTGCCACCTGAACCATTTGTCTTCTTTCTCAATAATGGTTTTGACCATCAAAGGAGATATGTTTTTCAGATCAGTCCGTATCCTCCACTTGTCCTCCTTGTTAAGAAAGGCAGACATTAAAACTCCTTCTTTTGAATATACGGTTTGAGAATAACTGAGGTCGCTCTTTAAAGGGAAAATGAAATGAAGGATTAAGAAAACAGTTAACCATACGGCCGTTACCCGGAGGGCCCATTTGCCGATTGATCTGAGTTTTCTCTTCATAAAATAAGCGGTTAAATAACGGTTAAGGAACTAAATTATGATCTTAGGCAGGATTGACATGACAACTGTACCATTTATTTCAGATTTCAGTTACAGGGATGTCCATGTATCCCATAAAGACCTAACGTTGGCGTCTGAGCTCTTTCCGCACCATATAACGCTCCTCGGCCATAAGGATAAGCTTGTCGAGCAGCTCGCTGTACTTTAACCCTTCGGCCTGCCAGAGTTGCGGATACATGCTGATGTTCGTAAAACCTGGAAGGGTATTTACCTCGTTCAGGTAGAATTCCTGGTCATTTACATAGAAAAAATCAACCCTGCTCATACCTTCCAGTTGCAGACATCTGTAGGCTTTCATGGCAACCTGCTGGATGAGATAAACAGACTGCTGGCTCAGGTTTTCAGCCGGGATAATGACCTTTGTTTCATTGTTGACATATTTGTTTTCGTATGTATAGAAACCACTGTTGACAACAATCTCCCCTACCCCTGTAACTTCAGGTTTAAGATTTCCCAACACGGCAGTTTCCACCTCCCTGCCCTTTATGCCTTTTTCAATCAATATCTTATTGTCAAAACTGAAAGCTGTGTCAATCGCCTTTTTTAACTCTTCAAGAGAGGAAGCCTTTTCAACGCCAACCCCGCTCCCCATATTGGCCGGTTTGACAAATAAAGGAAATCCCATCAGCTCAAGGGCTACAAAATCGATATTATCGCCTTTAAAATATGTATGCCAGGGGGTGACGAGAATGCCATTCTGCTGAAGTATCTGCTTGGTGACATCCTTGTCCATCCCAATTGCGCTTCCCAGAACACCCGGGCCAACAAAAGGCCTGTCCGTGTATTCCAGTACACCCTGCAATAAACCGTCTTCACCATAAACGCCATGCGCAATGGGAAAAAACACATCCACATCGAGTGATACAGATGTATCGTCAGCGTACCGCAAGGGTTTTTTATCAAAAGGGAATATGCATAATAAGGCATGCTGTCCGGAGGTTCCTATTTCAAGGTTTTCATCAAACAGGGAGCGCTCAGGGAGATGGTACCATTTGCCTTCCCTGGAGATGCCAATTACCTGAATTGCATATTTAGAGGTATTAAGTGCATTGTATATATTCCGGGATGATACAATGGCCACTTCATGTTCAGGAGACTTGCCCCCTGTAATTATAGCAACCGTTTTCATTTATACAAATTAACTGTAAAAATGCCATTCCCCGCAATGACAAATATCCACAGTGTAAATCGAGCAGTTTGGGATTACGGCTACCAATAACGTATGGATTGCTGGCAGTGTTCCTCCAAAAAATAAAAAAAATGCTCCTCTTGAGGGGAGCATTTTGTTAATTCAACAAACTTACAATAACCCTATTATCGTTGTATCAGCAATTTATTTGCGATAACCATACTTCCGAGATCCATGAGAACCGTATAAACTCCCGTTTCGAGAATGCCGGTATCGATTATGCTTCCATTCCTGATACCGTTTTTTTCATAAACTGTTCTGCCGTCGGCCGAACATATTTTCATGCCGACTTCGGGTATTCCGTCCGCCAGCAGGACCGTTATGTGTTCATTTGCGGGGTTAGGTATTACCCTGATGTTGTAGTTGCTGGCAGGATAATCATTTGAAAGATGCCCGATGACAACCGTTCTTATCCTTCTTGTTGTATTTCCGTCCGGGTCCGTCGCATCATACATGTCCTGGTATATGCCGGTAACATTCACATCCACATCACTCAATAACGTCAGAGTGATCTGGTTGGCGGGACAAAAATTGTCAGTTACTGTAGGTGTTACAGGGGTATAGGGTGTACCTTTCTGGTGATAAACGGTGTTGGGCGTATTGAGGCTGATGACAGGAGGAATAGTGTCCTGTGCACATACGGCTCCGCCTATAAACGTGAATAAACCCATACACATTATTCTGGTTAAAATTGTAAGCATTGCTTTCATACTTTCCTAATTTTACTCAAAATTAGCATAAGCAGCCATAGCAAAAAAGCATAAGGAACTACTTTGACACAACCTTGACCAAATTATTGCCTTTAAATGACAGAGGCTGCCCTAAAGCGGGTGTTATGTGTCAACTGCCCGTGGGGCACTGTTCATATGATCAGGAAGATAACTGGATTAAAGCCGGATAAGAACGTGTCTGGAGGATATTAACCAGCCAACGCTTTAACGGCCAGCCAGGCCATCAGGCCTGCGCCTGTTTCCAAAGCGTCTTCATCGACGTCAAACGTATTGGTGTGGACAGCGCTTGTTATTCCTTTCTCTTCGTTTCGGGTTCCAAGACGGTAGAAACACGAAGGTATTTCCTGGCTGTAATAGGCAAAATCCTCTGCAGCCATCCAAATATCCAGGTTTTCAACCTTATCGTCACCCATATATTCCCTGGCAAAATCCATTATAGAGTGCGTAAGGCTTTCATCATTTTTCAGAAACGGGTATCCGTGCTCTATCCTGATATCAAGTGTCGCTCCATAAGCTTCTGCGGTGTTCCTGGCTATTTTAACGATCAGTTCTTTTGCTTCCGCCCGCCATTGTTCATCCAGTGTTCTTAACGTGCCTTCCAGGCTCACCGAATCGGGTATCACATTCGTTGCTCCGCCATCAGAATTGATTTTTCCGAATGTCAGTACTGTTGGAAGTATTGGCCTGGCTTTACGGCTCACCACCTGTTGCAGCGCTATGATAATCTGGGCTGAAATAGCCACAGGGTCTATTGTCAGATGCGGCATGGCCCCGTGTCCCCCCTTGCCATGCACAGTCATATATATCTCGTCCGTACTGGCCATATACAATCCCTTCCTGAAACCCACGCTGCCCGTTTTTATGAAAGGCATTACGTGTTGTCCGATCATGACATCCACTTTGGGATTTTCCAGTATCCCCTCTTTTATGAGCAAACTGGCTCCTCCCGGAAGCTTTTCTTCCCCCGGCTGGAATACAAGCTTGACATTGCCCTCAAGCCTATCTTTCATCGATGCCAGTATTTTTGCGGCTCCCAGCAGCGACGAGGTATGCACGTCATGCCCGCAGGCGTGCATAACCCCCTTGTTTTGGGAGACATAAGGCTTGTCGTTTTTCTCCTCTATCGGCAGGGCGTCGAGATCAGCTCTCAGGCCTACGGTCCTGCCCGGGCTTTTACCTTCTATCATTGCCCAAACACCTGTTCCGGCTATCCTTTGAGGTTTTAACCCCAGGTTGAGCAAGTATTTTTCAACCAGGGATGCCGTACGTTCTTCCCGGAATGAAAGCTCAGGGTGACTATGGATATCACGGCGTATGGCGATAAGCTCTTCCTTTATCCTGGCTGCCAAACCCCTTATTTCTTCTTTTATCGTATCTGGACCAATATTTGATATAGTCATAAAAATTCCTCAAATTTGCACTTTTAAATGAAAGCAATCAAGTATTTCTCCTTATATATTTTTTCGTGTTCTGTCATGTTTTCCTGCAAGCCCAAAGAGCAAACCAAACATAGTCTTCATGAAAGCACGAAGGAGTATTTCCTTGTCAGGGATCAGTCGAAATACCACTTTACGGAGGCCAATGATACCAGCCAGACCATCACTTATACCTCGAAAAATTTTATCAATAACCAGGCTAATCCGGATATAGAAAACAGCGAGATAATGGTATACGACCTGGACGCAGGAGCTGGCAAAACAGTGTTTACGGTAAGATGTGAATCAGGAGGCTCGGAATTCAAGGACAGGATTGCCTTACTGGCCAATAACAGCGGAAGCATTAGCATTGCCGCGGTGTTCTTTAATCAGGGCGGGAATTTTTCTGCAGCCAACGGCAGCGGCGATTCTATATTTTTCCACAGCAACTATCTTTTAAACGACAAGCTTTTTAATGATGTGGTAAGAGTTAAGTTAAATCCTTCTCACCCGGCGTATACGGAGCTTTATTTCGCAAAAAACACCGGCTTTATCGGAAGGAAGGAAAAAAAGGACGACAAGTTCTATTACGCCAAGCGTTACTCGGTCAATAAATAAACTGTTTGGTTTTTCAGCTTTTGATTTTATCCATAGCCAGTTTTAAGGCCAGGGCATTTTGCTCATCCTTGCTTAGCTCTGAATTGTCTATAATTACAGCATCGGGCGCTGCTTTCAGGGGGCTGTTCGACCTGGTGGAATCCTGCAGATCGCGGTCGTTAAGGTTCTCCAGTATCTGGGCGTAGGATACCTGCGTATTCCCTTTTTGCTGAAGCTCCTTAAGTCTTCTTTCGGCGCGTACTTCTGCCCTGGCAGTCATAAATATCTTCAGTTCTGCATCCGGAAAAACAACTGTGCCGATATCACGGCCATCCATTACCACCCCTTTGTCCTTCCCCAGTCTTTTTTGCTGTTCAACCAGGAATTTTCTTACATCCGGTATCTTGCTGACAGGACTCACCAGTTCATTGACCTCCATGCTGCGTATCCTTTCTTCCACATCGTGGCCGTTCAGCAGAGTGTGGTAGTAATCCTTGTCGGGATTATTCCGGAAACTGATGTGCAGGTCGGGCAGTAATTTAACGACCCCGTCAACATCATCTGCAGAGACGCCGCGATCAAGCATCGCCAATGTCACTGCCCTGTACATAGCCCCGGAATCGATGAAGATATACCCGAGTGATTTGGCTAATGCTTTCGCAAGGGTGCCTTTTCCGCAACTGGAATACCCATCTACCGCTATAGTGATCTTTTTGTCCAAGAACTTTCTTACGCCTGTGCCTGACTGAAAAGTGATTTGATATAATTGATGGTGAAATCAACCTCTTCCAGTGTATTGTATTTACCAAATGAAAACCGTACAGGCGAATAATCCAGGTTGCTTCCTATGGCACGGATAACGTGTGAACCCGCATTACTTCCGGAGGTACACGCGCTTCCGCCGGAAATGGCAATACCATGAAGGTCAAAATTGAACAACAGCATGTCATTTGCCACCGAGGGCGGAAAGGCAACGCTTAAAATGGTGTAAAGGCTCCGGCCTTCTGCATCACCGTTCAACCTGATATCAGGAAAGTTTTCCTTGAGCTTCTTTATAAAATACTGCTTTATAGCACTGATATGGGCTTGCTTTTTGTCCAGGTCGCGGTAGGCAATTTCAAGCGCCTTGGCCAATCCGATAATGCCGTATATATTTTCTGTTCCGGCCCGCATTTCCCGTTCCTGGGCACCACCTGTTATCAACGGTTTTATTTTATTCCGCTTGTTAAAATACAGGAAACCAATACCTTTCGGACCATTGAACTTATGTGCGGATCCTACCGCAAAATCAATATTAAGTTTTTGAAAATCAAACCTGTAATGTCCCATGGTTTGAACTGTATCACTATGAAAAAGGGCTTTATATTGTTGGCAGAGCGCGCTTACTTTCTCAAGATCCAGCAGGTTACCCACTTCATTATTACCATGCATAAGGCTTACCAGCACATTGGTATTATCTTTCAGTAGGGTCTCAAGATGTGTAAGATCTACATGTCCGTCAGGCAGGAGATTCACGTTATGCAACTCAACATTATGCCTGGAACAAATGGCTTCCACTGTATGAAGAACGGCATGGTGTTCGATCGGGGATGTGATGATGTGCCTCACCCCGAGATCCTCTACACTGCACCTGATGGCCATATTGTCGGCTTCCGTGCCGCCAGAGGTGAAAATAATTTCGCCAGGGGTGACGTTCAACAGGTTAGCAATGGTTTTCCTGGCCTGTTCTATATGCGCTTTTACCTTTCTTCCAAAGGCATGAGTGGAAGAAGGGTTGCCGAAATCTTCACGCAAAGCCGGTATCATGACATCCAGCACCTCCGGATCAAGGGGCGTTGTGGCGGCATTGTCAAAATATATTTTCATAGATTATAACTTGTTGTAATGTGAGCAATAACCAAGTATCTTATAAAGCAGTTTAGCAAGATTAAACTGTGTTAATATCTCATTTTCGCGAGGTGCGCATTCGACAATATCGAAACCGATAATATGTTTCTTTTCAGCCAGTTTCCTGAGGAATTTCAGTCCCTGGTGCCAGTGCAGTCCCCCTGGTTCAGCCGTACCGACCGCCGGCATAACGGACGGGTCAAATCCATCCGCATCTATAGTGAGGTATACACGATCCTTAAGATTGGCAATACAATCATCCATCCATTGGTCGTTATCCTGCAACTGATGGGCATACCATGTATTGATCAGGGGTGATGACCTGATAAGTTCGGCTTCTTCCCTGCATTGTGCACGTATTCCTACCTGGCTTATGGGGAGTCCGAGATCGTGTATCCTTGCAAGCACGCTTGCATGGGAGTATTTATTGCCATTGTAAGAATCCCTGAGATCGCTGTGAGCATCAATCTGAAGAACAGAAAAATCTGCACTTCTCTTTTTAAAAGCCTTTACAAATCCAAGGGAGACTGTATGTTCGGCACCCAGGGAAACTACAAATTTGTTTCTGTCAAGGTGATAGGCAGTCTCGGCTTCAATCAGGCTGACAGCATCTTCGTCCACCTTGCCTTTGAAATCCATTTCGCGAACGGTACATATTCCAAATTTTTTATAGGCTTCCTGGTCAGTCTCTTCATCATAAAACTCAACAAAATGGCTTGCTTCGATGATAGCCTGGGGTCCCAGATTGCTACCCTGAAGATAGGAGGAAGTATGTTCGTAGGGAGCGGATTGTATGATCACCCTGCTTTTTACATAATCAAAAAGTTCAGGTTCGGTGATCCCTAAAAAATTATTTTCAGCAGAAAGGAATTCCATTATTTAACCCGTTCAACATATTCAATAGTTCTCAAATCGATCTTGATTTTATCGCCGTTATCAACAAAAAGCGGAACCATCAGGCTGGCGCCGGTTGATACGGTTGCGGGCTTAAAGGTATTGGTGGCTGTATTTCCCCTTTCTCCCGGTTCGGTGTAAGTTACTTCGAGATCCACATGTGTCGGAGGGGTAGCGCCTATAGGCGTTTCCCCATCCTCAAACGTCACCAGCACGGTCATTCCTTCTATCATGAACGGAGCTGCATCACCAAAGAATATTTCGGGAATATTATATTGCTCAAAGGATTCATTATCCATACAAACCAGGTCAGTACCTTCTTTGTACAAATACGACAGCTCCCTGACCTCGACCCTGACAATATCCACTTTTTCACCCGGATTGAAACGGTTTTCCGCCGCTTTGCCTGTTTTCACGTTTTTCATTTTAGCCTGATAAAACGCCCTGAGGTTACCCGGAGTCCTGTGTATGTATTCGGTTATCTGTACCAATTCGCCGTTAAAGCGGATAAACATGCCTACTGATAGATCTGATGCTGTTGCCATAAAATAAAAATATAGCGCGAAATTAATCTGAATTCAGTGTTTTACCAAACTAAGATTTTGACAGCATGGCAGGTGCGGGACTGATATCGCCTCATGATCCGGAGCCTTTGTTTTGCAATACAGTTGAAAGGTCATGCTTCGATGGAAGCAAGCCACTCCTTGGCTTTTTCAACATCGGTAAAAAACCTTGTCGGGTAGGAATCCTTTATAAACATGATATAAAAGTTAATGATCATTTTCTGGTACAACATGTGGACTACTATGGCTTCGGCAATCACACGGTCCTTGATCTTCATGCTTTCCCTGTGGCCGTACAACCTGGCATCTTTTGTGATTTCCGTCTTCTTACCTGTAATAACGAGCTTCTTTAATCGTTTTTCTCCGGTAAAATGGTGCAATTGCTGATAAGTGCGCTTAATATCCTCCAGATCTATCAACACATCATCCTGGAATTCGATCTGAACGGTCTGTTCATCAAGCATGCTTAATGATTTAAGGACTGGTTTTTCGGGACTCATATGGATAACTTCAGTCATAGTGAATAGAAAGATTTAAGGTGCCCAACGACTGAAGAATGCGCCATAAAAAACAAAAATAGTTGCTGATTCATGCGTTTCAAATAATCGTTATAACACAAAAAGAACTCCAAATATTGCGTTCATGACATGAATTTTAAATTTTTTTTTCGACATTTTTTCGTGTACCTGAATGTACCGATAAAATGTCAGAGTTTTCCAAAACAAGGGCATAAAAAAACCCCGCGCAAATGCCGGGGTTCTTTTTCTTATAAATAATTATCAGTTAGCGCTTGCTACTTCTCCTTCTTCTTCCTTCGAAGCCATGAGACGTTCAAACTCCTCCTTGCTGCCGACAACGATATTGTCGTATTCGCGCATGCCAGTTCCGGCCGGTATCAGGTGTCCTACGATCACATTTTCCTTCAAACCTCTCATGTAATCGACCTTGCCGGCTATAGCCGCTTCGTTCAATACCTTCGTTGTTTCCTGGAATGATGCCGCGCTCATGAAGCTCCTGGTTGCAAGTGAAGCCCTGGTGATTCCCTGCAGCACCGCATCGGCAGTAGCTGTAACGGCATCCCTTACCTGCACTTGCTGTTTATCCTGGCGTTTCAATGAACTGTTTTCTTCCCTGACTTCGCGCAATGATACAATCTGCCCGACTTTCAGTTTTTCAGAATCCCCGGCATCGAGCACTACCTTGCGGTCAAATATCCAGTCGTTTTCCTGGAAGAGTTCCCATTTTTCAACAACTTCGCCTTCAAGGAACTGGGTATCGCCCGGTTGTTCAACAATCATTTTCTGCATCATTTGCCTTACAATGATTTCAATGTGCTTGTCATTGATTTTCACACCCTGCAGGCGGTAAACTTCCTGGATACCGTTGAGGATATAGCGCTGTACTGCTGTAGGACCCTGTATCCTTAGTATATCCTGGGGAGTGATCGCACCGTCGGACAAAGGAGCTCCAGCCTTGATATAATCGTTATCCTGAACAAAGATGTGCTTGGATAAAGGTATCATGTAGTGTTTCTGTTCGCCGTCTTTGCTGGTAACCGTTATTTCCCTGTTACCCCTCTTAATGCCACCGTATGTTACCACACCGTCAATCTCTGCAACTGTCGCAGGGTTTGATGGATTCCTTGCTTCAAACAATTCGGTAACACGCGGCAGACCGCCTGTGATATCCCTTGTTCCACGGGCTGAGCGCGGTATTTTGGCAATGATATCCCCTGCAACGATGCTCTTTCCATCCTCTACGGAGATGTGAGCGCCAACAGGTAAGCTGATCTCCTTCAGGATGGTTTTGTCCTTGCCAACGATCTTGATGGATGGAGTTTTGGTCTTGTCTTTGGTTTCGATAATCACCTTTTCACCATAACCTGTCACTTCGTCGTTCTCTTCCCTGAATGTGATACCGTCTATGATATTATCGTACTGTATCTTACCAGGCATATCCGACAGAATCACCGCGTTATACGGATCCCATGAGCAGATCATATCGCCTTTCTTGATTTTATCGCCTTCTTTCACATATACGAATGAACCGTATGGTACAATATATGTAATGATGATATTCTTGGTCTTAGGCTCCAGTATCCTCACTTCAGCGCTACGGCCCAGGTTGAGTTCCACTTTCTGTTTTTCGCCTGTACCTTCGTCAATCTTTTCTGTAGTGACCGTTTTAAGCTCGTCGAAACTGACTATACCGTCGTGCTTGGAAGTGATCTGGGATTCCGCGGCAATGCTGCTCGCGGTACCACCCACGTGGAACGTACGAAGTGTAAGCTGTGTACCAGGCTCACCAATGGATTGTGCCGCAATTACACCAACCGCCTCTCCTATCTGAACCATCCTGCCGTTTGTCAGGTTACGTCCATAACATTTCGCACAAACACCATTCCTTATCTCGCATGTCAATACTGAACGTATTTCCATTTCTTCTATTCCTGCGCTCTCGATGGTCCTTGCAATCTCTTCAGTGATTTCTGCACCGGCATTGATAATCAGTTCACCGGTTTCAGGATGGTAGACATCGTAAAGGCCGGTTCTGCCCAGAATCCTTTCATACAGGCTTTCAACCACATCATCATTATCTTTAAGGGCAGTCAATGAGAGTCCTCTGAGGGTTCCGCAATCCTGCTCGGTAATGATCACATCCTGTGCCACGTCGTGCAGCCTACGGGTCAGGTAACCTGCGTCAGCTGTTTTCAGAGC
>CALMKH010000007.1 GCA_937867025.1 uncultured Bacteroidota bacterium | reverse complement strand
CCGGCGCTTGACAGCGTGGTGTATTACGGTGCTGAACTCGGCGTGAAAGAATTTGTGATGGGCATGGCGCACCGTGGAAGGCTTAATGTTCTGGCCAATATCTTCAACAAGACGTATGCTGACATTTTCAGCGAATTCGAAGGCAAGGTGTTCCAGGACGACCAGTTTGAGGGTGACGTAAAATATCACCTTGGTTACTCCACGATTGTGAATACTCCAAGCGGCAAGGAAGTCAAACTGAAACTCGCTCCTAACCCCTCGCACCTTGAAGCCGTGAATCCCGTGGTAAAAGGCATGGTGAGAGCCAAGCTCGATCACCTGTACCAGAACGATATCAATAAGATCTGCCCCATTCTGATACATGGAGATGCAGCCATCGCCGGTCAGGGAATTGTGTACGAAGTGGTACAGATGAGCGGACTCGAAGCCAACAGGATTGGCGGAACCATACACATTGTTACCAACAACCAGATCGGATTCACGACCAATTATACTGAAAGCCGCACCAGCATTTACTGCACGGATGTGGCCAAGACTACCAACTGTCCTGTATTCCATGTGAATGGCGACGACGTGGAAGCTGTGGTTCATACCATTAAAATGGCCATGGCTTACAGGAACAAGTTCAACAGTGATATTTTTATTGATCTCCTCGGTTACAGGAAATACGGACATAATGAAGGCGATGAGCCCAGATTCACCCAGCCATTGCTGTACAAAGCCATTTCATCGCATCCAAACCCCAGGGAGATTTACAAGGCCAAGCTGATAGACAGGGGCGAAATAGACGCGGCGATAGCTGCGGAAATGGAAGAAAAGTTCAAGCAGCTGCTGCAGGAAACCCTGGATGAAGTAAAGCAGAATAAAGCTCCTGAATCCAAGCTGAAAATTGACGACATATGGAAAGACTTTCATTTTCCCGTAAAAGAGGATTTCGAGAAGGATACGGATACGACATTCAAACAAAAGAGGTGGCTGGAAATATACAAAGCCATCAACACCATACCGAAAGACAATCTGCCGATCAAAAAAGTGCAGCAGTTGTATGAAGCCCGCCTGAAAATGGCGGATGAAAACTCATACGACTGGGCTATGGGCGAGCTGATGGCATATGCAACCCTCCTGGATGAGGGTTATGCGGTGCGCCTGGCAGGCCAGGACACTGAGAGAGGCACATTCAGTCACAGGCATGCACTGATAAAGAAAGAGGATTCGGAAGCCAGATATGTACCGCTGCAGAATATTAGTGAAAAACAAGGCAGGTTTTACATTTACAATTCCCTTTTGAGCGAGTATGCCGAGCTCGGCTTTGAATATGGTTACAGCGCCGTTTCGCCGCATCATCTCACCATTTGGGAAGCGCAATTCGGTGATTTTGCAAACGGCGCCCAGATCATGATTGACCAGTTTGTAGCCAGTGCAGGCACCAAATGGGGGCAGTACAGCGGACTTGTCATGCTTCTGCCTCATGGGTACGAAGGCCAGGGTCCGGAACATTCATCTGCAAGGCTGGAGCGGTTCCTGCAACTGTCAGCCAACAACAACATGCAGGTCCTGAATTGCTCTACGCCTGCTAATTTCTATCATGCCCTGAGGAGACAATTGAAGCGCGATTTCAGGGTGCCGATGATCGCCATGACACCCAAGAGCCTGTTAAGACACCCCCAATGTGTCAGCACTATTGAAGATTTCACCAAAGGCAGGTTTATGGAAGTGATACATGACACCTATGCTGATACAAAGAAAGTAAAACGCGTATTGCTCTGTTCAGGAAAAATATATTATGAACTGCTGGCCAGGCAACAGGAAGAAAAACGCAAGGATATTGCCATTGTAAGGGTCGAACAGCTTTATCCGCTACCTGAAAAGCAGATTGAAGATGTATATAAGCAATACAAGGATGCTGAATTTGTCTGGGTGCAGGAAGAACCACGCAATATGGGCGCCTGGATGCATCTTGGCCGTTACGACCTGCCATTCGCACTAAAATATACAGGCAGAAGGAGCAGCGCCAGTCCTGCAACAGGCTTTAAGAAGACCCACGACAAGGAACAGGCGGCCATTCTTGACGAGGCATTCGGTTAAGTTTTACTGATTTTCATGCTCCTGAATTATAAAACATACGGGGATTCCGGAAAAGCCGTCTTTATTCTTCATGGCATTTTCGGGATGCTTGACAACTGGCATCTTATTGCCAAAGCCCTCAGCGAGACATACAGGGTATTCACGCTTGATGCCAGGAACCATGGCGGATCGGGGCACACCGATGACATGAGCTATCAGCTGATGGCTGAAGATGTCATTGAACTGGCTGATCATTTGCAGATCGATAGTTTTATCCTCATTGGTCACAGCATGGGGGGGAAAACCGCTATGTGGACAGCGCATCAGTTTCCGGACCGCATAGAAAAACTGGTAGTGGTGGATATAGCTCCGAAAGCCTACAAGCCAGGCCATCAGGTATACTTTAACGCATTTAAGAACATCGCCTGGGAAACATTGCAAAGCAGGAAGGATGTAGATGACGCGCTGATGGTTTACGAAACCGATCCGGGCGTGAGGTTATTCCTTGCAAAAAATATTGAGCGGCGGGACGGCGGCGGATTCATGGTAAAAAGCAATATAGAGGCGCTGAGCAAATCTTATGATGAAATTATCGGTCCGCTCGATTTCAGCAAACCTTATTCCGGGCCAGTGCTTTTTATTCTGGGTGACCGCTCCAATTACCTTTCGGAACACGACAAGCCTTACATTAAAACCTGGTTTCCAAAAGCTGAATTCGCCATTGTTGCAGATGCAGGCCATTGGGTGCATGCAGACAACCCAAGGGAATTCCTGGAGAAGCTAAAGCCATTTTTGGTTTAGAGGAGATCTTTAAGGTATTTGCGTTTTAGCTCAAATCCTTTGGTAAACACAAATAGAAGTTTCTTCAGCATTTCAGAATTTTAATTTCAGGTTTCCAAACCGCCATCTATCCAAAATATCCCGGTATATCTTCCTGTTGAGTCTCCTGTATATCTTCTGCGCAAGCGGAGGGCTTACCGGCTTTTCGGGCAGGGCTGAAGGATCAAAAGGCCAGTCTTCGAGCTCAACTGCATACTCTTCCCTGGGTTTTGAATGCACTCCGCTCCTGTCCAATCCGATATTTCGCACAAACGAACGTGTGGGGTACAGACAATATCCCCCGTTTAAAAAATGATTAAAATCCCATATGATCGCCCATGAATTATTCTTCTTTTCAAAGCAGTCAAACAGCATCCTTATCTTATCTCCTCCTGTGGCAAAATACCTTTTGTAGGTATCCCCTTCGCCAAGGTGTTTCAGAAGCGAATGCTCATCCCAGTTCACCTTTTCCCACCTGTCCTTCCACGTAGACCATCCCCAGGAAGAAGCCCGCTGGATAAGAAAATACGTTTCTCCCGTTTGTTCCTTTACCGCCTTTCCCATGGCAGGGATCACATATCCCGAAACAGACCATACATGAGCCAGATCCTTGTATTTTCCGAGGCAATCATTGTGGTAATCGAGAAAATTCCTGTTGGTGCAGATATCATCTTCTACAACTATCACCGAGTCATGCAGCGACAAGACATGGCTTACGCCCTTTCTGACAGAGGCTTTCAGACCGAGATTCTGTTCGGAGGGAAACACCTGTACATTCCTGAACCCCTTGATTTGTCCTGAAAAGTCACGGATAGCGTCAACTGCCTCTTTGTCGCGCCCGGTCCTGGCCCCATCCGAGAATATGTACAGCTCAGTTTCAGAAGCCGTATGATTTTTCTGCAGAAAACCTATCACTTGCCTGAAATGATCAGGCCTGTTGTAAACGAATATGGCTACTGGGGCGGGCAATG
>CALMKH010000006.1 GCA_937867025.1 uncultured Bacteroidota bacterium | reverse complement strand
CGTTCTGAACATAATGGCGCAGGAACCGTGAAATTTGTTTCAGGCATTGGCACCACTCTGATGACACGTTTCACAAAACTATCGCAGGCGTTAGGCGCATTGCGCAGGTTAATTGCGAGAATGATCGTGCTGTCGAGAAATGTGTCCGAGCCTCTATATGCGATCACGCCGTTAGTGGAATCTGTCGGAAGGGTTACAATAAATTCGGTGGCCGGGACCGGTGTGCCGTTTACTGTGATCGCTTCAACTGAATGTATATTCCATAGGGTGGAATGAGTGGAATTGGTGTATCCTGCCGGTGGCCGTAATTCATAGGTATTGGTCCTGCCTGGTGTGACCAGGTCCGGCTGTATATGAGTTCCCAGCCTTAATTGCCCGTCGAATGGAAAACCCTGCATGAGTTCGGACCCGTAAGGAGCCTGCAGGATATCAATAAACGTGGAGGTTGTATCATTGGATATCTCCCTGTCATGGGTGATATTTATGGCCTTCACTTCTATACTATCACCTGAAAGATGAGTTTTGAACAGGTCATCCAATATAATAAATGTATCCCTGCCTGACGCAAGTTTATCAAGCACCACGTCATGTTCAATAGTTGATTGGCCGGCCATTTGAAGTCCGACCCTGAACCCTGTAGCATCTCCGGGACCGTTGTTGAAAAGCCTGAGACTGACATTGCTGCTGCGGTTTGTACACATCGGGTTCGCCATTACAGACACTGCATTCATGGAAATATCCGGGTTACAGGAGCTGTTGCAGCAGAAACTGACATCATCCACCCAGTACGTGCAATCCGGACCGGCACCTGTCAGGTTGAAATACGCTGCAGAACTTACGTAGCCCATAAAGGAACCCTGGTACGCGCCATCGAGATAAAAATTCCATATATTGGCCGATAAATCGGCTTCCATACGGATTTCAAACCACTGGTCAGAGGGATAATTTGCGGATAACCCGTTAATATATAGAACCCCCCATGGCGCCATAAAGCAATCTGCCGCTGTGGATGTTCCGAGTGCGGTATCCCCCTGAATATTAAAATAGGCTTCCTTACCTGATGGAACAAGGAACCTTGCAGAAAGTTTCAATGTGCCTGAATCAATCATACCTCCGAACGGAAGTACAATATTGGACATAGTCCTGCCCGAAGCGACAGGAACAAAAATGGATTGGCTGCCACTGTAAAAAGAATCATCAACTATCCTCAGGTCCTCTGTACCTCCGGAAGTCCCGCTCCATGTCCTCCAACGGGTTGATGAAGCTGCGAGATAATCATTCACCAGATAGCTTTCGAAGTCATCTGAGAATAACTGGCACATTGCATCAGGCAATATGAGAATACATGTAATAATACAAATAATTAATTTTTTCATTTTAGGTATAAAAATTTTAGCAAAAAGAAAGGAAATCATGCGTTGCAGCGCCCCATAATGTAGGATGGCACCAGTTAAAAAAGAATATAACTATTTGATTACAAAAGCAACTGAGAATACTGCGGGTTTCTTTGAATATTTCAGAAATTATTCAGACACATGTGTCTCCAGTTTGCTTAAATATTCTGTTGGGGAAATCCCGGTAATCTTTTTAAAATTCCTGTTAAAAGAGGTTTTGGAATTAAATCCGCACTCGTATGCCAAAGCCAGAAGAGTAAATTTCTGATTTTCATTCAAGGCGATCAACCGCTTGAATTCTTCAATTCTCAATTCATTGACATAATCATAAAAATTCTTTTGCTCTATGGAATTGATGATCTGAGACAGAATATTTGGATTGACCTCCAGTTTCTGGGCCAGTTCTGTCAGGCTCAATTCCGGATTTTTATAGAGTTTTTCTTCCGCCATCAGCTTGCACAGGCTCTGATGGACTTCGTTGGCCGACTCGTCATTCAACCCTGATTTCCTGTATTTCACTGTTTTGTTATCCTCCCCGCCGGCTGTTTCCACTGAATGCGAAGGCACCGGCTCTTCACGACTCATCAAATCGACACCGGCACTTTCAGCCATTTCAGGATGTGAACCGGGAACAGGTTCAATAACTGTCCGTGTAAAAATACCGACCTGCCTGATACCGTAATACCCTATAAAAAGTATATACAGCACTAAAGCCCCGAATATGTATTCATCCTCTTGCAGCAGGAGATAACTTAAAAATATAAGGCCGTAGCCGATGATGAGGTAACGCAGCCATAAAAGGTTTACCTTTCCCAGGCTGGAAAACTGGTTCATTATATTCCTCCTGTGCTTTCTCAGAACCAGAAGTGAAGATATAAAATATATGATATTTGAAATAACATAGGCGATATTTGAAATACTCATTTCCAATTCATAGCCCCTGCCGCCGTTCCGGTATACAGCTATCTTGTTTTCAGATGGTGACAGGATGAATCCGGACAGGATCAGGCAGATGATAATGGCAGGCAGGAAATGCAGCAACATGTATTGTTTTTTCCTGTATTGGTCCGTTAATGATGCGGTATAAAGATACATGAAGGGCCCGTGCAGCAAGGACAAAGACCATTCAAAGCCCAGCAGGTGCGGGAAACGTGCATATTGCCCGCTGAAGTGGAGGTAGAACAGTCCAAGATGTGATCCCATGACCAGCAGCCAGCCGAACAATATGTAGTCGGCGCGACTTTTATCTCTTTTCCCAAGTAATATCAGGGCCAGGAAAAAGGTGAAAATTATTCCCGTAAAATACATCTTATATTATTTTTTATCGAAGAGATAGAACAGAATGCCGCAAAGGTAACATTTAGAACTGATCTTATTTTAATTCTTTGGGAATTTTATAATTAACTTGCAATGGCCGTGCAGTAAACGGGCACTGAACTGATTGTTAGTCTCCCTGTTAGTTGTCCACCCCCGGCTGTGCCGGGAGGTGGACATTCTTTTTCTACGGTTGCGGTAATCCGGCTAACAGGTTATATCTATATACAGATGGGTAACCATTAATCAACAATATACACGTGGTGCCATTTCCGCCTCGCTGAAGAGATGCTGACCGCATACACCCCCTTCTCCAGCTTTTCGGAAAACCGGATGTCCGAGCCATCGGGAGGAATGATATCTTCAAATACGACCTTTCCTTCAGCATTCATGACCTGAATTGTACACGGCGATCCGGCTGGGAGATAGTCAAGCCGTATAAATTCCCCATTGCCGGGTACAGGATACACAGAGGGAACACGCATCATCGCGTTGTTTTCAAAACATACCTGGCCTAAGGGCTCTGACACTCTTCCGGCCTCTGTTTTCTTAAGTCTGTAGTACACCATACTAGTGTAAGGAGTTCTGTCGAGTGTCTCATATTCCGAAACCTGTCCCGGTGAGCCGACACTTTTAATGGTTTCCAACACCGAATAATTTATGCCGTCATCGCTTCTTTCTATAACATAGTTGCTGATGTTCACCTCATCGCTCACCCGCCAGTTTAGTTTTATTCCCTTATTGTGATGTTCTGCGGCAAACGAGATAATATCCACGGGCAATGGTATCGGAAGCACTTTGTAAGATATGGCAAAGGTTGAAAAATCCCGGAGACCATTCACAATAACAGAATAGCCATTGCTAATTTGTCCCGGTATATTAAAATCCCATGAATCATTGGAAAATTTATAGCGTTGCACTTGCATCCAATGCGTATCATTGTACGGGGCGGGAGGTAATTCTGCTTGAGGGTAATTAAAAGTTACATTGGCCTTAGCTCCGCCTGTGACACCAATATACCAGAACCTGTCAACCACGGTTCCATTTCCATTATTAACCCAATATTGATCATCAAAGTACGAAGAATCGTCCAGCGTAAGTACAGGAAAAGGAAAAGTAGGAAAATTTAAATTATCATATAATGTTCCATATGTGGAGAAGGTAACAATACCTGCATCGCCCGAATCCAGGTCAAAAACAAGCGGTATGCTGTCCTGCGCACGTGACATGAAGGGTACAATATGCGGCCCTTTGAATGTATCGATTGACCACTGAAATCTATCACTTAAATCGAAGCATTCATCAGTAGTGACAAGGCCCCTGGTATACTTAATTGCATCAGGGGAACCATTAAGGATTAAAATCCTTCCCGGACCGTCAACGGGGTCTGCAAATGACAAATCCAGGAACCCGTCTGTTAAAATGAGTTGATTCAACACGATGATGGTATCGCCCCCAATAAGCAATTTACGATACCTGGTAGATGTGATAGGGCCGCCTAAAGGGTCAATATAGGATATTTCAAGGTTATAATACCCATTTACAGCACCTCTAATATGCTGATCGATGGAAGCTGACATTCCACAGTAATTGACGAGATTGTTGGAGTCATCTGCAAAAACACTCAAAGCAGACCATTGATTGCCAAGCGGGCCAGCTGAAATAACACCAGTTGAGGTGGTCCATCCAATATTCAGGACTGCTCCTGACTTGTTGTGAAACTCACTTCCTGTGCCTGCACCAGTAATTAAAGCACAATATATGGTCCCATAATTATTTAATATGGAGTTGACTTTATTGCCAAAGTTAATGTCATTACGTAACTTCAGAGTCGTACCAGCACGGATGGATAATGTGGCATCAGTTTGTCGAAATGTCAAGTGGTCAAAAATGATGGTGCCGCTACCCTCCAGAGACAGCGTTTTAAATGAGCTGTTCATAGCTATATAGTTTCCATCCCCAGTCATGTTACTCATATCACAAACTCCATCGCACTTGAATGTATAATCCATATTATCAACAAAATCGAGGCTTAAAAATGAAAAGCCATTCCTCCTAAAAATGCCTCCCGGTGCAATGTAAAAAGTTCCTCCATTGCACACCCTTAAGGAGAGCCAATCGGATGCAAACTGGACGATCCCGCCGTTCTGGATCGTGATATTACGGCAACGGGCAAGTACAAAAACAGTAATGTTCACCGTTGCTCCACTGGGAACAATAATGTCATCATTCACCCCGGGAGTGGCCCCGAAAGCTGCCACTCCCCAACTATTTGTTCCAGCAGCCGCAGTATATGTGGC
>CALMKH010000005.1 GCA_937867025.1 uncultured Bacteroidota bacterium | reverse complement strand
GGTTCAATACTGACGGTGACCGGTATGTGAAGTTTGTGAAATAATTGTACTTTTCTTTACAAGTTCGAAGAATTATTTACATGTATAGGTGTCTTTATATACATAATTGTATATCACTTGTATAACAATTTACTCAAAACAGTTTAAATATTTGTAAACGGTGTAATCTTTATGACGGGAATGCACGGTTTATATGCAACACAGGGGCGAAATCATCAGGAAAGTTGTATTGGATAGCGGATACAGCATAACCAAGCTGGCGGAGAGGCTGGCTGTGAGTCGCCGGACAGTGTACAATTATTTTGAAAACCCGAAAGTGCCTATGGATACTATCCTGGAAATAGGGAAAATAATAGGCTACGATTTCCGCAAGGACATAAAGGATCTCAAAGGTTTTGGTTCCGGAATACAAAATACCGAGGACGCGGAAGGGGCTTATTCCGTGACGTACTGGAAGGACAGGTATTATCAACTGCTGGAGGAGCACAAGGAACTGTTGTCGGAAATAGCCAGGAAAAAGACCAAGCCGAGAAGAAGAGGAAATAAATAGGCCGCTTTATCCCGCTCCCAATATCTGTTCGGAATGCCGCTTGCTCTGTACCTTGTCGATAATGTTCTCGATGATGCCTTTTTCGTCAATTATAAACGTGGTTCTTAACACACCCATATACGTTTGGCCGAACAGCGTTTTCCAGTCCCAAACCTTGTAAGCTTTGCAGATCGCAAGATCTTCGTCGGACAGAAGATCAAAAGGCAGCTTGTATTTGCTGATGAATTTCTGGTGTTTTTTCATGGAGTCGGGACTTACACCCAATACGGCATAACCGGCTTTCATGAATTTGCGGTAATTGTCGCGGAGGTCGCAGGCTTCTGTAGTGCACGTGGGCGTATCATCCTGAGGATAGAAATACAGGACAAGTTTTTTTCCAGCGAATTCTTCCAGGGTGCGTATCTGCCCGAACTGGTTGGGCGCACTGAATGACGGCGCAGGTTTCCCTATCTTTGGCTTGGTGGTTTTGCTCATTTTACTGTGATGGTTTTCGTGTACACTTTTTCATTCATAAGCTGGTCCCTCACCACGAGTTTGATGGTGTGCTGACCGCTGCTGAGGGGATTGGGCGCTTTTCCATAAACAAGGGACGACTTCGATTCGTATTCGAGCAATACCCAGGTGTCATCTATGTAAAAATCATAGTCTTTTATCCCGGCCATATTATCGCTGATGCTGAACGAAAAATAGCCTTTTTTATTGATGGATAAAGGCTTTATGGCAGGCCTGGTGGAATCCAGCGCAAGATAGAATGTGCCGAATTCCCGTACAGAAGCCGTCAACCATGAATTTTTGAGCTCGCCTGTATACTTTCTTCCATCACTGCCGCACACCAGGTATTTGCCTGCATGGGGCAACAGGGAGGCGCTGAGCCTGAAAGACACTTCCATGCGTTTATCCAGCGGCACGAGGGGATTTCCGACAGAGTAATTATATCCGTAATTCCAGGAATAATTGACCTTGTAATCGCTGTAAAGTGCATGTGCGGGAATCGTGGCAATAAAATCCTTTCCTATTTCGATCCTGTTATCCCTGGAAGCTCTGCAAAGTTTGGTTTCCCTGTAGTAATTGATATAATCCTTTACTTCGCGCCCGGCCGGGGAGCCCGCCAGTATGAGGGTCTTTTCACTCTTGTGACCGTATACATCCATGACAACGATCCGCAACTTCACCGGCACGGAATCCCTGATCTCCAGCCACCCGTCTGTCGGTGATGTTTTCCAGAAATCCAGCGCGGAACCGTCATCCCTGAACAGTTTGTGAATCTTGATACCCGTTTGTTTCTGCCTCCTGTAATCGATATAGTTATTATGCATACGCATCTGGCTGAACAGGAACTTTTCTATTTTACAGTCGTAGAATAACTGACCATCCTTGTACACCTGGATATAATTGACGCCGTTATTATCACCGGCCGAGCGTGCAAAATCCTTCAGATTGGCACCAAGCGCATATGTACCATAAACGACAACATGCCTTTCAACGGGCACTTTGATGCGCCTTTTCTTTTTTCCTTTTTTCACGACCGTGGTTGTAAAAAGCGGAAGGTTGACTGAAGGATAATGGCCGTTGTGCTGTTTTTCAAGGGTGTCTTTCCGGTAAAGATATACGTTTAGTATGGATGGCGCCATGACATCCGCCATCTTTATGCCGCACAACAGGGGATTAACGGGCGCTTCACTCTTTGTTTCCCTTATCTCGAAATGCAGGTGCGGTCCCTGGGAACTGCCGGTATTGCCGCTGTAAGCAATCAGCTGGCCCTGTTTTACGGGCAGCAGGTCTTCCTCCGGATATAGTTCCATTTCAAAGGTCTGTTTGAGGTAATGCTGCTTGGTGACATACCATTTGATGGTCTCGGGGAAATCGCTGAGATGCGCATAAACGCTGGTATACCCATTTTTATGTGTTACATACAGGGCCTTGCCGTAACCCGAGGTGGAAATGTTAATACGTGAAATATACCCGTCGGCTATGGCCAGTACGTGACGGCCAATCTTCCCGTCGGTGCGTATGTCCAGCCCACCGTGAAAATGGTTGGGCCTCAATTCACAAAATGTGCCTATGATCTCTATGCTTCCGGCAAACGGCGGAATAAAATCTTTCTGGGGAAATGCTGAAGTTGAAGTTTGCGACCATAACAAAGATGAGCGGAAAACAAAGACGGTTATCAATGCCATGATCTTCCCCATTACCTGACCTCAAAATTAAACATTTCCTTAGTGCCTATCATGCCCTGAAGCCTGTCGCCTATGGCCACTTTCCCTACACCTGCGGGAGTTCCGGTAAATATGAGATCCCCGGTTTTAAGGGTAAAATAACGCGACACAAAACTGATAATGGCGTCTATGCTGAATAACATGTCGCGCGTATTTCCCTCCTGGACTTGCTGGCCATTCTTGTTAAGCGTAAAACTGATATTGGAAATATCTATATGCTCTATGGACATGAAATTGCCGATGACTGCTGAGTTGTCAAAAGCCTTTGCAAGCTCCCAGGGGAGGCCTTTCGATTTCAGTTCATTCTGCAGATCGCGGGCTGTAAAATCTATGCCAAGCGTAACCTGGCTGTAGTAATTTCTGGCAAATGCAGGTAAAATGGTTTTGCCGGCTTTATCGATTTTTACCACCACTTCCACTTCATGGTGAATATCACTGCTGAAATCAGGCAGGTAAAAGGGTTCATTGTTTTTTAGCAATGCTGTATCGGGTTTGCAGAAAATTACGGGTTTATCGGGGATCTCGTTGCCGAGTTCCTTCGCATGCAGTCCGTAATTCCGGCCGATACAAATGATTTTCATGGATGCAAATTTACAATGTACAATTCAGAATATACA
>CALMKH010000004.1 GCA_937867025.1 uncultured Bacteroidota bacterium | reverse complement strand
AAGGAAGGAAAATCATCCAAGGACCTGGTATTCCCCAAAGATATGGTGATCGAGGATTATAAGCCTGACGGTGATGTGGGAAGGATCATCATCAGAGCCACGGCGCCCCTGATGATTAAGACCAATCCCTACACCAGCGTTCAGAGCGGGACGGTCACATTCAGGCTTGAAATACGTGTAAAAGAAGACAAATACAAGTACAGGTTTACCAATTTTGTACATAATACCGTCGATAAAGGCACGGAAAAACCTGTAAAAACCTATGCTGAGTATTACGTCAACAACAAAAAAAGCGTCAAAGGGTCAGATTATATTCTCATAGGCATCGATACCATGGTAAAAGATACCCTGAAGGAACTCTTTAAAGTGATGAAGGATCCTGTGGTAATAGATCAGGACGACTTCTGATACCCTGAAAGCCGGTAGTTATTTTATCTCTTCGAAGTCGATATATTCTCCGTCGATCTCACTCTTTTTTTCCTTCTTGGGTGGTTCAGGATCCTGTCGCACCTTCCTGTTCAGGTCATTCATCTGCTCCTGAAAACCCTGCTGTACTTTTTTAACGGAAAAAAACATCTTTATAATTTGCCAGATGGCGTAAATGATAAATATATTGAATAACAGTTTGAGTAAGCTCATTGAGTAAATCTTTCCGCAAAAATACGCATAAAGACACCAATTATGCCGGAAGAATCGATAATCTGAATGAAAACTGCCATCAATCAGCACGATAAGCGCCGAGAATAGTTCTCATTTTATGCGAGGTTTCATCCCACTCATCTTGCGGGTCTGACATGCTGTTGAGTCCGGCCCCGGCATATACCGCCAGGCCGTTTGAATAAACCTCCGCACACCGCAGGTTTACAAAAAAATCAAAGTCACCCCGGGCGGTCATGGGTCCCAGAAACCCGGTGTAAAACCCCCGGTCGAAGTTCTCCGTACCTGATATGAAATGTCCGGCCGCATCAACAGGCAATCCGCATACTGCAGGTGTGGGGTGCAAAGCTGAAACCAGGGCCAGGTCCTTATCCGTACCTTTCGATCCGGCAGTGAAACCGGTCAGCAAATGTTGTACGTCGCCCGCCTGCCGGACATCCTTTTCCTTTCTTTGGTAGTTATACCCCGATACACTTAAAATATCCTGCACGTAATCTGCAATATGCCCGTGTTCATGCATTTCCTTCTCTGTATACCTTCCTTTTGTCCTGGTGCCTCCCAGGGCTTCGGTATACAGGTCACTCCCCTTTTTTCTCAGGAGGGTTTCGGGACTGGCCCCCATCATCGCCCCGTAATCATCCAGCATGAACGCATAAACAAACGCGTTTGTATGTTGCCCGAGCAGCCTTGAAAACATTTCTGCCGGACTTACCCCACCTTGTGCCCAGAGCCTGCGGGCTATCACGGCTTTCTGAAGGACACCTGCAGCCATTTCTGACGTGGCAAGATTTACCCAACGGATATAGGTTTCCCTCGAAGTTGATGAGGTATCGCCCTGAACACTGATACGCCATGAAGACAGTAATGCGTCTGCATCGGTCAATTCCGTGACGGTTCCTTTAAGACATAGCACCTTGCCATTCCTTTCAAAAGGGGCTATGATAAAGCTGTCTTGCCCGCCAGTTCCATCAAGTGTAAAGATCTGATTGCCGCCGGGGAGCCGCCATATTGCCGTTCCCTTCACCTGGTTAAGTTTCATTCGCGGTTTTTAACTGCCATGGTCAGCCTGCTGATATGTATCAGCCTGCCCTCTTCATCTTCTATCCGTATTTCCCATACCTGGGTGGTTGTCCCGATATGTATGGGTCTGGCTGTACCATATACCCAATTCCCTTCCATTACCGGCCGCAGGTGATTCCCGTTCAGATCAAGCCCGAGAGCTACCAGTTTTGACCTGTCGAAAACAAGATTGGCCGCCATGCTTCCCACACATTCCGACATCGCAAGGCTGGCCCCGCCATTCAGCATTCTTAAGGGCTGCACGGTGCGCTCATTCACGGGCATGCGCGCTTTAAGATAATCATCACCCAATTCCAGGAATTCAATGCCGAGAAACTCAACCATGGTGTTTTTACAATAGTCATTTAGCCATTCAATCTTTATATTTGCAGGATCGTAAAAAATGGAGCTCATTGAAAATAATAAAGAGGCAAAGATACGAAAAACCATTCACTTGATCCGGCACGGGCAGACGGATTTCAACCGTCAGAATATTATACAGGGCAGTGGCATAGACAGCGAACTCAACGAAGCGGGCCGCCTGCAGTCGCAAAGGTTCTTTGAAGCTTACAGGCATGTCCCTTTCCAGCATATTTATACTTCCCAGCTCAAAAGAACGATACAAAGCGTGGAGCCATTTATTAAAACAGGCATTCCGTATTCGGCCATGGGTGAACTCAACGAGATCAACTGGGGTATTATGGAAGGCCAGAAGGGAAGCACAGAGAATTCATCCCTTTACATGCAGATGATTGACCAATGGAGCAAGGGTTTCCTGGATATCTCTGTAGAAGGAGGGGAAACGCCCAGGCAGATGTTCAACAGGCAGGCGGAAGGCTTAAAAAAGATCATGACAAGGACGGATGAGGAAACCATCCTGATATGCATGCACGGTCGGGCTATCAGGAGTTTTCTATGCCTTCTGACAGGCACTCCCCTGAAAGACATGGAAAAATGGGAACATCATAATCTATGCCTGTATGAACTTGAGTTTAACGGCAGGCATTTTGACGTGACCAAAGAGAATGATATCTGCCATCTTTAGTACAGGCGGGATATTTCATTGACACGGTTGGCATCCAGTTTCAGGAACGTAAACAGCAGCATGCTGAAACTTATCAGCGATGAACCTCCATAACTCATAAAAGGCAACGGGATCCCTATAACGGGCAAAACGCCAAGCGCCATGCCGATATTGATGAAAAAATGGAAGAAAATGATGGAACCCGTTGAATAGCCGAAAACGCGACTGAAAATGTTTTTCTGCCTTTCTGCAAGATAAAAAATGCGTCCTATCATCAGCAGGTACACAAGCAGGAATGCAGTAGACCCCACAAATCCATACTCTTCGCCTATAGTACAGAAAATAAAATCGGTGTGCTGCTCCGGCACAAGCTTCGCTTTGGTCTGGGTGCCGTTGTTAAAGCCGTTCCCCCACCATCTTCCCGCCCCGATACTTATCTTCGACTGTCTCACGTTATAACTGTAGTCGCGCTTGGAGGCATTCTTTTTATCCACATGCTTTTTTTCGACCTTGAAAATGCTGAACTCCTTTGCCTTTTTTGTATAATACTGATCGACATCCTGGTTGAGCGTAACGAGAATGCGTTGCTGCTGATGCGGCTGAAGCAGTTTGGCAAATACAAAATCAAGACTCAGAATGAAGAATGAGGAGGCTGCGAATACAACGATCCCAAGCACGATCAACTGTTTCTGTTTCCTGAAAAAATAGATGAATCCGACGGCCAGGATCAGCAGGGTTCCAATGATGTAGAGCGATGGCAGCAAGATGGTGAGAACAAATATCAGGGCGAGGTATACGCCCAGTATCAGCCACCAACCCGACAGACCTTCCCTGTAAAGCACAAGGATAAAACTTGCAAATACCAATGCCGAGCCCGTATCGTTCTGTAACAGGGTCAGGGCCATAGGCAGAAAAATAATACCGAAACAAATCAATATATTTTTTTTTCCCTCAAATTTTACATCAAAGCCGCCGAGAAACTTGGCGAGCGCCAGGGCTGTGGCATATTTTGCGAACTCACTGGGCTGCAGCTTGAAAGATCCGATCCTGAACCAGGCTTGTGCCCCGCGCTCAAACGATCCCGTTGCCAACAAAACCATCAGCATACCGATCACGATGGCATAAATGCCATAACTTGAGAAATTAAAGAATTTGAAATCCGTCAGCAGAATCAGGAAAACAATGGCAGCGCTGATCCCTATCCAGATGAACTGCTTGCCGTATTCCCTGCTGAAATCGAAAAGAAAAGCATTTTCAACACTGCTGTTTGCCGAATAAATATTCATGGCGCCGAAAATGACAATGATAATATACAGTATTACCGTCAGCCAGTCGATATGTATCTTTTCTTCCAAGAGAGATTATTTCTTTTTAACGGGTAGTGCCGCGGGCGCGGGCTTTTTTTTGGCTGTGGTATCCTTTGTGCCTGCAGCGGGAGCGGGATCCTTGCCGGGCAACTGGTAAATGGCAGCGCCGGCCAGATTAGCTTCCAGCATGCGCTTGAGCATGTCAGGTTTTTTGGAAGGCTGTGTCTTATCGGTAGCCAGGTAACGCTCAATCATCAGGCAGGCTATCGGGGCCGCATAGGCCGCTCCGGCTCCTCCGTTCTCTACCACGACACAAATGGCAATCTTGGGGTTGTCCCTCGGGGCAAACGCAATAAACAATGAGTGGTGGTCGCCATGAGGGTTCTGCGCCGTTCCTGTTTTACCGCATATGTCGATCCCTTCAATGCTGCACCTCCAGGCTGTGCCTCCGGGCTGGGTGACTTTCGCCATACCTGCAACTACTGTATCAAAGAATTCCGGAGCTACCATCGTCCTGTGTTTAACCTTGAATTCGGCCGGAACAAAATTATTGTCGCCGATGGAACGCACCACATGAGGCGTGTAATAAAAGCCCCTGTTGGCAATGGTAGCGGACACGTTGGCCATCTGAAGGGGCGTAAGCCCCACCTCTCCCTGGCCTATGGAAAGTGAAATAACGTTGGACGACCGCCAGTTCTTGCCGAATATTTTCTCGAAATATTGAGATTGTTTGACAATGCCTTTTGATTCTTCCGGGAGGTCAATGCCTGTTTTCATGCCCAGGCTGAAACTGTTGAGGTATTTTGTCCATTGCGTATAACCATCCTGAACTGAACTATACTTCGGATTATCTATAATACTCCGGTAAACATTGCAATAATAGGCGTTACAGCTCTGTGCAATGCTCCTCTCAAGTTCGAGTGGCGATGCGTGCGGGTGACAGCCGACCGTAATCGACCCCATGTGATACCCACCCCGGCAGGGATATTTGGTATAACTGTGCAATACGCCTTCATTCAGGCCAATAAGCGCCTGGACCGTCTTGAAGGTGGATCCAGGAGGATACGGTGATTTCAGAGCCCTGTTGAATAAAGGCTTCCTCGGATCCAGCAGAAGGGAATTAAAGTTCTTATCGCGCTGCTGTCCCACCAGGAGGTTGGGATCGTAATTCGGGCTGTTGACGATGGCAAGGACTTCTCCTGTTGCCGGCTCTATGGCAACAATAGAGCCGATCTTGTTCTTCAACAGTTCTTCACCGAATTGCTGAAGGTCCATGTCTATTGCCGAAACGATATTCTGCCCCGGGATTGGAAGACTGTCAAATTTGCCGCCGGCAAAACTTCCCTGCTGCTTGCTGAATTTGTCAACAAGCACGACCTTTCTGCCTTTTTTACCCCGTAGATATATTTCGTAAGCCTTTTCAATCCCCGATATTCCCTTGATATCCCCGGGCCTGTAATATTTATCCTCCTTCAATTGTTTTTCGGACACCTCGCCCATGTAACCGAGCAGATGGGCGGCCCCATTGATATTATAACGCCTGTCGATCTTTGTTTCAATATAAAAGGCAGGGAACTGGTAGAGTATCTCTTGCATCCTGGTATACAACTCTTTGCTAAGGCTCTTATAAATGACGGCCGGCTCTTTTATATTATATCTTGATGCTTTCTTTAACCGTTTATTGAACTCAGCGGTATCGATACCCAATTCCCGGCAGAGGTAAGCCTTATCAAAATTTTTGGCCTTTTCGGGCACTACCATCAGGTCATAGATGGCATCGTTAAACACCATCAGTTTGCCATTCCTGTCCACTATGGTGCCCCTTGAAGGGTGTATGACGATCTCATTCGAACCATAGGACTGAGCTTTATAATAATTGGAAGTATCTACAATCTGCAGGAAAAAGAGCCTGACAGTAAAAATAACCCCGACAAGCACGAGCACGCCAATAAAAACATACAGCCTTCCGCTTTTTTCCATTTAGTTCCTCACTGGTTTATAAATCAGATTTTCCAGAATCAACACCAGGACAAATGCAATAATCGTGCTGCTTATAACAGAGGGGATTACACGGATAAAGAAATTGCTTCCCAGCGATTCAATACTCAGGAAAAGAAAATGATATATCCCTGTAAACGTAAGGAAATATGTCCATTTCCACGCATTCCCTTTCTTGGATGTCCATATCTGATTGTCTTCTTCCCTTGCCGAAATGACGTTCTCAACTTCCCTTGTCGCATAATACCGCGAAAAACCAATCACCGTAGACACTGCCGCATGAATACCATACTGGATGAAAAAGATATCAAAGACCAATCCTGCCAGGAATGAGACAAATACCAGCCATGCATGCGACATGGAAGAAGGGAGCAGCAGGAGGAACATGACGATAAGCTGTGGCTGGAACAGGAATGACAAGCTGCTGTTGATAAACAGGTTGCTAAGTATGAACAGCTGTATAAACACGATAAGCATGTACAATCCCAGATATTTTAATATCGTCACTATCATGATTATTTCACTTGCTGTGATTCTGATTCCTTAACTTTTGCCTCAAGTGTCTCTATTTCGTCACTGAATAAATTTACAACAACAAATACGGTTTTGATCTGCCCGAAATTGACAGCCGATCTGACCTGGATCTTATAGAAGTCCTCGGCAGGTTTCTTTTCTATCTTTTCAATGGTTCCTACCGGTATGTTCTCGGGGAATGCCTTTGAAGAGGAACTGGTAACCACATGATATCCCGTCTTTATCGGTTCGTACTTGTTGACATTCTCGAGCGAAAGGTAATTGGGATCCCTGCCATCCCAAACAACCGTTCCCTTTTCATCATTCAGCTCCTCGATTTTGGGAGCCACCTTGAAGCCTGTCGTGTTGAGTATCGACTGCACAATAGCATAGTTATCGGACACTTCTACCACTGTTCCTATAACACCCTGTGATGAAAACACTCCCATATTCTTTTCAACTCCCGAAGCGCTTCCCCTGTTAATGGTAATATAATTATTCTGCCCGTTCGTAAACTTGGTGATGAGGGACGCGGGAAGATACTTGTAGCGTTGCTTGAATATGGTATCATTCACCTCGAACACTTTTTTCGACTCGATGACGAAATTGCTCTTCAATGCCCTTCTCAGTTCCAGGTTTTCATTGGTAAGAGCCTCGTTTTTGGCGTATAAGGCAAAATAATCAAAAGCCGAGCTATTGATCTCGTGAAGTTTTGATGTGAGTTCCCTCGTATGACTGAAGAAGAATGAAGAGTGGCGAACATTAAACCTGACAATCATGATAATGCAGAAGATTTCAAGCAAAATAAACAACAGTACATGCAGCTTACTTCGTAAGTACTTGAAAATCGAATTCATCTATCAGGAGTTCATTAAAAACTTGAATTTACCGATGTTTTTTAAAGCAATTCCGGTACCTCTCACTACGGCTCTCAGAGGGTCTTCGGCGATATGAACAGGCAGTTTTGTTTTAGCTGCAAGGCGTTTATCCAGCCCGCGTAACAATGCGCCTCCGCCTGTCAGGTAAATACCGGTTTGATAGATGTCAGCTGCCAGTTCGGGCGGTGTATTTTCAAGCGCTTTCAGGATAGCTTCCTCCAGCTTGACAATGGACTTGTCGAGGGATAGCGCAATTTCCGAGTAGGACACAAAGACCTGTTTCGGAATTCCTGTCATTAAATCCCTGCCATAAACAGCATAGTCTTCAGGCGGATTATCAAGTTCAGTAAGGGCTGAACCTACATTGATCTTTATCTTCTCTGCAGTTCTCTCACCGCATAGCAGGTTATGCTGGCGCTTCATATACTCGGAAATGTCCATATTGAACTCATCCCCGGCCACACGAATGGATTGGTCACAGACAATTCCACCGAGCGCTATCACCGCAATTTCGCTGGTGCCGCCACCGATGTCGATGACCATGTTTCCCATCGGCTCTGTCACATCAATGCCTATCCCGACCGCCGCCGCCATAGGCTCATGTATCATATACACCTCTTTGCCCCCGGCCCTGTCGGCACTATCCTTTACGGCCCTTTTTTCCACTTCGGTGATCCCTGATGGAATACAGATAACCATTCGAAGCTGAGGAGAAAAAGATTTACCGTTCTTGTTGATTTTTTTGATCATGCCCCTGATCATGTGTTCAGCTGCCTGGAAGTCGGCAATTACACCGTCCTTGAGCGGCCTGATGGTCTTTATATTGTCGTTTTCCTTACCGAACATCTGCATCGCCTCATGACCGATGGCGATCACCTTTCCGGTGCTGCGTTCAATGGCTATAATGGATGGTTCGTCAACAACAACCTGGTCTTTATGAATAATTAATGTGTTAGCAGTTCCTAAGTCGATTGCCAGTTCCTGAGTGAAAAAATTAAACCATCCCATCGTGATATTTTATTGCATTAAATTGCTCCACGCAAAGTAAAGATAAAAACGTCACATATTAAGCATATAAAATTTTTTTTCCAACAAAATTAATTTTAACAATTAGGAGTTTTGGCATAAATTTTGAAGTTACATGAAAAAATGGAAACTTTAGTAGATCAAAAAGTAGTAAAAAGAAAACCAGGCAGACCGTCTACGAATGATACGAGGCGCAAGGAGATCCTGGAGAAATCAACTGAGTGTTTTATAAAATTTGGCTTTAATAAAACAACCCTTGATGAGATTGGTGAAGCGATAGGTTTTAATAAGGCCGCGCTATATTATTACTTCAAGAATAAGGAAGAATTATTCCTGCAAGTAGTTAACAACCAACTCACCATAGGTTTGAACAAACTGCAGCAGGATATTGCCGAAATGCCTGACAGTGAAGCCAAAATACTCAAGTATTTCTGGAACAGAACGCAGGTGTATACCAACATCATCAAACTAACCAGTCTTTCAAGTGAGAATATTCTCGATCTGAACAATACGTTCGAGGAAATTTATGCTCCTTATAAGAAAGCGGAAATCAGGTACATCCGTGATATTATCCTGAATATCAACGATTCCAGGAAAAGCAGCACAGAAGTCGAAAACTTTGCCGAACTGCTGTTTGATGTAGTGAACTCAATGACCCTGGCAGCCCTGTTGGTTAAGAACATTTCCACCCAGATTTCTGTCTTCGAATCTTACAACCAGAAGAAAGAAACCATCATCAGGCATTTGCTCAAGTCATTCAACAGCTAAACCGACATTAATTCATATTGCTAAAGAAAAAGGCAGGGATAAATACCCTGCCTTTTTTTTGACCCGAAATAAATGATTTGGAGTTATGAAACGATTGTCCTTAATTTTGTTCGGTGGATATAAGAGCATCGGGCACCAGGAACAGCAACTTACTCCTGATCATCCTTCTCTGGGCCATCGCTACGGGCATCAATCTTTGCAAGGCCTTCCACATAGACGACACCTTCCATCTCGAATCCGCTCAATGGATAGCCAAACATCCTGCCACCCCGATGTCAGGCGACGTCATCTGGTACAATAACCCTGAAAAATTTCACAATCATAACCAGCCTGCCCTGCTATTTTACCTGATAACCATTGTGGGAGAAATTTTCGGTTATACCGAAATTCCCCTGCACCTGCTGTTATCCGTTTTCACGTTCCTGGCCCTGTTTTTTTTCAACAGAATCATCCGCCTGCTGGATGTTCCCGGCAGAGGCGCCCTGCTGACCCTGTTCGCCTTATGCCCGGCATTTCTCGTCAACCAGAACCTGATGACCGACATCCCTATCCTTTCACTTGAAATAGCTTTTTTTTACTATTTGCTTAAAGTGCAAAAAGATGGCAACCCCAGACATTATATTCCGGCCGGCTTTGCGCTTGGATGTGCATTGCTGATCAAATACTCCATTGTTCCCCTTTTGGTAGCCATGGCCCTGGCGATATTCCTTTCGCGTCATTACCGCTATTTTTACAGTATTTTCATACCCCTTGGAATGCTTGCCCTCTGGTCCTTGTTCAACACATTTGAATATGGGGGAATACACATCTTTGACCGGCCAAAAAATGAGCTTTCATTTGGAAAAATATGGGATCAGACCCTAGTATTTGCGGGCTGTCTCGGTGCCGTGGCCCCATTCAGCGTGACACTGTTCCACGGAGCCCTCCGGCGCAGGCTGGTACTCTACCTGGCGGTTGCCGCGGCGTGTGCCTTTGTCATTTTCGCTGTCATGGTTTATAAAGGCGTTATTCCCGAGAATGAATCCTCCCGTATACTCAGGCAGTTGTTCGTGGCCAACGGCGCAGCCCTGATCCTTCTGTTCCTTATCAAAATGGGCAAAGATATTCTGGCAATGATAAGGCAAAAATCTGCGGACCGGACTGCCATCCTGCTTTTTGCCTGGATACTTGCGGTCAGTGGTTTCATGATACTTTATGCCCCTTTTATGGCTACCAGGCATATCCTGCTGATACTTCCCGCCATACTGCTGGTCGGCGCCCCGATCATCCACCGCTCCGGAAAAACCATTAAATGGCTTGGCATTGCAGCTACTGCGGTTCTGGGTGTATGGCTGGCTGTCTCTGACTGGGAAAATGCGGATTATTACCGGCGTATGGCCAAAAACGTGCAGATCCCTTCCGGATCGAAGGTCTGGACATCGGGTCACTGGGGCTGGCAATGGTATGCGCCAAAAGAAGGCATGTCCCTATACAGCACGGATTCGGCTGATGTGCATGTTGGAGATTACCTGGTACACCCTCTGGACATATCCAGGCAGCAAACCAACGACCTGCTGATGCTTGATGAGGTAAACAGGTATTGGGAACCGGCTTCGCTAAAAACCTTTTTTTCCGGGAACGATTTTGCTAGTTTGTATAATGCCCAGACATATAAGGGCTCGTGGGACCTGAGCCGGAAACCGGTCGATACGGTGGTCATGTACCGTGTTACATATATCAGGGATAAAGACTCGGCGGTCCTGGTCAAACAAAAATAAGGGTATGCCTCAGGCATTAAGGACTTTTTCCAGAATTGCAAGGATCCTTTCCGTGCTTTTGCCATCCCATAACGGCGGTATGCCACCTTTCTTGAAACGCCCTTCGAGTATGTCACTCATATATTTTTCAAGCATTTCAAGACGGTACGGAACAAGGATATTGCTTCCTGTTTCCACTGTACTCGGGCGTTCAGTGTTATTTCTCAGGGTAAGGCAGGGTATTTGCCTGAAGGTAGTCTCCTCCTGGATGCCGCCGCTGTCTGTTACAACAAAACGGCATTCGGCAGTAAGTTTCTGAAAAGAAAAGTAGTCAAGCGGTTCGGTAAAAATAAGACCGGGAAGTTTTTCAATATCCTTCCACATGTCAAATTGCTTCAACCTGTTAACAGTTCTCGGATGAATAGGAAATACCAGTTTCAGCCTGGCAGTGATGCTTTTAATCATTCCGATAAGCTCCTTTAAACCCTCCTTCTCATCTACATTCGAGGGCCTGTGCATGGTCATCAATACAAACCCGCCCTTTTCCAGGCCCAATTCATCCAGAACCTTGCTTTTCCTGACATTTTCATCGAATTCCACAAGACTGTCTATCATGGTATTTCCAACCATGAACATGCGGTCCTCCGCTTTGCCTTCGGTTTTAAGGTTGTCAAGGCCGCTCTGCTCCGTTACAAAATAATAATCCGTTATTTCATCCGTCAGAATGCGGTTGATCTCTTCGGGCATATCCCTGTCAAAGCTGCGCAAACCACTTTCAAGATGCGCTACTTTAATATTCATTTTATTTCCGGTAAGCGCTGCGGCAAAGGTGCTGTTAACATCACCGACAACCATCAGCAGATCGGGCATGTACTCCATGCACACCTTCTCAAGACCCAGCATGACTGCGGCCATCTGGCTGTTAGGAGTGCCCTGCCCGATATTGAGCATATAGTCGGGTTTAAGATCGAACTGCTCAAAAAACACCTTGCTCATTTTCTCATCGAAATGCTGCCCGGTATGGACGAACCTGATATCGAGAGATGGGTGATGGGCCGCCAGCTGCCTGAACCTGGTCACTTTAATAAAATTAGGGCGGGTTCCCACCACTATGAGTATCTTTTTCAATGGTCTTTCTCTGTAGGTCGCGCAAAATTAAGATAATTATTGTTTTAAATTTATATTTATCACTTTTAGGACGTATTTTTGCGTTGAAAAGCAACATTTCAAGTAAATCGCAAAAAAAATGCTAAATATCGTACTATTCGGACCTCCGGGAGCCGGCAAAGGAACACAATCTAACAAACTTGTAGAGACTTTCGGTCTTGTCCACCTGTCCACCGGAGACATTTTCAGGTATAATATCAAAAACCAGACAGAACTGGGTAAGCTGGCCCAGTCTTATATTGACAAAGGCAACCTTGTTCCGGATGAAGTCACTATCAATATGCTTCAGGCTGAAGTTGAAAAATATCCCGAGGCCAAAGGATTTATATTTGACGGTTTTCCGAGAACTACCAACCAGGCTATTGCGCTCGACAAGTTTCTCGAAGCTAAAGGGACATCCATTTCCGTCATGCTGGCCCTTGAAGTGAACGAAGAAGAACTGATGAAACGCCTGCTGTTGAGGGGACAGGAAAGCGGAAGGCCTGATGACACGGACGAGAATGTCATCCGCAACCGTATCAAGGTATATAATGAGCAGACAGCAGTTGCAGCCCGTTATTATGAAGCTCAGGGTAAATATCATGCCATCAACGGCATCGGAAGCATTGACGAGATCTTCAATCGTCTCAGTTCCGTTATTGTGGAAAAGAGCCGTTAATATTCATTATCCGTTACGCTTCCCATTTATTGACAGCATCCTGTTAAGACCATCATGCCCGAATCGAATTTTATAGACTACGTCAAGATCTTTTTCAGAAGTGGAAAAGGCGGCAGGGGAAGCGCACATTTTCATCGTGCCAAAGGATTACCTCAGGGCGGGCCGGATGGCGGCGACGGAGGCAAGGGCGGTGATATCCGGCTTAGGGGAAATGCCCAGCTTTGGACTCTTCTGCATCTCAAATACAGAAAACATATTCATGCGGACGACGGGCAACCTGGCGGATCAGCCTTATGTACCGGGGCTTCGGGCAAAAACGAAATCATAGAGGTGCCTTTGGGAACAATAGCCAAAGATGAAGAGACAGGCCAAGTGCTGTTTGAGATCACAAAGGATGGTGAAGAAAAAGTCCTGTTAAAGGGCGGACGCGGAGGCCTCGGCAATCATCATTTCAAGACATCGACCAAGCAGGCCCCTACCTACGCCCAGCCGGGTGAAGATGCCCAGGAAGGCTGGAAAATCCTTGAATTGAAAGTGTTGGCAGATGTCGGCCTGGTAGGTTTTCCAAACGCAGGAAAATCCACATTGCTGTCTGTTGTATCTGCTGCCAAGCCTGAAATAGCAAACTACCCGTTTACAACACTGGTGCCTAATCTCGGCATGGTGCAAT
The DNA here is from genome assembly GCA_937867025.1 of uncultured Bacteroidota bacterium. Taxonomy (GTDB): domain Bacteria; phylum Bacteroidota; class Bacteroidia; order NS11-12g; family UBA955; genus JABMMZ01. The sequence goes on along the minus strand of CALMKH010000004.1, from coordinate 21,698 downwards.
ACAGGGATTACCGTTCGTTCGTAATGGCTGATATCCCGGGAATCATTGAAGGTGCCCACGAAGGAAAAGGCCTGGGTCACCGCTTTCTTAAACACATTGAAAGAAACGCTCTTCTGCTGTTCCTGATACCCGCCGACAGTCCTGATATTAAAAAAGAGTATAAAATCCTTCAAAACGAGCTCAAACAGTTCAACCCCGAACTGCTGGAGAAAAAACGCGTAGTCGCCATTACCAAATGCGATATGCTTGACGATGAATTGATGGACCTTATGAAAAAAGACCTGAAAAGCCTTAAGCCTATCTTTATTTCTGCCGTTTCAGGACTCAATGTACAAAAGTTAAAAGACACACTTTGGGAGAATATCCAGCACACCAAAGAAGAATGGTCATAAAAAAAGCAGCTATGTTCCCATAACTGCTTTATATTCAATGTAAGGTTTTTATTGCTTGACTATTATTGATACGGATGTATACAGGGAATTGCTGATTTTAACCGTATACAGGCCATGAGAAAAGTCTCTAATGTCTACAGACATGTTATTGATAAACCCCCCCTGTGATACCATTTGTCCCATGGCATTATATATTTCGATCCGGCCTTCGTCAATCATGTTATTGCTGAAGGTCACCTCATCCTTTGCAGGATTAGGGAACGCCCTGGTGACGGAGCTGGCAAGAGTGTTAATGCCAACCGGTTTCCAGGCGGTAATGAATGTTACGATATCCTGGTATTGAAGGGGATCTGAGGCCCTTGAAAACCTGACTACCATTTTTCCGCTGGCGTTAACATTCTTGGTATAAAAATGAAAATACAGCTTGCCTGAATCTCCGGGGTTAAAAAGAAACGAGCCGGTATCGGTATCAGCGCTCCTGCATGCGATAATATCACAAACTGCGCTGGTCCATTCAGTGCTCGGAAGTTGATTCTCAGTCCTTACCCATTTAATGACTTCAGGGCTTGAACCGAGATGCTTGATTTTGGTTTCAGCCTCTATGTCAATAAAATCACTGGCAGTCTTTCCTGCGAAACCATACGTGTAGAGCGTGTCATCCTCAATGTGAAACTGGGCCCTGACCGAAACGGAGGTCAAAACCGCGATAAAAACAAATGTAATTCTTTTAAACATACCGCAAATTTAACAAAAAACGCGGAAATTTCTATTTAATTTTGAAACTGATATCCAGGCTTTTGACAGAATGCGTCAACATTCCCAGGGAAATAAAATTAACCCCGGTAGCGGCATATTCCCTGATATTATCGAGTGTAATTCCGCCTGAAGCCTCAGTCTGGCATTTGCTGTCAATCATTTGAACAGCCTCCTTGACGAGCCCGGGGGGAAAATTATCGAGCATGATCCTTTGGATGGGCAACGCTTTAAGGGCCTGCGCAACTTCTTCCAGGTTGCGGGTCTCCACTTCTATTCCAAGCTCCAGATCATTCTCCTTCAGGTAGCTCTTTGCTTTCTGAATAGCCGCTTCAATCCCGCCTGCCACATCCACATGGTTGTCTTTCAACATCACCATATCATATAAACCTTTTCTGTGGTTGTAGCCCCCTCCGACGGTCACGGCCCACTTTTCGAGTACCCTGAGATTAGGAGTGGTTTTGCGTGTATCGAGAATACGGACAGGATAATCCTTCACCAGTTGCACGGCCTTTGACGTAACAGTGGCGATACCGCTAAGCCTTTGCATGATGTTGAGCAGGAGCCTTTCGCTCTTCAGCAAGGCTTGCGCATTGCCTTTTACTTCCATCGCTATGTCCCCGCCCTTCACTTTATCGCCATCCTCCCTGAATGTTGTTATGACACAGTCTTTATCATTCATTACAAGTATTTGTTTGGCTATTGCCAAACCTGCCACAATGCCCCCTTCCTTGAAAATGAGTTTTGCCTCAGAGACTTTTTTACTGTCGATACAAGCCAGAGATGAGTGATCGCCGCTTCCTACATCTTCAGCAAGAGCCTGGTTAATAATATCGATCACTTCTTTGGTATGACTGATGTTCTTAAATTGTGCGGGCATAAAAAAAGTACTGCAAATTAAAGCAGTACTTTTTTCTTTTCTAATTATTTTTATCGACCGTTACGATATCTTGAATTCATTGATAATAAAACTTCCGTTCTTATGCGTGCCCACTATAGATATCCTGAATGAGCCTGTTTTGGTCACAAGACTGACGACAATCATACTGTTGGATGTCCCCGTTGTCTCGTGAGCGAGGGTTGCTTTAACAGGTGTATTATTCCTGAAAAAATTATCGAGCACCATCCGGGCCTGTTCCCGGGTATTTACTCCTGAAGAACCCGGAGTAACCAATTCTATGCTTGAATTGAACATGGCAGAGAGTTCTGCGGAATTCCCCCCCTGGATCAGCTGTGCGATCTTTTCCCCGTCTCCGGCGAAAGCCGACTGGCTAACAATGGCAAACAGCGCTATAACTATATTCCGTATCATTTATTACTAATAATTACACAAATCATGCCAAATGGTTTATATCTGCTTCAGTTTCTTTTTCAATACCTCTATCTGGTCCCTGTACCTGGCGGCTTCCATAAACTCCATATCCTTGGCCGCCCTCACCATGGCTTTCTCCGTTTCCCTGATCGCTTTTTCAAGCTCGGCAGCCGTCATATACTCGAACACCGGATCGGCAGCTTCCTGCAGTTCCGCACCCGCTTCGGTATAAGGTTTCGGCTCATCCGTCTTCTTGGCATCCGCCACGCTTGTCTGGGTCATGATCTGGTCGATCGATTTGATTACGGTTGACGGCACAATATTATGCTCCAGGTTATAGGCGATCTGTTTCTCCCTGCGGCGTTCCGTTTCGTCAATGGTTTTCTGCATGCTTTCGGTTATACGGTCTGCATACATGATTACCTTACCACGCTGGTTTCTGGCCGCCCTTCCTATGGTTTGCACAAGACTGGTAACACTTCTCAGAAATCCTTCCTTATCCGCATCGAGTATGGCGACAAAACTCACCTCCGGCAGATCCAGGCCTTCCCTGAGCAGGTTGATTCCGATCAGCACATCGATATTGCCAAGCCGCAAATCCCTTAGTATTTCCACCCTGTCCAGGGTTTTCACCTCACTATGGATATAACTGCATTTAATGCCCAGCTTATGCATGTATTTGGCCAGTTCCTCGCTCATGCGCTTGGTAAGCGTGGTAACCAGCACACGGTCACCCATTTTAACACGTTCATCCACTTCTTCGAGGAGGTCATCCACCTGGTTGATGCAAGGCCTTACTTCTATGACCGGATCCAGCAAGCCTGTTGGCCTTATAAGCTGCTCCACCACAACCCCCTCCGATTCCCTGATCTCGAAATCGCCCGGTGTGGCGCTGACGTAGATTACCTGGTCCACCATGGAGTAAAACTCCTCAAAAGTCAGGGGCCTGTTATCCATTGCAGCTGGAAGCCTGAAACCGTAATCCACAAGGTTGATTTTCCTTGCCCGGTCACCGCCGTACATGGCCCGTATCTGGGGAACACTGACATGGCTTTCATCCACGACCAGTAAAAAATCATCCGGAAAATAATCCAGCAGGCAGAACGGTCTCTCACCGGGTTTCCGGCGGTCCATATACCTGCTGTAATTCTCAATGCCATTGCAATAACCGAGTTCCCGCATCATTTCAAGGTCGAAGTTCACCCTCTCTTCCAAACGTTTGGCTTCGAGCAGTTTTCCCTGACTTTTGAAAAAATCCAGCTGGGTCACCAGATCATCCTGTATTTCATAAATCGCCTGATTAAGCCGTTCCTTGGGGGATACATATATATTGGCCGGGAAAATGGCAATATCCGTGAATTCCTCAAGTATCGTCCCTGTGGAAGGCTCAAAAGAGTATATCTCTTCGATCTCATTGCCGAAAAACGATATCCTGTAAGCGAAGTCATTATTGGCCAGATAAACGTCTACCACATCGCCCTTGACCCTGAAATTACCGCGCTTGAATTCATCTGTGGTACGACTGTAGAGGCTGTCTACCAACCGATGGAGGAAAGCGTTCCTGGCGATGGTTTGCCCCTTGCTGATCCTGATGATGCTGTTCTCATAATCGTTCGGATTACCCGCACCGTAAATACAACTCACGGAAGCCACCACAAGAACGTCCCTTCGCCCGCTGAGCAACGAGGAAATCGTTTTCAAGCGCATTTTTTCTATCTCTTCATTGATGCTCAGATCTTTTTCAATATAGGTTCCACTTGAAGGAATAAACGCTTCAGGCTGGTAATAATCGTAGTAACTTACAAAATACTCAACGGCGTTTTTAGGAAAAAACTGCCTGAATTCTCCATACAGCTGCGCTACCAGCGTTTTGTTATGGCTCAGCACAAGGGTAGGTTTCTGGACCTGGCTTATGACATTTGCAACGGTAAATGTTTTACCACTCCCCGTAACACCAAGCAGGGTTTGTGCGGGTGAATTATGCCTGATACCATCCACCAGCTGCCTTATGGCCTGGGGCTGATCACCCATGGGTGAGAACGGCGATTCCAACTTAAATTTTGACACAGAACAGCAAAGATAATAAAAAAGGGGTTCGAAAGTTCTGATCCACGACAGAAAGCCTTATGTAATTTTTGTCAAAAAAGAATGGGATTAAAATAAAATCCCTTATGTTTGCGTTGAACGGCTTTCGAACCAACGACTTCATAATGCACATACCGTCAAACTACAAGTACTTGTTTTTACTTTTATTAACCTGTGTCTCATTCAGTGCTAAAGCTGATTCTACAGATATAGAACCTGAAGAAAGTTACCGGAGAATTGAGGGTGTAATGAACATTTCGACCGCCCTGAGCAGGTTTACCGGCAATGGTCCTACACCTACAGTGTTCGAGGAGCCCTACCTATTTGGCATAAAATTTTCCAACCGCACAAAAACATCAGCTATAAGGATAGGCCTTAACTTCAGCGTCAACAAGGTTTCGGAAGATCTCAACGGTATCTCGAAAACCAGCAATATTAATGCCTGGGCACCGTTGCTGGGATATGAATGGCGGCTGGACCTGGGATATAATTTCCAGTTTTACGGAGGTATTGATGCCAGGTATTACAATGACCTGAACCGAACGGAAACCGTTACCCCCATGACACCCGGCAATCCAAATATTACAATATTCAACACCTCGCAGACAGGTTGGGGCTTTGGTCCGCACTGCGGTTTCGTTTACAATTTCACTCCAAGGATAAGCATCCTTACTGAGGGGAGTATGTACCTGAACTACATCAGAAAAGTCAGGAATTTCTCAACTGACGGAGCAAATTATGAAACTTTCGAAGACAAGTATATAACCAGTATGAGCCCGGTTGCGCCATCCTCCCTGTTCCTGCTTGTAAGATTCTGATATGAAAAGAGCCATACTAATAGCTGTTGTTCTCTTGAGTACCCGGGTTTTTTCCCAGACGGTGGTAGGCCTTGGCTATACACGATATATCGGCTTTAACACCAACCCCATACTCGCCCAGGTCATACCATTCAACAATATTAACCCCCAGCTCGCCAGCGCTTCGCTCATGTTCAGGTCATACAACTATAATGACAACGGTATACGGGCGGCTTACGGATTGCAGCTATCGAACGAAAGCAGTTTCCAAAGCATGTTCATCAGCGTTGATAACGACCGGAGGCGGAATATCGGCTCCTCCAACTGGATGTACTACCAGGGATTCGGGGTAGGTCTGAAAATCGTAACCGAAAGCTTAAACCGGAACTCTACCGTGCCAATTGACGATCAACAGAGTTTTTTCCTGGGGTGGCACTGGGGTGTCGAATACCAGTTCAACGATGTGGTTTCTTTAGCTACCGAGGGCACTTTCAGGTTGGGAGTTTCGCTCGACGAAGGGGAAAGTTTCCTGAAAATCGATCCTCCTTTCAATATTGTTGCACATTTTAACCTTTCAAATTAGGAAATTTGTAAAATAATACTATCTTTGAACTTCTATTAAATTAACTATTTATGAAAAACGCGGGTAATTTTATCAAAACCGGCCTCAGCCTCACACTGTTTTGTTCTGTCCTTTTTATAGCTTGTGACAGGAGAATAAGCACTCCTTCATCTGATTCCCCGAACCTCAACGACAATTATGATTACCTGAAAGTACAGGAGTCGGGAAAAACACGTAACATCACTGAATTCATTAAGGATGGCTCAAGGGATGGCTTGTCCAATAAAAGCGTACAGCTTGGCCGTATTCTTTTTTATGATAAAAAGCTGAGCATCAACAATACCATATCCTGCGCGTCGTGTCATAAACAATCGCTGGCTTTTGCCGATAATGTTAATTTCAGCACCGGTTTTGGCAACCTGCTCACAACCAGGAATTCGATGTCAATACTCAACCCGGTCAACAACAACAATATGTTCTGGGATTCCAGGGCTTCATCACCACTTGAACTTTCCCTGATGCCGGTGTTCAACCATATCGAGATGGGAATGGAAAATGACCAGATGCTGGTCACCAAACTATCAAAAACCAGTTATTATCCTGATCTTTTCGAGGATGCTTTTGGCGACAGGACCATTACCAGGGAAAAGATTTCCAAGGCTGTAACCCAGTTTCTCAACTGCCTGTTTTCAAAAGAATCCAAATTCGACCAGGGCCTGCAGAATAATTTTGCAAACTTCACCCCGCTCGAATTATATGGTAAACAATTGTTTTTCAGCGATCAGCTAAAATGTTCAGAGTGTCACAGCGGAACAAATTTCTCCGCTCCTGATGCTCCTGGCAGCCCATACGGGGGCAGCACGTTTGGCAACGATGCTTCCAATCCTCGCGGAACTGCCAATATCGGTCTTGATGTTTCCTATAAAGACAATGGCAGGGGAAATGGAAAATTCAAGATACCAAGCCTGAGAAATATTGAACTGACCGGCCCGTATATGCATGACGGACGCTTTACAACGCTGGAACAGGTGATCAATCATTACAGCGAGGGCATTCAGAACCATCCAAGCCTGGATGAGAAGTTCAGGGATGGAATGAAAGCTAAAAAGCTCAACCTGTCAGAAAATGATAAGGTGGCCTTAATAGCATTCCTCAAAACGCTTACAGATAAAAATCTTATTACAAATCCTAAATTCTCTGATCCATTCAAGAATTAAGGACAATCAGCCCTTCAATCAACTTAGGATCTGATAATTACAGGTCTTTCTGAAAATTCAGTTTGGCAGGACCGGGATCAGCCTTGTTCAAGCCTGAAACGTTCCCTCTTGAAGTCTGTCATACCCAGTGGATTTGTTTTGAGTTCTCCCGTTTCATTCCTCTGGTGGTATATATCGATAGCCGCGAATACAGCATTCGTGAAACTCAAGGGGGAGGCGCATGCCTTACCGGCAATATTATAACCAGTACCGTGGTCAGGGCTGGTCCTTACTACCGGCAGACCGGCAGTATAATTTACACCGTCTTCAAAAGCCATGGATTTGAACGGAATTAGCCCCTGGTCGTGGTACATGGCAAGAACCATGTCAAACTGAAGATAATTCTTCATCCCGAAAAACCCATCCGCACTGTACGGACCAAAACAAAAGATATCCTGGCCATACGCTTCTTTCACAGCAGGAATAATGATGTCATTTTCTTCGCTGCCCATGGTTCCATTGTCTCCATTGTGAGGATTAAGTCCGAGCACGGCTATTTTGGGTTTAACGATACCGAAATCCTTCTTCAGGCTTTCATTGGCAATCCTCAGTTTGGCTATTATGGTATCCTTTGAGATCGCGGATGAAACCTTACTGATAGGGAGGTGTTCCGTGACAAGACCCACGCGGATATCATCGTTGAACAGTATCATCAGCGATTGCTGCTGCCCGAAGGATTGGGTAATAAAACCTGTATGACCCGTGAAGCCCTGTTCGATCTTTATGGTGGATTTATCCACCGGCGCAGTTACAATACCGTGAAGTTTGCCCGCTTTTGCATCCTGCATCATCCGGTTTATAGCCATGAAAGCTTCCTTTCCAGCCGCTTCGGAAGCTATGCCGAATTGTATCTCAAAAGGATCATTGCTGCTTGCGATCAGGTTGAGCTGGTTGGGCCGCGCCTCTGAAATATCCTTTATCAAGGTGTAGGAAGGTTTTTCCTGATTCAGAGTCTTTTTATGGTAATTGAATGATTTGGGATTCGCATACAATACCGGCGTGCAATGGTCGTAGACAACCTGGTGACGCAAGGTCTGTATGATCACTTCCAGTCCTACGCCGTTAGGATCTCCCTGTGATATGCCTATGATGGGTTTGCTCATTTATGTTTAGTTTTTTTAGTACTTTGTTTTTGCAGGAAATCTATCATCAGTCTTACACCGACCCCGGTTCCGCCTTTAGGCCTGTATGTGTCCTGGGCCTGGTTGAATGCGGGGCCTGCTATATCAAAATGCATCCATGGATAATTTGTAAAATGTTCGAGGAATTTGGCTGCGCTTATATGTCCGCCTTCACTTTTACCAAGGTTAGTCATGTCGGCTATCTCGGATTTCAGTTCGTCGGCATAATCCTGCCACAGGGGAAATTCCACCAATCGTTCATACACTGCATAACTGCTCTGGAATACTTCCGCTTTCACATTGTCCGGAGCGTTTCCGAGCATAGCTGTGGCATAGGGACCAATTGCCCTTACAGCGGCACCGGTAAGTGTTGCAAAATCAACCACCAGTTCGGGTTTCAGCTTCTGGGCGAAATGAAGCGCATCACCTAATATAAGGCGGCCTTCAGCATCCGTATTCAATATTTCCACGGTAGTACCCGAATACATGGTAATGACGTCGCCGGGGGCGTAACTGTCTTCGCCGATCCAGTTGTCTGTCGCAGGAACAAGTCCCACGACATGAAGAGGCATTTGCAGCTGGGCGACAGCATGCATTACAGCCGCAACTACGGCACCTCCCGCCATATCGCATTTCATATGATCCATGCTCATGGGTGTCGGCTTCAGGCTAAGCCCGCCTGTATCATATACCACCCCTTTACCCACAAGAACATAGGGCTTGCGGTTGACCGCATTTTTAGGCTTGTATTCCAGGATGTTGAATGTCGGCGGTGTTTTGCTTCCCTTATTAACAGCCAGCAGGCCGCCCATCTTCTGGGAGGCTATTTTGGCCTCATTCCATACTTCCACTTTAAATCCGGCCCGTTTGCCAATCCTCACAAACTCTTCCGAGAGTTGTACCGCATTCAGAAAACTCTGAGGTTCATTCACCAGGTCACGGGCGATATAAACCGATTCTATGACTGTGTTAAGATAATGTTCGTCCGCAGATGAGAGAAGCTTTTCGGCAATGGATACCGATTTAAGCGTATTGGCTGATGTCCGTTTGTCTGATTTATACTTCAGGAACTGGTAATTCGATAAGGCTATCCCCTCAGCCATTGCCATGGCAAGATGGGCATCGTATGAAATAATGCAGGCCGCTTCCTTTTTATATTCATTGAGTATGGAACAGAACCTGTAACCCGCCTGCCTGATCTTTTCTGTTAACTCCCAGCCCTGTCCGCCGTAAACAATGCAGACCATTTTATGCACGCTTGCCGCATTAAACTGTACATACGGCTTCTTATAGGCTACGGCTTCTTTTACATACCGGTTCTCATCCGCATTCAACCATACGCTCTTCTTATAATTTTCCCCGTCTATCAGCAGGATCAGCTGTTCATTAGGCGCAGGTTTTGATGTTGACTTGATAAATTTCATGGTTGGCAAAGTTAATTGTTTTACTCCACGATAACCAGGCAATATTCCTTCTTGCCGCGTTGCGCCAGGATATATTTGTCATTGATGAGATCCGAAGCCCCGATGACAAGATTAATATCAGCCACTTTATCCCTGTTGATGCTTATGCCATTGCCCTGAAGCATTTTTTTTGCCTCGGTCTTGCTCGGAAGCAGATTGATTTTTTCGCTCAGGAAATCTATAATGGGTATTCCCGCTTCTATCTCGGATTTGGAAACACGCGCCTGTGTAACACCCTCCATAGCACTCAGCAAATCACTTTCATCAATAGTGGCCAGCTCCTGTGCGCTGCCTTTGTTAAACAATATTTCCGATGCGCGCATGGCCTTTTCATAAGCTTGTTCGCCATGCACCCTGACGGTAAGCTCGCGGGCAAGCTCTTTCTGAAGCATATTGGCCGGTATGGATTCGATCTCTTCACGTGTCTTCAAACTGAAAATCCGTATATAGTTCACTACATCAGCATCCGTCGAGCGCAGCCAGAACTGGTAAAAGGCGTATGGGGTAGTTCTTTTGGGATCGAGCCATACATTACCCCCCTCCGACTTGCCGAACTTGGTGCCATCGGCTTTCTTAATCAGCGGGGTGGTCAGCGCGTACGCTTCCCCTCCATCCATCCTCCGTATCAGTTCGGTGCCTGTAACAATATTGCCCCATTGATCACTGCCTCCCATCTGGAGCATAACACCCTGGGTTTTCCATAAATGGTAAAAATCATAACCCTGGATGAGCTGGTAGCTGAACTCGGTGAAAGACATGCCGCTGTCGAGCCTGTTCTTTACACTGTCCTTTGCCATCATGTAATTTACCGTCAGATGTTTCCCCACATCCCTTATAAATCCGAGAAAACTGAAATCCTTGAACCAGTCATAATTATTAACAATGGAAGCGCTGTTAGCTCCGCAATCAAAATCGAGAAACTTTTCAAGCTGAGCTTTCTGGCAGGCCAGGTTATAATTCAATGCGTCCACACTGAGGAGATTCCTTTCCGCACTTTTACCGCTCGGATCTCCTACCAGGCCGGTAGCACCTCCGACCAATGCGATCGGCTGATGGCCCGCCCTCTGGAAATGAAGCAGCGTCATGATCTGTACCATGTTACCGACACCAAGGGAATCGGCTGTGGGATCGAAACCGATATAGCCTTTTACCATTCCTTTCTGCAACAGTTCTTCGGTTCCCGGCATTATGTCCTGCAACATATTGCGCCATTTCAGCTCTTCAATAAAATTCTGTCTGGGAGTCATACACAAATAAGGTCTTTCAATTGGAATTAAGACGGCAAATATAGATTAAAAAATCGGTTCACATGACCCAAGCTCTGTTCCGGGAGCCTGAAAATTTTCACTTACTTTTGCATTGTGAATTTTCTGTCCCACTATCATTTTTATAAATCGGATGATCCTTATTACAATGTGGGACTGGTATTGCCCGACCTGGCAAGGAACCTGCTCAAAACCCACTTAAAGCATGATGAACTTTATACCCTGAAAGAGCATCAATCCTTAAAGGATGGAAGCCTGGTGCACATAAAAGCGGACAAGATTTTTCACCAATCGGCCTTTTTTGCTTCCTGCGAACGCCATATCAGTTCATTACTCGACCATAAGGCCCAATGGCCCAGAAAATGGTTTTTTAATCATCTTTTGCTGGAAATCGGCCTGGACAGAGTGTTAATGGAACATCACCGCACGCTTTGCGATTCATTTTACAAAGAACTAGAACAGGCTGATTTAAAAACAATTACGTCATTCCTTAAACTGGGTTCGGATGCACATTCAGCACAATTTGCGAGTGGTTATGAACGCTTTGTCAGTTTTCGCTTTATTTTTGACTATGAGCACAATGAAAAAATTTTTCTGGCGTTAAGCAGGGTGTATTCAAGAATTGGCATACAATATGATTGGACAAGGGATGATCAGCTCCATTTCCTGCAAAATCTGCCTGATATCCTTGATTTTATCGGGAAACAGCTGCCATTGCTCGAGTCCGGCCTGAAAATTAAATGAAGAATATTAATAAAAAAATGAGTATCTTGCGTGTTTTTATGACGAAATACATTTGTGTTATTGCCATGGTATTCGCTTCTACCGCGGTCTTTTCGCAGAATGCCACCAAATACAGCAATGAATTTTTGCAAATCGGCGTAGGTGCCAGATCATTGGCCATGGGAGGCAGCATGATAGCTTCTGCCGATGACGTATATGCAGGGTACTGGAATCCTGCAGGATTGATCGGCATAAAAAACAATGCGCAGGTAGCCCTTATGCATGCTTCTTATTTTGCCGGTATTGCCAATTATGACTACGGTGCCTGGGCCACCAAGACAGGAGACAAGGGCGCACTGGGGATCAGCCTGGTGAGGTTTGGCATCGATGGCATTGCAAATACCTTTGACCTGATAAGGAACGGGGAGATTGATTATACCAGGGTTACATCGTTCAATACCACCGATTTTGCGGTTTTACTGTCATACGCCCAAAGCGAGGATTTCGGCAGGAAAGCTATAGATTTTTCATGGGGCGGCAATATGAAGATCATCAGCCGGAAAGTAGGCCCTTTCGCTAAAGCAACAGGTTTTGGTTTCGACGTGGGACTGAAATTTGCCAACACAAAGAATAACTGGGCCATTGGCATTGTAGCGAGAGATGCAACGTCCACCTTTAACAGCTGGAGGTACACCTTTACCGATGCCCAGAAAGACGTGCTGGCTGCAACCCAGAACGCCATTCCAAAAAATACGCTTGAAATAACGCTCCCGAGAATTCTGGGAGGCTTTGCAAAAACCTGGGAAGTAAATGAAAACTGGAGCTTGCTGGCGGAAATTGACGCCAATATCACGCTCGATGGAAAAAGAAACACCCTGGTGCGTACGAACCTGCTGAGCATTGATCCATACGCGGGCGGTGAGGTGTGCTATAATATTGATGACAAGAACAAGCTCTATTTCAGGACAGGTGTCAATAATTTTCAGCATTACACCAATGATGACGGCAAAAAAGTGCCCTCTGTTATGCCCAATGTCGGCCTGGGTATCACTTTAAGCAAATTCACCATCGATTATGCCCTGACCAACCTCAGCGCCGTGGCGGGGAACGGTCCTGCCCTTTACAGCAATATTTTTTCCTTAAAACTTGCGATAGACAGGGACAGCAAATAGACTGACCAGCCCCGGACCTCCCCTATACTCCTTAAGCCCAAATACTTTGGGTATTACTGATTAAAGCATTATTTTTGCGCCTCCAAACCGTGTCCTTTGTAGATAAACTTAAAAAGCGCTGGCAGGTAAAATCAGCTACCCAGGTTATCCTGATATTAATCGTTTTTACCTGTACGGGGTCTTCCATCATACCGATCAAGCATCTGCTGGGGATTAATTCGGAAACCAGCACCCCTTACAGGATATTATTCTACATAGGTGTCTTTCCGATTTACAATTTGCTGCTCCTGGGCTATGGGTTTATCTTCGGGCAATTCAGATTCTTCCTTGAATTTGAAAAACGATTTTTTAAACGCATTGCCAATATATTCAAACCAAAACCATGAGTGTAACAAAAGAAGATGTGCTGAATGCCCTGAGGCATGTGGATGATCCGGACCTTCATAAAGACCTGGTGACTCTCGGCATGATAGAGGATATTGAGATCAATGGCCATAAGCTGTCATTTACCGTTTATCTGACAACGCCTGCATGCCCCCTGAAAGATTTTATAGAAAACGCCTGCAGGAATGCAATAGCGCATTTTATAAGCCCCGATATACAAGCAGACATACGGATGAGCTCGAGAGTTTCCGCCAATAAGAAAACAACCGCAGTCTTACCGGCTGTAAAGAATATCATCGCCGTAGGGAGCGGCAAGGGCGGCGTCGGAAAATCAACGGTTTCCGCAGGGATCGCCTCTGCGCTTGCAAATGCCGGAGCGCGTGTAGGACTGATGGATGCAGATATTTACGGGCCATCCATTCCCATATTGTTCGGACTTAAAGATGCCATTGTGGAAATGGAAGTAGTTGACGGTAAGGAGCTTATGAAACCCGTGATGGCCGGTGATATAAAGGTATTCTCCATAGGCTTTTTATCCAAGCCCAACGAAGCCATAGTATGGCGGGGGCCTATGGTATCCTCCGCTCTTAAACAGTTCATCAACGGCGTAAACTGGGGCGAACTTGATTACCTGATTGTCGACCTGCCACCGGGCACAGGAGATGTGCAGCTCACACTGGTGCAGCAGATACCGGTTACCGGGGCTGTTATCGTTACCACCCCGCAAAAACTGGCTGTCGCCGACGCCATAAGGGCCTGCGCCATGTTCAGCATGCCTGCGGTGAACGTTCCTATTCTGGGTATTGTTGAAAATATGTCGTTTTTCGAACCAGCCGATCAACCGGGAAAGCGGTATTCCATTTTTGGTTCAGGAGGAGCCGAATCCCTTGCTACACAGTTTAATACCACTCTTTTAGGCACTTTACCCATCGAACCGGCCATAGTTTCAGACGGAGATTCCGGAAAAATATTAAATGATAAAAATGTGAATTTTTTTGCGGAAATTGCGGGCCGTTTGGTAAGGCAATTAGCTATCAACAATTCGCGTCAGCAGATATGAACGAAAAAGAACAAAAAATCGAAGATGCCCTGAATTCCGTACGTCCTTTTCTGAAAATGGATGGAGGGAATGTGGAATTGGTAAACATCGATGAAAATAATGTCGTGACGCTCAAACTTCTTGGCGCCTGCAGCGGTTGTTCCATGAGTCATATGACTATGAAGGCGGGAATCGAGGAGGCGATTAAAAGAATCCTTCCCGAAGTCAAATCCGTGGTTGCCCTGGATTAATATTCCATCCTGACAAACATTGTGCGGGCTGCCCGATTTTCAGTGATCCATTGCCAAACCTTGCGAATCAGTCCTCCCTGCCATAACAGCTTTCGCACCTTGCCTCATAATGATTGGCATTTCCAATAAGCACCAGCACCTTATTATCCACTTTCCTGTAAGTGTATTCAGCATCCTTCCCGCAATGGTTGCAAACGGCCTTCAGATGGTTTTTTTCCGTGGCGATCGTCTGCAGCATAGGCATAAGTCCAAAGGGCCTGCCAAGGTAATCCTTATCCAGACCTGCTGCGACCACATGGATACCTTTTGCAAGAAACCGTTTAACCTCGCTGAAAAACACCTTGTCAAAAAACTGCGCCTCATCAATGGCAATCATACGTATAAACGGGGTGATGAGCTCATTCAGGTCGGTATCCTGCTCAACAATAACACATTCATGCGATTTGCCGTCATGCGTGGTAATGGTACGGTTGCCTGAACGTATATCCACCGCCGGCTTAAGTACCAGGAACTCATTCCTCCTCAATCCCGCCTTGCTTATATATTCTATAAGTGCAGACGTTTTGCCTGCAAACATGCATCCGTAATACACTGTCAATTTTCCCTGCATTGCCATCTTTTTCCTGTCGCAAATTTGAACAAAAAAAATCTGCGAAATATCAATGTTAAAAAATTTTTGAAATTATTTCCGCGACACTCATATAATATTATTAATATTGCTTGCGTTAATTGAGCAGAGGTATGAGTAACAGTGAAATATTAAAGCAGATACAAGAATTGAACCTTGTGATCGGAAATGCTTTAAGAGAAGTGGAGAAAGGACATAATATAGATTTTTACAGGGCGTTGCTCCAGCAAAACTCGATTAATATATACCAGCAGGCTGCCAAGCTCGATTCAAAAACACAATCTGCAGAGGCTCCTGTTTTAACAACTCCCGAAGCAAAGGCCATCCCCATTGAACAGCCGGTAAAGACAGAAGAGCCAGTTGTCAGGGAGGAAAAAAAAACAGAACCGGCCGCACAGCAGGTCAGGCATGAACCGCTAAGTCCGCCTGTAGAACCGGCTGTCACCAAAAAACCTGAACCCGTTCCGCCCCATCAGCAGTCTAAAAGCAAGCCGGTAGAGATAGAAGAAGAGGATGTGTCACTTAATGCAAAACTTTCGAAGAACAAACAACCGGTTCTGAACATCTCTGAAAAATCAAAGGAAATGCCTATCAAGGATCTTGTAAAGGCTATTTCGATAGGCAAGAAATTCGAATTCATCAACGATCTTTTTGACGGCAATTCAGATGCCTATAAGTCGTGCATCCAGTCCATACAGCAATTTTCCTCTTACGAAGAAGCCTCCTCCTTCCTTGAAACACACATTATCGGACCGTATAACTGGAGCGATAATGACATGCTGGCCGCCGAATTTTTCAGCCTGGTTAAACGTCGTTTCCTCTGATCAATGTTCAGTTGGCATAAGGTGCCCTTTGCAAGGGTACTGATACCATATACCATTGGTATTTGTATATGTTATTGGTTCGATGCTGGAACAGCACCGGCAATTATCCTCTTTAGCATAACATGCTTCCTGTCGCTTTTTGCACGTTATATTTTCAGTGCGACGGCACATTACAGGGTAAGGCTTTTCCAGGGACTTTTTATTAGTATTGTTTTTCTGTGCCTTGGCTATATCAGATCCCTGGCCTTTGATGACACAAAAACACCGGGGCATTTTTTCAGTATAAAACACGGGACATCTTACAGCATAACCGTAGATGATGCAGTTGTCGAAAAAAAGAAATTCTACAGGTGTTACGCCAGGGTGACTGCCGTATCCGACACCGCAGGGAATATCCATCCTTCATACGGTTTCGTCCTTGTGTATTTCAACAAGAAGCATATAACGTCCAAACCTGAAGTGGGACAGACGTACTATATGAAAGCCGGCGCATCCGTTATAAGCGGTCCCGCCAACCCCGAAGAGTTCAATTACAGCCGTTACCTAGCATTCAGGAACATCAGGCACCAGCTTTTTTCCGATTCTCAATGCATCATTAAATCATCTTCAACAGAACATTCGATTTACAGCGAGGCGCTGCGTTTCAGGGATCATTGTCTTTCCGTGATCAGCAGGCATATCCCTTCCCCCGGTGAAAAAGGAGTAGCCGAAGCCTTACTGCTGGGCTATAAAGATGATCTCGACCCGGCCATCACCCAGGCATTTTCGCGAACAGGAACCCTGCACGTGCTGGCAGTCAGCGGCATGCACGCAGGACTGATTTTTCTTTTAATCGGATTCCTAACCCGCCCCCTGGAAAAAAAGAAACATGGCAGATGGCTCCAGTTTACATTGCTGCTGACAGGAATCTGGTTTTATGCGTTTATGACAGGATTATCGTCTTCCGTGCTGCGGGCAACCGTCATGTTCAGCATCATGTCATTGGGAAAAACATTACACTACAAGGCCAATATTTACAATACCCTTTTCGCTTCGGCATTTATACTGCTCCTATACAATCCGTTTTACATTTTTGATGTCGGTTTTCAACTGTCATACCTTGCAGTTCTGGGAATCATATGGCTGCAACCAAAGCTTGGCAGGCTATACGCACCGCCGAACAGGCCTGTCAAATATGCCTGGGAACTGCTCACAGTATCATTGGCTGCCCAAGTCCTGACCTTTCCTGTAAGCCTGTTTTACTTCCATCAGTTTCCCAATTATTTTCTCATCTCCAACATGCTGATCATCCCGCTTACATCCTTTATACTCTTCGGATTAATCATACTTCTGGCCCTCAGCTGGATAACACCTGCCGCAGTGCTGGCCGGCAAAGGGCTTTTATATGCGATACGGTTTAACAACTACCTGGTAACAGAGATCGATTCACTTCCCTATGCACTTTCGGAAGGGTTTTATATAGACGTGGTGCAGGTAACACTACTATACGCAGCCGTCATCTGCCTGATCACTTTCTTTTCTTCCGGAAAAAAATGGATATTGTTTTTGATGCTTACATGCGTATTCTCATTCTCCGCATTGACTGCATCTGCCTGCCATAAAGCGGCCAGGCAAAAGATCTTTGTCATTCACAGTATAAAAGGGCACGATGTGTTTTCGTGCATAGAAGGCCGGAAAGCTTACATCCTTGCGGACAGCGGTTTCTTCAATGATCCTTCATTGTTTGCTTATCATATCAGTCCTTATCTTTTAAGTAAAGGCGTTTCGGAAACCAAAAAGCTCAATATGGAAAAAAGTTTCGTTTCCACAAATATCAGGATAAAGAAAGGGATTGGATTTCAATTTTTTGACAATATTATGACAATTCAACATTCCTGTATCAAAAACACACGAAAACGCTGTTTCATGCTGATTAAAACAATTGACAGCCCGAATACAGGGATGTTACAATGCAATAAAAATCAAGTTATTATAAGCAATGCCATAAGCAGATCAGCCTTAAAAAATCTGAATAAAGAGTATTTTAAACTTTATGGCAAACCATTAAAATTAAATAAAAAAGCAACTGTATTCATTCTACATTAATTTTTAATTATCAAAACAGCTGTGTGCATTGGCAAAATAATTTGGCGATTAGAAATTCGTATCTATATTTGAAGAGTTAAAATAACAACAAAACAATATATAATTTTATTTTTATGAGAAAAATTTACAAACCAACCAAACTTCTCCGGCTGCTGTTCACAGTGATCATTGCCGGAATTGCAAGTTCGGCATCAGCCCAGTTAAGTGGTAGTTATACCATTGACAACGGCTCGGCCACCGGAGGAACAAACTTTGCCAACTGGGCGGACTTCCGCACGGCAATCACAACAAACGGGGTTAACGGGGCCGTGACAGTAGATGTCATGACAGACATTACCGAAACAGCACAAATCGATTTCCCCGCCATTACCGGTACCTCTTCCACCAACACTGTGACTATTAAAGGTAACGGCAGGGTTCTTTCCATTGATGTTGCTGACGCTGTCATACTTTTCTCAGGTGCAGATTACTTCACCATTGACAACCTTGTGGTAAGGAACACCACAACCAGTCAGTATGCTACAGGCCTGAGGTTTTACAATGAATCGGATAATAACACCATCAAGAACAGCATTATCGAGTTTACCGCCCTTACTGCCGCCACTACTTCAGGCGGCGCTTACATTTCATTCTCTGCCTCTGCCACGTCTCCTACCAGCACAGGCTCAACCAATCCGGGAATGAACAACGTGATCGATAAGAACACCATGCGCACAACCAACTCCAACAGCCCTGGTCCTTCTTATGGCGTAACGATGAACGGAAGCAGCAGTACCTACACTTCCACCGCTCAGAACAACACCCTGAGCAACAACATCATCCAGAACTTCTATTACATGGCTGTGTACATGTATTACACGAATGGAAACCAGGTTACCGGCAATGATATTTCAAGGGCAAACGCCACTTCAAACAACTGTTATACCAACCTGTTCGGCGTTTATTCCGGTTATGCCTACGCTACTTCCCGCCAGATTAAAATCGATGGAAACAATTTCCACGACTGGCCGTTCAGCGGCGGTACCGTTTCATCGGCTCCAGGATACGTATACATCGTTTACAGCCAGTACAATTATGGTAATTCTTCCTATAGGTTCTCTATAAGCAACAATACCATGAAAGATATCGCCGGCAGCGCTTACATGTATCTTGCCCAGAACTACTACAACCATTACATCGATATGATCGGCAACACCGCAACCAATTGCGATGTGCCGGTTAACACTTCAGGTTCAGCGATGTTCTATGGGTTTTATAACTATAACAGCTACCACTCTTTCCGCTATAATTTCAACACCATTCAGAATTGCGACGGTGGTTACTACTGGTACGGCATATACAATGCTTTTCCGACCTTTGCGAGCGGTGTCATGGAAATCAATGACAACGTAATCCAGAATAACGTTAAATCATATTACTACACGTATCATATTTATAATTATTACGCGCAGTACTCCAATGCAAGCAACCCGGTTCACATCAAAAGAAACCTGGTCAAGGGCAATTCTTCCGACTATTTTTACATGTATTGCATCTACAGCGCTTATTACGGTACCGCTGAAATCATGGATAACATTGTTGAAGACAACCAGCAGACATATTACTACTACCTGTATGCGATTTCTGCTCAGTGGTACAGCCAGGGCAACAAGATCCAGAGGAACATCATCCGCCGTAACAAAAACGTGAGCAACAGCGTTGGTTATGTGTATGGCATATACGATTACTATAACTACGTTTGCGACGTTAGCAGCAACCTTATATATGATAATGCCGGCTACTACGGAACATATGGCATTTATTGCTACTCATTTGCTTCTGGTTCCAACAACAATGCACTGGTGTACCAGAATACCATTAAAATTGATGGAAACCAGTCTTCATATTCTTCTCACTATGCTTACCCGCTTTACATGTACCTGTATTATCACCAGAAAGCGTCCATAGTGGGCAATATCGTTCAGGTGGACAACAAGTATGCGTACATGACGTATGCATATTCACAGTCAGGCCTTTCACAATGGGTTTGGGACAGGAACAGCTACTACACCAACAATCTGGGTTCACAAACCTGGTATAATGGTTCAACTACTTTCGGTAACTTCGCCGGATGGTACAATGCTGCAAACCCTGCCGGTCCAAACGAAACCAATATGACAACAGGACACAATTTTGCAGGCAACTTTGCCTCAAACCGCTTCCTGAATCAAAACAACGTGCCTACTCTTGCATCTAATCCTAAAGATGTCTGGGGCGCTCCAAGAAATCCTGCTAAATCTGACCGTGGTGCGGTTGAAGGCTTCCTTGATATCGCTCAGACAGCCAATACATTTGCTCCAAGCAACCCAATGTGCGCAGGTAACTTTATCACTCCGACCGTTACTTTCCAGAACAACTTCCTTGAGCCTGTAACAGGCTTTATAGTTGCGATGTCTGACAACGGGGTTATAAGGGCCACTGCAAAACTGACCGCATCCATTCCGGTAAGCGGCACCGGTTCTGTTACCTTCGCTCCTATTCAGTTCAGCCAGTCAGGTACCCATAATGTTAAATTCTTCCTCCTGGATGCCGATGACCTACCGGGCAACGATACGATGACTTTCAACTTCAGCGTATTAAAAGCTCCGGGTGGCGCTACACTGTCTCATAATTCAACTTTGTCCTCTCCTGCCGCCCAGTATCTTACAACCGGAAAACCTGATATCACCTTCCCGGATGAAGACCTGGTTTATAACCTGAGCAATCCAACTACATTGCCATACTCCAATAGCGATTACCTCGGCCAGGGCGGAGGCAACAAGTGGGTATCTACCGTGGATGCCAAGACAGTAAATGGCTATCCTGCAGGCTCTACCGTTTCAAGGGTATTCAGCAGCGGATTGAAAATAACTGTTGATGCTCCTAAAGCCTGGGAAGACAGTACCATTGAAGTGTCTATCAAGATAACCGACCTTGTAACCGGTTGCGATACCATATATAAACGTAAAGTGTTCATCGCTCCTAAAGCAGTGCCTGATGCAAAACTGCCAACAGTTCTGTGTGAAAAAACCGAGATTTACTTTGAGAGCATGTCAACCGTTTCCAGCGGTTCAATTGACTATGAGTGGGATTTCGGTGATGGTTCTCCTATATCCAACGAAGCTAGCCCGGTTCACAAATATGCGGCCTTCGGCACTTATACCGTTGTATTGAAAACCACAACGAACCCATATCCGTTCACTACAAGCAAGACTTTCAATGTGAACATAACTGAGGTTCCAACTGCAACTATCCTTAACACAAACTCCTGTATCGGTACCCCGGTTAAACTTACTAATGGTACAGTGTACGGCGGATCAGGCGTTCCAACCTATACCTGGGATTACGGTGACGGTTCTCCGGTCAACACAACCACTTCTTCTACTCCGATCAACAAATCATACGGTACTCCGGGCGGTTACCAGGTAACCCTTACTGCCACAGCAGACGGATGCTCCAATACAGTTTCCAAGATCGTTTACCAGTTCGCCAAACCGGTTGCCAGCTTTACCAAAGTATCAGGAAGCTGCCTGAACTCTGAGTTCAGTTTCGACAACAATTCTTCGAT
>CALMKH010000003.1 GCA_937867025.1 uncultured Bacteroidota bacterium | reverse complement strand
CCAGGATAAGCCCTTTGGAGGAACTGCATTTCTGCAAGGATATATCCGAGATGTTCGGAGTGTATGCCGTCCTTTCCGCCGTTCTGCCTGTAAGTGGTGGCAGGAATGGAGAGTGTGGCTGCCTCCAGTATCTCATTCACCTTGGAATGCCATGCTGACTGGAGGACGGAGAGATCGGCACCTATGCCTTTTTCGAAGGCGAGGGTTTCAACAGCGGAAGGCATGAAGAGTTCGCCAGTGAAGTCCCACAGGTCATTCACAGCTTCCTGCATTTTATTGTGACTTATCTCCGTACCGTCCCCAAGGCGTATCATCCATTCGCTGCTCCATTTGAGGTGGTAGGTTGTTTCTTTGATCGTCTTGGCCGCTATTTCCCTTAACCTGGTTTCGCTGCTATTAGCCAAAGCTGTATGAAGGTTAAAGTGGAACACATCGTAAAAGAATTGCCGTGTAATGGTGTAAGCCCAATCGGTATTAGGCTGTTCGACCAGCAGCAGGTTCTTGTATTCCAGCACATCCCTGAGGAACGCAACGGTGTCTTCCGTGGCGTTTCCGCCTTTTGTTTCAGCGGCAAACTGGTACAGGCTCCTGGCTTCGCCGATCAGGTCGAGAGCAATATTGGTGATGGCGATATCCTGTTCAAGAATAGGGCCATGACCGCACCATTCCGAGCATCGCTGTCCCAGGATCATGCTGTTATCGGCCAGGTGCAGGGTGTAATTGTAAAGTAATTCCCTGTCCGTCATTACATGTGGTTTAATTCTTCAGGCAATACGTAGAAAGTAGGGTGCCTGTATATTTTGTCATTTGCAGGTTCGAACAAGGCTTCCTGCTCAGAAGGCTCGTTGGCGTGAATGTATTTGCTTTCAACCACCCAGATACTGACGCCTTCCATGCGTCTTGTATAAACATCCCTGGCATTTTCAACAGCCATTTGTGCATCAACGGCATGAAGGCTTCCGACATGCTTGTGGTTAAGTCCTTGCTTAGCCCTTATAAAGACCTCCCAGAGAGGCCATTCTTTATTGTTCATAATAGTTTACGCTGCTTCGATATTACCGCTTTCTTTCCTGGCTCTTTTCTCCGCGAAAGCCACGGCGGCTTCTCTAACCCACTCGCCCTTGTTCCAGGCGTCTACCCTGGCCTTGAGCCTTTGCTTGTTGCAGGGGCCGTTTCCTGCTACCACCTGGTAGAATTCCTCCCAGTTGATGGGGCCGAAGTCGTAATGACCGCGCGCTTCATTCCATTTCAGGTCTTTGTCGGGTATGGTGAGTCCCAGCAATTCTGCCTGGGGAACGGTAATGTCTATGAATTTCTGCCGCAGCTCGTCATTGCTGAAACGCTTGATCTTCCATTTCATGCTTTGAGCACTGTTCGGAGAGTTGTCATCATTCGGGCCGAACATCATTATACTGGGCCACCACCAGCGGTTGAGCGCATCCTGTGCCATGGCCTTTTGTTCAGGGGTTCCCCTGGTACACAATGTCAGCATGATTTCATAACCCTGTCTCTGGTGAAAACTTTCCTCCTTGCACACCCTGACCATGGCCCTTGCGTAAGGTCCGTAGCTGGTGCGGCAAAGCGGAACCTGGTTCATGATGGCGGCTCCGTCAACCAGCCAGCCTATGGCGCCCATATCGGCCCAGGTAATGGTAGGATAGTTGAAAATGCTGCTGTACTTGGCCTTGCCGCTATGAAGCTCGTCCAGCATTTCGTCGCGGCTCATACCCAGTGTTTCAGCAGCAGAATACAGGTACAGGCCATGACCGGCTTCATCCTGGACTTTAGCCAGGAGTGCCACCTTGCGCCTCAGGTTGGGAGCGCGCGTTATCCAGTTGCCTTCAGGCAGCATGCCCACAATTTCACTATGGGCGTGCTGTGAAATCTGGCGCAACAGGGTCTTCCGGTATTTTTCCGGCATCCAGTCGCGGGGCTCTATCTTGATTTCATCATCAATTTTCTGCTGAAAAACGTCTTCTAGGTTGATTTCCATAATGAATTTTTAACCGCGGTAATGTGTGGCACAAATTTACATAGAAACAATGCCATTTACAAACCGTTTTCCTATTTTGCCCCAAAACCCTTAATCGATAGATATAATCTCCTGTATAAAAAATGATTGAAATCAGCGCGCAAAACTGTCCTAGGTCATAAATTCCTACCTTTCAATATGATAAATTTGTAGTATTCAAAGTATAAAGACAATGAGATTGATCAAAACCGTATTTGCAGCTCACGATTTCAGCCCCGCGTCGAGAAACGCCCTTGAGATTGCTGCCGGTATAGCAAAAAAAACCGGTTCGAAGCTATATATTTATCACGTCGTTTCCACCTCTGCACTGACCGATAATGAAAGTGTTTACGTGTATTCGCCCGAACAGGACATAAAGAAGAGCTCAGCCCTTATGAGGAGGGGGATAACCTATCTTAAGAAAAAGTTTCCGGGGGTTCATATCGCCTTTGAGGTGGATTTCGGTTTTCTTGTTCCGGCCATCACCGATAAGGTGGCGGAATTGCAGCCCTGGCTGGCTGTTGTAGGGGTCAAAAAAAGAACCGGCCTTGACAGGGTTATTTTCGGGGACATTTGCACCACCCTGATCGGCAAACTGAGATGCCCTATGCTGGTAGTGCCTTTGAATTACAAGTCACTGAAGCTTAACACAATAGCCTATGCATGGGATGGAAAGACTCCGGAAACACAGCACCTGTCGGTCCTGAAAGAGCTGCTTCCGGCCGAAAAAACCAATATCATTGCACTGAATGTGACCCATTACGATGCCGATGTCGAACGAAACCTGCCCGCATTCAAGTCAGGGCTCAAGAAATTGTTCCCGAACCATTCCACCGATCTTCAACAGGTCCAGGGGCTCGACAAGGAAACGGAATTTGAGAAAGCTGTCAGGAAAATAAACCCCGACCTGCTGGTGGTTTACGCACATCATTATAATATCTGGCAGAACATGTTCCATAAAAGGTTCTCCAAACATGCGCTGAAGTTCAGTCAATCGCCGGTGGTGGTGATCTCGGAGCAGGAATCGGCCGCCAAAGCTACCAGTCATTGACGTTTATACGAACGGTCATGATTATCCCCGCGTGTCGCTGTCCGCGTGCCACAGTAGCTTCAGCGGAAGCGCCAGGGATGGAACGGCGTGTCTGAGCTCCTTTTCCAGGCGGTCGCCGGAAAAGAGCGAGTAGTGACAGCCCGGCAGGCGCCCTAAACAGAACCCCATAATTATAAATGTGTTATATTGCAGCGCTATGGGACTGCGTGTAATACTTACAGGAGCCACCGGTATGGTAGGTGAGGGCGTTCTTCATGAATGCCTGAATGACAATGCAATAGATCATATCCTGGTGATAGGGCGAAAACCAAGCGGAGTCAGTCATCCTAAAATTTCGGAGATCATGCACGAGGATTTTTTTGACCTTTCGCCTGTTGCGGGTGCATTGGCCGGATATGACGCCTGTTTCTTCTGTCTGGGGGTCTCTTCCATCGGTTTGAAGGAGGAAGCCTATAAAAGACTCACATACGATCTTACAATGACAATGGCCGGGGTCCTGCAAAAACAGGATCCGCACATTATATTCTGCTATGTTTCCGGTTCTGGAACCGACAGCACGGAAAAGGGCCGGAGTATGTGGGCCAGGGTAAAGGGTATGACCGAAAACCGCCTCTTGCAGATGTTTCCGGGACGTGCATTCATGTTCAGGCCCGGTTATATGCATCCTACTCCGGGCTTGAAGAATACGCTGAAACTTTACAGGTATTTCACCTGGATGTACCCATTTATGAGAATGGTGTTTCCCTGGTTTGTCTCCACACTTTCTGAACTCGGAAAAGCCATGATCCATGTGGCAAAGAACGGGTATGAACGCCCTGTTCTTGAGGTCAGGGACATCGTGAGGGCGGCCGGAAAATAGCAGCAGTCCGTCGGGCGTGTTACCGGTCCGTGTTTTTATGGAAAAGAACTGCCAGGGAATATACCGTGAATAACGCCACCCGTGAAACATATATGCTAAGCAACCTGGACAGGAACGACCTGATCGCGGAATTGTATAACCGTTACGGCAGAAAGCTGTACAGTTATGCTGCAAGGACCTGGCAGCTCAATGAAGATGAAGCCTGGGACCTTGTATACAAAACACTTTATAAGGTTATAGACACTTACAGGAAATATACGTTTGAGTCGGAAGAAAAATTTGCCTCGTTTGTGTTCAGAGTGTTTATCAATTACCTGCGGAACCATTACCGGGATACGAAAAAGCATGCCCGGGAATCAAGGGACAACAGCCTGGATATAGACTTGCTGAAAGACAAGGGAGACGACATGAACGAAGAGGGGCAGAGTGTGAAAATGAAGCTGTTGCGGGAGGAACTGGACGGAATGGAAGACTGGCAGCGCATACTTTTACTGATGCGCAGCGATGGCAGGCCGTACAGCGAAATAGCTGCCTATGTGGAGAAACCGGAAGAACAATTAAAGGTATATTATCAGAGGTTAAAAAAGAAACTAACAGACAGGATCAATGAGCAAATATAATGAATTGATATCGGACGCGGAGATCAGGGAACTGCTCAACATGGTTGTGCTGGATGACCAGGTTTTGAATGAACAATTAATCACTATGGAAGCACGGATAGTATTTGCAGGAGAACCGGCAATAATACCGCCCCTGCATATGGAACAAAAGCTTGTAAGCAAGCTGGGCGCGAAATTCGCAGCCAGGACGGGCCTTAAATGGATGTTCACGGGTATTGGCGTGGCCTCGGCTGTCACCTATATCGCTATTGAGGGATATAGGCCGGCGAAACATTCCGCGCAACAAGCGTTACCGGCGCGGCATGCCACTGAACTGGCAATTGCCGACACCGCGGTTGCGGACGTACCATCAGATACCGTAAAAGACACAGGAAAACATGCCTTTGCAGGAGCGTATCCTGCGGATGAGATAGCCAGTCCCGAACCCCTGGGCATGAAAAAACACAGTCCTGTCAAGCCATTTGAAGCATTGCCGCCTGTCGAGCCTATCCGGAAAAACATGGGCAACAGGATTATGAACCGTACGGAAAATGGCGACGCAGTAAGTATCGACACCCTCTTTAAAGGTGTAAAAAGACTGGAAGTACACGCCATGCTGTGTGACGTTACCGTAGAAGCCACAAATACTGAAACAGTCACGGTGAAAGGACAGCTCAAAACGGAGATGAAAGGTATTTACAGCAAAAAGGCGGACTTTGGATTTTTTTACGAGCGTAAAGATGATATCCTGAAAGTGTGGATTGAAAACAAGGGCGGGAAAAATACATTGTTTGCGGGAGTTGTCAACTATGACGGCTTCCTCAATTTTGTGGTGCCCGAGGGGACGGATATGGTGCTTCACAATTCCAGCGGCAATATCCGGGCGAAAGGACTGAGGGGCAAGGTGTGTGAGGCGCAAACCAGCTATGGTGATATACACATGACAGATATAAAAGTGCCGATGACTTTGCAGGCGGCATCAGGCAATATTTCCGTCCAGAAGGCAGAAGGTGATATTGTCGCGGGTACGGGCTACGGGAATCAGAACTTTACGGATGTAACAGGTCTTTTGAAAGTACAAAGTGCATCGGGGAATGTAAAAGCGGAGAATCATACCGGAGGCCTGTCAGTGGTATGCAACTACGGGGATATCGATATCAGGAAACTGAAGGGTGATATTCGCATCGTCAGCTTGTCGGGCAATATAGAAATCTCTGACATGGCCGGGGCACAATGCCACATAACGAGCAATTATGGCAATATACGGCTTGACAAGATCAGTGCGTCAACTGAAATAGAATGCAGGTCCGGACATTCAGTCCTCAGCGGAATAAGCGGTGACCTGATTGTGAAGTCGTGGTACGGCAACCAGGATTTTTCCGGGATCAAAGGCAATATCACTGCCAAGTCTTCTTCAGGACATATAAAACTCAGCAACTGTGAAGGCAATATGTCATTGTCGCTGGCGTATGGCGATGCAAACCTGAGCGATTGCAAAGGCGACCTGAAAGTATCATCGGCCTCGGGCGATATTAAGGGCAGTAATCTGGAGATTACCGAAAAAATGGACCTGGCAGCCACCTACGGTAATGTCAGGATGACCCTTAAAAACCGGATAGACGACCTGAGCTTCAACCTTTCAACTGTTTGGGGGCACATTGATATCAATAAGGAAGGGGTGAGGAAAAGCGACGATAAACGTATTGTTATCGAGCAGGGACGCATCAGGGTGAAGGTTGTGACAACGTCCGGCAATCAGGTTTTCGACTGATTGTCACTTTTTTTATTGTTTTGCCGGTATTTATAATCGATAAGTCCCATAAGGATAGCCTGGAACCTGCTGTGTTTGACATCGGCGGTAGCCGCAGCTTTTTCGCGGATGTGGTTGACATCATATTCGATATAGTAAAGTTTAAGGAAAAGCAGGAAGTATGAGATGAGCAAAGGTCCGAATACAAGTCCCGGAAGGCCAAAGAATTTAAGCCCCAGGATCACTCCCAGTACTGTGACAATGGGGTGGACGTCGCCGATTTTTTTGGAAACAATCATCCTGACTATATTGTCGATCGTTCCTATTACTGCAATGCCATAACCAAGGATAAAAAATCCCTGCCAGGTTTGGGACGAGAAGAACAGGTAAACTGCAATTGGTACCCAGATAGCAGCAGTGCCCACAATGGGTATGATAGACGCAAACCCTGTGAGGATGGCCCAGAGACCAGGTTCAGGGATGTCACATATCCGAAACTCAAGATACGCAGCCATTCCCTGAGCCAGTGCGATAAGCGGAACCCCTATGGCATTGCTTTTGGTCTGGACGGCAAGCTCTCTTCCGAACAGCATGATCTTTTGCCTGTCGAAAGGAGCGAAATAAATAATGCCGGCTTCAAGGGAATTTGCCTTTACCAGCATGAAATACATAAAAAAGTACATCATCACCAGGCTGGCGAGGATATGGAGGGTTGAGCTGAAGATCATGGAGGCTGCATCTCCGGCAAACTCCTGAATGTTCTTCGCCATATCCTCCGTCGACATTTGTATAGGTAAAGTGGTCAGGCGGTTTTCAATGCTCTTTATGCCGTTGGTGATGGCCGAGGGGTCGGCCAGTATTTCTGTCGCTTTTCCGTACAATACCCCGACCAGGATGCTGATGGGCAGGATAATGATCATAAAGGAGAGTATGATAATGAGAGCCGCCGAGAAGGGCTTGTTCAGCTTCTTCTTCTTGACAAAGAACAGCATGAGGCGTTTAAAAAGGATATAAAAGACCACCGCACCGAGAAAAGCGGGGAAAAACTCCGCAGTTCCATAAAAAATAAAGGCGCCCAGGATTATAATGATCAGAGCGAAAAAGAGTTTGTTAATCTGTTTGTCGTTTCTCATGGCTGATGGATGGGAGGTTTAAAACCGTTATCCTTTTGATTTTAAATACAATATTAAACAATTCGGGGGAACTTACATTACATGATTTGTTTTCAAGGTTACATAGTTACAGAATTTACATTAAAACATTTAAACGTTACACGATTTCTACCTTATAAAAAAGTATCAGTTTCAATCATTTAGTTTTGCACATATCAATGAGTAAGATGGACCACGTCGAAATCCTCGAGGGCATGTTCACTGATGCTACCGAAGGGATTGTGGTGTGCGACAGGAAAGGGAAGATCATACTTTCAAATCCGCGGGCTCAAATGATGTTTGGATTTACGGAAAAAGAAATTAATGACTTGGATATGAGAGAATTACTGCCTCCGGGTTTACTCCCCGACGAAAGTTCACTCCCTGACGATTACCTCAAATATGCGGCCAGGGGAACCGACCTGTGGGCGAAAAGGAAGGATGGAACGGAATTCCCGGTGGAAATCGGCCTCAGCAGTGTCAAATCGAATTCGCAGTTGCTCACGGTGGCCTTCATAACGGATATAACAGAGCGCAAAAAGAAAGATGATGAATTGAAAATGGCTAATGAAAAGCTGAAGAAGACCAGTTATAAATTGTCGCGACTGAACCAGGAACTCGAACAGAAAGTGGAAGAAAGGACTCTTGAGCTTGCGGAAATGATAAGAAAACTGACCAAGGCTAAAAAGGAAACGGATATGGCTCTTGAGAAGGAAAAGGCGCTCAATCATCTCAAATCGCGCTTTATCAGCACCGCATCGCACGAATTCAGGACCCCGCTGGCCACCATCATGTCGTCGGTGACCCTGACAGGGAAATATGCGGAAAGCCTGGACAAGGAAAAGATGCTCAAACATATCGAAAGGGTGAAAAACTCGGTGAATCACCTGACGGATATACTGAATGATTTCCTGTCGCTCGACAAGCTTGAAGAAGGCGTTGTGAAGCAACATCCCGAAAACATTCTGATTAATGCGCTTATGACTAGCATTATTGAGGAGATCAGGGCTATTGCCAAGGAAGGCCAAAGGATCAATTACGACGGCCCGAAACAGGATGAAAATGTGTATGTGGATCCCAAGGTGCTGCGCAACATAATGATCAACCTCATCAGCAACGCCATTAAATACTCCAATGAGAATACCACGATTGAAGTGAAGGTAAGGATTATAGAATACGTACTCCATATTGATATACGCGACCAGGGGATTGGCATACCGCTTGAGGACCAGCCTCATATCTTTAACAGGTTTTACAGGGCCAATAATATCGGCAATATGCAGGGTACGGGCCTGGGACTCAATATCGTCAAAAAATATGTGGAGCTTCTTGAAGGGGAGATAAGCTTTAAAAGCAAACCTGAAAAGGGTACTACATTTTCACTTAAAATACCTATTTAACAACTATGGCTAATATATTACTAATAGAAGACAATGATGAAATGAGGGAGAACACCTCTGAAATCCTTGCACTTGCCGGACACAAAGTGGAATCGGCAAGTAACGGTAAGGAAGGCGTGATAAAGGTGCAGCTCAATAATCCGGAGCTGATCATCTGCGATATCATGATGCCCGAACTCGACGGGTTTGGTGTTTTGCAGATGCTGAACCGCGATCCGGAGACCAATCATATTCCCTTCATTTTTTTAACAGCAAAGGCAGACCGCGCCGATATAAGAAAAGGAATGGATCTGGGAGCTGACGATTATCTGACCAAACCCTTCGATGATGAAGAATTGCTGGCGGCAGTGGATGCGCGACTGAAAAAATCAAGCAGACTGGCAGCCCACAATTTTGTGGATGCTCCGGATGGTTTTGACCAGTTCATCAAGCAGGTTAAAACCCTGGATGAACTATCCAGGATCGACATGAACTACAAGACAAGGCAGTTCAGGAAAAAAGATACCATTTACCCGGAGGGAAATATGCCGATGTTCCTTTACTACATTGAGAAAGGCAAGGTAAAGACGCTTAAAAACAACAAGCAGGACAAGGAACTTATAACGGGACTCTATAAGGAAGGGGATTTCTTTGGCTATGTTTCACTCTTTGAAAGCAACATATATGATGAGGAAGCCGTGGCCATGGAAGATTCACTGGTGCGGCTCATCCCGAAAGAAGACTTTTATAAGCTGGTGTATAAGAACAGGGATGTCACCAACACATTTATCAAAATGCTGAGCAAGGAGGTAAAAGAGAAGGAGGAAAGATTGTTAAAGATTGCATACGACAGTGTAAGGAAAAAGGTGTCCGAGAGCCTGCTGATGTTAAAAGACAGGTACGGGAAGGAAGACAACAAGGATCATTTCAGTTTTCCAATCAGCAGGGAAGATCTTGCGCACATTGCCGGCACAGCAACGGAAACGCTTATCAGGACACTTACCGATTTTAAGGAAGAGGGTATACTGGAGATCAAGGGCAGTACGATCACCATTGTGAATTCCGAGAAGTTAAGGCTGATGAAGAATTAAGCCGGGACCAAAAACAAGGATTTTATTACTATTGGGATGATAGTGTTCAATTTAGGATGGGATTTATGATTAATTCATAATGTCTATCCAGGTCGCTGTCAAGGCGTTACAGGAGTGTTCATAACTTTGCCAGGAATATCCTGTTTAGCGGGATATAACAGTTACATTTACATATTCTTAAACCCTCGGCCATTGCTGTCGATTAAAATCATCGTTTTTTTACGGAAGCCTTTATTTTATCATCTTACCGTATGCCTGATGTTTTAGGGATTATTATTTACCCACATGAAATCATCAAGGATTATCAGGTCTGCCAATCAGTTTCCCGTTGTGGGCATTGGTGCTTCTGCAGGCGGACTTGAAGCCTTTAAAAAACTGTTAAGTGCTATCCCCCAAAATTCAGGAATGGCATTCGTTCTTGTACAACACCTGGATCCCAATCACGAGAGCTTGTTACCCGAGTTGCTTCAAAAGGTGGCAAATATCCCGGTGCTTGAAATTTCGGATGATATCGTAGTAGAGCCAAATCATATATATGTATTGCCAAGCAATAAAATGATGGAAGCCAATGACGGAGTGTTGGAGCTGACTCCCAGGCCGGAGGGCACTAAAGGCAAATTCAACCTGCCTATTGATCTTTTCTTTACATCTCTTGCAAAGGTCCACATGGCAGATGCCATAGGGGTGGTGTTATCCGGCACAGCTTCAGACGGAACTGAAGGCCTGAGGAGGATCAAGGAATACGGAGGTATTACATTCGCCCAGGATCAGGAATCGGCAGCATATGGAAGCATGCCGGCCAGTGCAGTAAAGGCGGGTGTGGTAGATTATGTACTTCCCCCGGAAAAAATTCTCCTGAAAATTCTTGAGATCAGCCATAAAGTATATGTCAATGATAAGGATGAACAAAAAAGCACGTCGCCGGAAAGTGATATGCTCAGGCAGGTGATCTCCGTGATTCGCGCGCGAAAAGGCACTGATTTTACATATTATAAACAACCCACCATACAAAGGAGGGTACAACGCCGGATGGCATTATGTAAAGTGCCTGACATGGCCGGTTACCTGCAATATTTAAAAGAAAATATCCAGGAACAGGATGATTTGTTCCAGGATTTTTTAATACCGGTCACCAGGTTTTTTCGGGATACTAAAAGTTTTAATCACTTAAGTGAAACAGTGTTTCCCGCTATTAAAGCATTAAAAGAAAATGACTCTGTCAGGGTGTGGGTGGCAGGTTGCAGTACAGGCGAAGAGGCATATTCGATTGCTATTTGTTTCAAGGAGGTTTTGGGCAAGGCCTGGGACAGCATACAGATCTTTGCGACAGATATCAGCGAGTCGGCCATATTTAAGGCCCGCAAAGGCATATATACTAAAAATGAGGTGAATAGCATATCCGCGAAACATATGTCGCAGTTTTTTGTAGAGAACAATGGCAGCTACCAGATTGCGAAGCAGATTAGGGACAAGTGTGTATTTGCAGTTCATGATTTCTTAAGGGATCCGCCACTGGGGAAAATGGATTTTATCAGTTGCCGCAATGTGATGATCTATATGCAACCCTATCTTCAGAAAAAAGCGTTAAGCACATTCCATTATGCGCTTAACCCAAAAGGGATTTTATTCCTCGGCAAGACAGAGACAATAGGCATTGAATCGGATATCTTCACAGTAACGGAGAGAAACAATAAAATATTCTCTAGAAAAGATACCATAAACAGGCTGATACATTTTGCAAGCCAGAAGAGCGAATCCGGCCCGGCCCGGGTGCCAGACCATTTTAAGAGAAATATCACGCAGGATTTCCGCAAGACAGCTGATGATATCATACTGGGCAGTTATACACCTCCGGGTGTTATCGTAAACAGCGATATGGATATAGTACATTTCAGGGGGAATACCGCTGATTACCTGGCACAGACCCAGGGCATTCCGACGCATAACCTGCTGAAGATGGCAAGGAAAGAGCTGGCATTTGAGCTGCGCAATCTTTTACATAAATCAAAAAAAGAAGGCAAAAAAATGTCCAGGGACGATATTTCCCTGCTGATCCAGGATAAATTTCACAAGATATCAATAGAGGTTATACCACTACCTGACCTTACAGATGTATATTATTTGATCCTGTTTCACGACACCTCGCACTCCGTTAAGGAAACAATGAACAAGGGGGTAAAACCAGCAAAGGATGCAAAAGATATCAGGATAGGTGAATTGGAGCAGGAGCTTGCCCAGACCTATGAAGATATGAGAAGTATCACTGAGGATCAGGAACAGGTAAACAGGAACCTGCAGGGCGATAATGAGGAATTGCTCAGTACGAGTGAGGAGTTGCAAAGTCTGAATGAAGAGCTGGAGACCAGCAAGGAGGAGTTGCAAAGCAGCAACGAGGAACTGACGGTTGTTAACCAGGAGGTGATCATGTTAAACAGGCAACTCACTGATTCAAGGGATTATGCGGAGGCCATCATAGCTACAATTCGCGAACCTTTGCTGGTACTGGATAAACACCTCCGTATAAAAACAGCTAATCTTGCATATTACCAGTCATTTGGTATAAAAAGCACGGAAACGGAGGGTAAGCTGATCTATGAGGTCGATAACAGGCAATGGGACATTCCCGCCCTGAGGAATTTGCTTGAAGCTGTCATAAAGGAAAAAAGCAGGTTTAAGGATTTTGAGATCAGCAATGTATTTACACTGACAGGAACACGTGTCTTGTTGCTGAACGGAAGGGAAATGATCGACAGGGATGATGAGGAAAAATTGATCCTGCTGACCATACAGGACGTCACCGACCAGAGAAAGTACCAGGAGACAGACAGGATATTGTTAAACAGGTTCAGGAATATGGTGGATAAGGCTCCGGTAGCTATCTGTATTTTCAGGGATGCAGAATATATTGTGGAACTTGCCAATGAACGGATGCTCGAATTCTGGGGCAAAAATGCATCGCAGGTCATGGGTAAACATATATTTGAGAGCGTGCCGGAGATACGGGAGCAGGGATTTGAAAAACTGCTTGATACGGTATATGCTACAAAAAAGCGTTTTGTCTCTTCAGAATTCCCTGTGACTATCCAACGCCAGAACAAGCAGGAAACCTTATATGTGAAGTTCGTATTTGAACCAATAAAGGAGTTGAATGACGAGGTTTCCGGAATCATGGTGGTTGCAGATGAAATAACGGAGGAGGTGCTGGCCCGCAAAAAAATGGAAGTGCAGGCAATGATGGTTGAAACATTGCTGATGACAGCTCCGGGTTTTGTATTTACCCTTGCGGGGCCGGACCATGTTTATAAAATGGTGAACAATAAGTATCAGCAATTGGTGGGAAACCGCAAGATAAAAGGTAAGCCTATGCTCAAAGTCATGCCTGAACTTGCAGGACAGGGTATTGATATTATACTTGACACGGTTTATCTGACCGGAAAACCTTTTATTGGCATTGAAGTACCCGTCAGGCTGGCGAGAGATACGGATTCAAGACCTGACCTGAGATATTTTAATTTCAGTTATCAACCCATCTATGATGAACATAAAATGATCAATGGCATATTGGTCTTTGGATATGAGGTTACAGAAGAAGTAAATGCAAAAAACAAGGTACTGGCCCTGCACGAGAAACATGGTGAAGAATTGGAACAGAGTGTATTGGAACGCACTATTGAACTAAGTGAGGCGAATGAACTATTGTACATGAAAAATATGGAGCTGTTGGGAAAAAACAAGGAGCTGGAAACATTTGCCTATATCTCAAGTCATGATCTGCAGGAACCATTAAGAAAGATACAGATATTTTCTGACAGGTTGCTGGATAAGGAAAATTCAAATTTATCCGAAACCGGAAAGGACCATCTCAAGCGAATGAAAGCTTCTGCCGCGGCTATGCAGCAGCTTATTAACGACTTACTTGCTTTTGCAAGCATCAATAATACAAAGGGGAGGTTTCAGCAAGTACTTATAAAAGACATTCTTGAGGAAGTACAAACAGAGATGAAAGATATAATTGACAAAAAAAAGGTCATTATTGATTCAGCAGGACTTGGAAAGGCAAAGGTTATTCCCTTTTTATTCAGGCAGTTGTTATATAACCTGATCGGGAATTCGATCAAATTCAGCAAGAAAGGAAGAAAACCCTTAATTGTGATCAAAAGCAAACTGGAAAACGGGTCATTTATTCAAAAGAAAGGTGGGAGGGCAGCAGTGCTGGCCCGGGAAGATGAAGTGTATTGCCACATTTCTGTTGCAGATAATGGCATTGGCTTTGATCCGAAATTCAACGAATATATTTTTGAAGTCTTTAAGAAACTTCATGGAAAGGAAGAGTATACCGGTACAGGAATAGGGCTGGCTATCATAAAAAGGATAGTTGATAATCATAATGGTTTCATCTTAGCCAATGGCAAGCTGGGGGCAGGTGCAACATTTGATTTGTATATCCCGGATGAAGTACGGGCAAAGTAGGTACAAAAAAAATTGGAAACCGTAATTGCCGGTTTCCAATTCTTTAACAATATAAATTTTATTTGATTCAAAAGTAAGCGCCTGAAAATTATTGAAAATGATTTTTCGATTACAGAGGCCCTTATTTCGGAAAAGGTTTATATTTTGTAGATTAACGAAAACGGAGGGAGCAAAAGTTGAGGATGGAGACAAGATAAAGGAGATCCGGGTTTGTGGGGACAGATGTCTGTTAATCAGTATAACTGTGATTTTTTCTTTCTCAAAGATTATACTTCACAGCAAGTTTTTTTACTGCTTCTTCGGGCCCAAAGATGATCACGGCAACCTGGTCGCCATTATTTAACAATGAATATCTTTCTTGGAGTCCTGCATCCGCAGCTACCTTATTCATAAGGTCCAGCAGGAATTGCACATCATACCAGTCGCCAATGTCTTCAGGCTCAGCAATATAAGCCTTTTGGTTAGCTAAAAGGGTAATTTTATATTTTATTGTATCAATGGGTTGATCTTCAAAATTATCAATGCTCATGCCGTCAGGGCCAGTTACATCCATCCAAACCTGGACATCATTCAACTTGCCGCCGCTGTTGTTTGCCATGTCCATCAGGACTTTATCATAATCAACGGGTAACATGCCGGTTTCAGCATCGAACATCAGGTAAATTCCTGAATGTTCCAACACATAATACCTATAGGAGGTAAATATATCAAATTCATCTTCCCGTGGTGGTTTGTTTTCAAGTGTCTTGAGCATTTGTTCATCATATTTCCTGTCAATCACTCCCATGCCGAAAAGATCATCAGCCATTGACCTGGCATTGCCTGAAATAATAATGCTTTCTGATTTGATCAACTCTATCAGTTTTGGGTCAGTCAATACCTTTTCAGGATGATCAAGATATTCTTTATTGTTAAGTTTGACCAGGCACTCAGCTACATTACCTGCAAGATTGCGTTCATATAGTTTATGCTTTTCGTATTTAAGAAGCATTTCTTTAGCCAGCATATTGTCTTTTGTTTGAACATATAATTCTTCAACTGAAGGCAGAAGATCACGAAACTGATCTTTGTCGTTCATCTGATCGAAAAGAAGACTTTTATGTTTGTTTCCTTCAAGCCTGATCAGGGCTCTTATAGCGGAATAGCGGTTAATGTTCCGGGAAAACATGTCTTTGGCTATTGGAACAGTTCTCTCATCGCCTGATTCAAACAGGATATCAAGGAATTGAGATGCCGCGTTATCGGAAGAAATGCTCGTTTTCATCTCTTCAAATTTAGCTGCCGGTATCATCTTTTTTGAGTACACCACCATGCAGATATCAATACAACCTTTGCGGATGGAAGCATTTTTACTTTTGGAAAAATACCGGAGGTAATTAAGCAAAGATGCAAGCTTTTTTTCTTCTGGATTTCCTTCCAGTATCTGCTTCTTTAAATAGTCGAACCCCTTCTGGCTTGAGCCTTCCGAGCTCAGCCAGAATATGAGCCTGTCAGGATCTTTTGTTTTTCCTGATGTGAGAAGCTCCTCAAACTTTACAATATGACCGGGAAATTTATGAAAACCTGCCACCTGAATAACCTCATCCTGGTCCAAAGGGTCATTAAGACGTGAGTAGATAGCATTTATGAGTTCCTGATCCTTCATTTCAAAATGATCTTCTCCATTTCTAAGTGAAGAATAAATCTCTTGCCGGGCTTCTGCATCACCACTTTTCAATTTTGAAACCATTAGAGGTATGGTGGTTTTGTCACCTTTGAGGTAACGCTCACCCAATGGTGGTATTTGAAGGTTTTCTTCCTTATTCCTTTTTTCGATTCTGGAAAGTATATCCTTTCTGATAGGTTCGAACTTTGCCGGATCAGAAACTACTTCTATTGAGACATGCTTGCCATTGCCAAGCAAAGCCCGTTTCTGATTGTTTGACTCTTGTTCAAATAACGCCTCGAGCTCTTCCTTACTGGGGTCGCCTTTTGAACCACCTTTGCAACCACTCATCAAGGTAAAAATAATGAAGACATAAGATAATAATTTCATTGCTTATAAATTAAAGAAGGCAAATAAATATATAATTTGCATATGACAATACTGGTGGAGATAAATATTAGAAATGGAGAGAGGACATCAGGATCTTAATGCATTTTTTTAAGCCTGAATTCTGAATTTATAACAAATTCAGTCTCTTATATACGCTTTCCCTGTACGTCTTGCCGATAGGTATGAACTTGTCAAAGTAGGAAATACAGTTATCCTCAATATTGTTTATTTTGTCTATCCGGATGATAAACGACCTGTGCACCCTGATAAAATCGTTGGTTGAGAATTTCTGTTCTATGGCATGCATGGTGGAATGAACGATGAATTTTTCCTTTTCCGTATTCAAGGTTACATAATCGCCAAGGCCTTCTATCCAGAGTATGTCTTTTTTGTTGACCCTCACGATGAGGTTGCTTTTTTTAATGAATATGGTGTCCTCATCGCTGTGGTGGATATTCTGTTTTTCGTAAAGGTCCTTCACTTTGGCGATTGCATTCATGAACCTTGGTAATAAAATAGGCTTTACCAGGTAGTCGGTCACATTGTAATCGTAAGCTTCGAGGGCGTGTTCCGTATGCGAAGTGGTAAGAATGATAAACGGGTGGGGTTGTTTCAGCGACCGGATAAATTCCATGCCGTTCAGCTCCGGCATTTCAATGTCTAGAAAAATCAGGTCGACACTGTTGGATGTAAGCC
Source organism: uncultured Bacteroidota bacterium (assembly GCA_937867025.1). Taxonomy (GTDB): domain Bacteria; phylum Bacteroidota; class Bacteroidia; order NS11-12g; family UBA955; genus JABMMZ01. Next base: position 6,985 of record CALMKH010000003.1, on the reverse strand, counting down.
ATGCAAGGGCCTTCAGGGAATCCTGGAAGGTATGGGCGAGCTGCAGGTGCTCTACCTTTGAAACACATTGTTCCGTGGCTTTCAGGGCCAGCTCGTTATCATCAATTATTATACATTTCATCTCGTATTCCTTCTTTTCAACTTGATCTCAGATCGTCCAGGTACTGCTGCAATAAGGGATAAAATGACGACAATTCCAATTTCAACCGGGCAAATGTATACAATATTTCCAAATCTGCTACATTTTGTCTTGCGGACGAATCGAATTTCATCAGCATGGCTTCAAGATCATGCCGGCTGAAAATACCCATAGAGGATTTTAATTTATGAGATAATTCGCTAATTTTCAAATAATTATTTTCCTTAAAGGCTTCTTCAAGCAGAGAAATGTCCTCGGGCACGCGTTTGAGAAAAATATCAACCATGTCCATTTCAAACGCTTTATTGCCATCGGACAGGGCGTGTAAATAATCGAGGTTCAGCGAGGGGGTGCCAGGCACCCTGTCTCCTTCAGCAGCGTTAAGCCCTGCCAGGTCAGGATGTATGCGCAGGTGCTGGTATATCTTGCCGATGAGCTCGTTCTGCTTGAAAGGCTTTGAAATAAAGTCATTCATGCCGGCGTTGAGGCATTTGTCTTTTTCACCCACTATGGAATGTGCCGTCATGGCAATGATAGGAATATTCAACCCTAGTTCCTTCCTTATAATGGCTGTGGCCTGGTAACCGTCGAGCTCAGGCATCTGCAGGTCCATTAACACCAGGTCAATTCCTCCCTGCTTAATCCTTTCAATGCCGGAGAGGCCATTTTCAGCTATGCTGACATGAAAACCGTGTTTTTCAAGGACTTTTTTTGCCAGTATCTGGTTTAACTGGTTATCCTCAATCAGCAGAACAGCCGGATTGGTATCATACGCCCCATATTCTGTGTATTTGTCGGCATGGGCTTCAGTATCCCCGGAAGCCAGGTCGAAACAGAGGTAAAAAAAGAATTCGGATCCAACGCCAACTTCGGAGCGCAACTGGAGATTGCCTCCCATAAGTTCAATAAGGCTTTTGGATATGCTGAGTCCCAGGCCGGTGCCTTCATATTTGCGGTTGATCTCATTATTCACCTGGCTGAAACGCTCGAAAATCTCCTCTTTTTTGTCATCCGGGATACCTATACCCGTATCCTTGATGGAAAAAAGCACTTCACACCTGTTGTAATGTTCCGTTACTTTTTTTACATATACCATCACACTGCCTTTTTCTGTAAATTTAATGGCATTCCCCACCAGGTTGGTAAGTACCTGGTTCAGGCGGAAAGGGTCGCAGATAATATTTTCAGGAAGATCTTCCCCTATCCTGAAACCGAACTCCAGCCCCTTGTTTCTGGCACTTATCTTCAGAAGGTTATAAACATTGTTCAGCAAGCTTCTGATATTTGCCGATTCCGATTCTATGGAGAGGGTTCCCGATTCGATCTTTGAAAAATCGAGTATGTCATTAATGACATGCAAGAGGTTCACACCGGCATGCCTGACGGAATCGGCAAATTCTTTCTGCTCTTCATTCAGGCCGCTTTCGACAAGAAGCTCGGTATACCCTATAATGGCATTCATAGGCGTCCTGATCTCGTGGCTCATATTGGCCAGGAACTGGTCTTTGGAAATGACCGAAGCTTCGGCCTGGCGCTTGGCTTTCAGCAATTCCACTTCCGCTTTTTTTCGTTCGATATAAGCACCTATCTGCAAACTGAAGCTTTCCAGCATCTGGATGATGTTAACATCCTGTTTAAGATTCCTGGAACTGAAGAATTCCACTACGGCAATGATCTCACCATTGAACATCACCGGAAAAACCAGTGCAGAACGCAGATCGGCCCGCAAAGCAGCCTGTATGCGCGAGAAACGCGATTCCAGGTTGAGGTCGAATATCCACAAAGGCTCCTTGTTTTTCCAGACTGTTCCGGGAAGGCCTTCCTCGATGGCAAATTGTGAAGCCCTGGTAGCCTGCTCGAATAATTCCAGTTTCTGGCCTCCGAAATTGCAGAAAAGGGCGTTGACAAGTCTTGTGCGCGGTTCGTTGAATGTCCAGAACGCGCTGGCTTCCCAATCGAGTTCATCACATACGTGCTGGCAAATCCTTTTGATGGTGGTTTCGATGTCTTCATTCTCGCTTAATATGGAAATAAGCGTGGTTTCAAGGATCAGCCGTTCCTGGGAAGATTTTTTTTCCGTAATATCCTGGATGATAGCCACATACTGGTATGGTCTTCCCCTTTTATCGAGGAACGGAATAATGCTCACTTCATCCCAGTAGTAGTCGCCATCCTTGGCCATATTCTGGATTTCGCCCCTCCACACACGGCCGTTTTTAATGGTTTCCCAAAGGTCTTTCATGAATTCCTTGGAATGATAGCCGGAGTTGACGATGCGGAATTCCTGGCCGATCAGTTCTTCCTTGCTGTATTTCGAACTTTTGCAGAACCGGTCGTTCACGAACTTGATAATGCCGTTGGGATCAGTAATGGCTACCTTCGCCGATTGGTCGAGTGCGAACTTATAGGAAGCCAGGTCTATTTCAGTCTGGTTGATTTTATCGTGGATCAGCTGATTGATCTCCGATTGCAGGTTCTTGTTCTGTTTCCTGAGCTCTATCTGGTTTATGACTTCCCTGCCAAGGATTTTCAAAGCGTCCTTCTGTTCTCTGGAGAGCCGTCTTTTCAGGAGATCTATGACGCATAGGGAACCGATGTTATATCCTTCTTTTGTTGTCAGGGGAACACCTCCGAAAAACCTGAAATTGGGTCCTCCGATCACCACAGGATTGCTGTTATAGACAGGATCGAGCAGGGCGTCCTGGATTTCAAGGTAATCGTAGCCCTGGATCACATGCTGGCAGAAGTCTATCTTCTTAGGGGTTTCATATATGGAAAGACCGATTTTTGACTTGAAAAACTGCCTGTTGCCATCAATTATGGAAATGAGCGCGATAGGGGTCTGGCAGATGAATGACGCCAGTTGGGTAATATTCTCCAACTCGGAGTCAGGCATTGTCTCCAGTATATTGTAATTAATGAGCGCTTCCAGGCGCTCTTTTTCATTTTTGGGTAACGGCAGGTTACTCATGTTTATCCCCATTAAGTGCAATCCCACAATCCATATGAAGTACCCTGTGGAGTAGTTTTTATTCTGTCAAATCAACTTTCAAATATAGAGTCTTGCTTTAAATATTTTGAAATTACAGCCCTGTTTTTAAATATTGATGTTTTATCGCCTTTTTCCAACATGTTTGAACCTTTTTAACGGTTTAAACATGCCTAAAAAAATATACATTTTTTCTGTTGAAACGGATATGAGCCATTTGTAAAACTATAAATATCAGCAATTCAGGGTGTTTTTAACCAATTTTCCACATTTTTATACAAAAATAAGCAATTTCGTTCATCTATAAAAATACTCCCTTTTCCGAACCCTAAAAGCCCATAATCGAAAACTTCATTATATGGTATATGTACTACTTAATTTCGTTGAAAAATATTATTCAATAGCATTATGGAACAAAATTACCAAATCAAAAACATCCTTAGACTAGTATTTGCCGTACTGTTTACAGGATTGGTCGGTTCGGCATCCGCCCAGTTGTCCGGGACGTACACCCTGGACTCGACTGCAGCAACCAGCGGTACCAATTTCAAGACCTGGGCCGACTTCAGGAGCGCCATTGTGACCAATGGAGTCAGCGGAGCAGTTACCCTGAATGTCATGACAGACAGGATCGAAACTGCGCAGCTTGATTTCACAGCCATAACCGGTGCGTCTTCCACCAATACCATCACCATTAACGGTAACAGCAAGGTTCTCCAGGCAGGACTCAATGATGCTATCATATTGATGAATGGAATTGATTATCTCACCATTGACGGCCTGGTCATCAGGAATACCAACAATAACTCAAACGTGAGAGGCATAAGGTTTCAGAACAGCTCCGACTACAATACCATCAAGAATTGTACGATTGAATTCTCTGCGCTGACAACTACATCAACCACTTCAAGCGCTTACATCACGTTCACGACATCCACTACTTCCTCAACCACTACAAGCAGTACCAACCATGGTGCTTACAATACGATATCCAACAACCTGATGCGCACCACCAACTCCAACAGTCCCGGTCCCGCATTCGGTATAGCTATCCAGGGAAGTAATTCAACGTATTCTTCTACCGCACAGAACAATACGATTTCCGGCAATACCATCCAGAATTTCTATTCCATGGGTATCCGTAACTATTACAGCAATGGTAACCAGATACTGAACAACGATATTTCAAGAGCCAATGCCACAAGCTATAACAGCAGCTCAACCCTGTACGGTATTTACAGCTACTATTCCTATGCAGCATCGCGTCCAACCAAAATTGACGGCAACAACCTTCACGACTGGCCATTTAACGGCGCCACCACATCAAGCGCCCCCAGCACAATATATGCTTTCTACCTTTACTATAACTATGGTAATGCCACTTACCGTTTTTCTGTAAGCAACAACTATATCACCAAACTGAAAGCAGCTAACTATATGTATCTCAGTTATTCATATTACAGCTATTTCTTCGACCTGGTAGGCAATAATGCTACTGATGATGATGTTCCTGTAGGGTCCTCATCCAGCTATTATTTCTATGGTTTCTATAACGATTATACATATAATTCATACAGGTATAACAGCAACACCATCCAGAATTGCGACGGAGGTTATCGCTGGTATGGCATTGCTAACTATTACCCAACACTTGCAACAGGCGTGCAGGAAATCAACGATAACGTGATCCAGAACAACTCAGGTTCTTACTATTATACTTACCGCCTGTACAACTACTATGCCCAGTACTCAAATGCTACTTATCCGATCGAAATACAGCGTAACGTATTCAAGAATAATGCTTCCGTATATTATTACACATATGATATGTACAACTACTATTACGGTACATACAAGATTTATGACAATGTGTTCGAGAATAATACGTCGGCATACTATTACTATTACAGCATGTACTGCTATTTCTATGGAAACTACGACATCCAGAGGAATAAAATCTTAAACAACAAGGCTATCAGCGGCAACGTAGGATATTTCTACGGCATCTATGGATATTACAACTATGATTGGGAAGTAAAGCATAACCTGATAGCGGATAACGTGGGATATTACAGCACGTATGGCTGGTATATGTATAATGCCCAGAGCGGTAGCTGGAAAGCCAACATCATACAGAATACAGTGAAGATCAATGGCGCCCTGTCAGGATATTCCTATCACTATTCATATATCTACGGACTGTTGTACTATAATGCGGTTGTAAGATATATCGGTAATATTTTTGACATTCAGAACAGTTATGGCCTGTATGCTTATTTCTACAACTATACATCGCTGCAACTGCGCGACAACTCATATTATGCCAATAATGTCAATAACCAGTCATGGTACACGATCTCTTCGGGATCTGCCAATTCACCGGCCGGATGGGTGGCACTTAACCTTGGCCCTGGTGAAAAGGTCGTGACCAATGGTCATAATTTTGCAAGCAACTACGCTTCCAACCGTTTTGTCAACCAGAACAATGTCGTGAATTATTACGCCGGGGAGAAGGATGCGTATGGTGTTCCAAGGAATTCGTCAAAATCGGACAGGGGCGCTGTAGAAGGTACCCTGGATATTGCACAGACTGCCAACACCTTCAATCCTCCATCTCCTGTATGTGCAGGTTATACCACTTCGCCAACCCTTACATGGAAAAATAACTTTGCAGAAGATGTCACCGGTTTTGTGGTTGCCATGTCAGATAACGGTGTGGTAAAGGCAACAGCCACAATGACCAATACAGTGCCGATCAATGGAACTAACACTGTCACATTTGCTCCAATCAAATTCTCCCAGGCTGGAAACCATACGGTTAAATTCTTCCTGCTCGATGCGGATGATGTGCCAGGCAACGATACAATGACTTTCACCTTCAATGTGCTTAAATCACCAGGAGGCGCTACATTAAGCCATAACACCTCATTGTCTTCACCATATGCTATGTATCTGACTACAGGCAAGCCTGATATCACCTTCCCTGATGAAAAGCTTGTATACGACCTCAGCAACCCTACAACACTTCCATATTCCAATGCCGATTACCTCGGACAGGGCGGAGGCAACAAATGGGTGGCTACAGTGGATGCCATGACAGTAAACGGCTATCCTGCAGGCTCTACCGTTTCAAGGGTATTCAACAACGGTCTGAAAGTGACCCTGGATGCTCCTAAGGCCTGGGAAGACAGTACTATAGAAGTAGCAATTAAAATTAATGACCTGACAACCGGTTGCGATACCATATACTACCGCAAGGTATTTATCGCTCCTAAAGCGGTGCCTGATGCAAAACTGCCATCAGTCCTCTGCGAGAAGAGCGAACTGTATTTTGAGACCATGTCTACGGTAAGCAGCGGTTCTATTGATTATTTGTGGGATTTCGGCGACGGAACACCTACTTCAAACGAAGCCAGCCCTGTTCATACCTATGCCGCCTTCGGAACCTACCAGATTAAACTGACGACTACAACCAATCCATACGGATTTGCCACTCAGAAGATCTTCACGGTTAACATCACTGAAGTACCTACCGCTAAAATCATCAATACCAACGCATGCCAGGGTACAGCGGTGAAACTGACCAACGGCACAGTGTACGGCGGATCAGGTATAACTACATACACCTGGGATTACGGTGACGGTTCTCCGGTCAACACAACCACTTCTTCGGCTCCGATCAGCAAATCATACGGTACTCCGGGCGGTTACCTGGTAACCCTTACTGCCACAGCAGACGGATGTGCCAATACAGTTACAAAGATCGTTTACCAGTTCTCTAAACCGGTTGCCAGCTTTACCAAAGTATCAGGAAGCTGCCTGAACTCTGAGTTCAGTTTCGACAACAATTCTTCGAT
>CALMKH010000002.1 GCA_937867025.1 uncultured Bacteroidota bacterium | reverse complement strand
GGCCTGAAAGACGGTGTCTATGTCTGCCAGTACCAGGAAGCAAGGAGCCTTGGCATGGTGCTGCGGCAGACCTTGCTGAAGCTCAGCGAGGCCAATGCATCACAGGAAAATAAAGGCGAAAAGATGGTGATGTTGTACAATTACCTTACGGGGAATGAATTCAGGCACCAGATAGAGGCCATATCTGAAGGTTTTATGAGCCTGAAAAATGAGATCATTCGTGAGAAAGTAGCCATGGAAAGACTTTGGAAAGAGCGCGAAAAACATATTGAAAAAGTGCTGCTTAATACGGTTGGCATGTACGGCAGTATCAAAGGTATTGCAGGTAGCGCCGTTGCAAATATCAAGGGTCTTGAAATGGACGGAAATCTTGCCTTGCCGGAGGAATGATCCACGTACGTCATACAAGGGATTTTTTAATATCTCAGGCGCCCTTGCTGGATGTAAGGTCGCCCGGTGAATTTACGGGCGGGCATATACCCGGTGCAGGCAACCTGCCTTTGCTTGATGACAGCAACAGGGAGCGCATAGGCATCTGTTACAAACAGAAAGGCAGGGATGCAGCTATAGCTCTGGGTTACGAACTGGTCGACCCGTTGCGGGAACAGTTACTGGAAAGCGCTAAGGCATTAACAGCCGGTAACAGGGTAAGGCTATATTGCGCGAGGGGTGGATTGAGGAGCAATAAAATGGCCGAATTTCTTGAGACAAACGGCTATGAAGTGGAAGTGCTCAGGGGTGGGTACAAGGCCTACAGGAACCACATACTCGGTTTCATAAAAAACTTCCGGAACATTATCATTTTAAGCGGCTATACAGGCAGCGGCAAAACGGAGATACTTGAGCACATAGCGCGAATGGGCGGCCAGGTGCTGGATCTGGAAGGTCTTGCGAATCATAAGGGGAGCGCTTTCGGCGCTTTGGGCAATGCTCCCCAGCCGTGCAGCGGGCTCTTCCATAACCTGATTTACGAAGCCATCAGATCGTACGATCCGGCACAGCCATTGTGGGTGGAAAGCGAGAGCATGACTATAGGCAAGGTGTATATCCCCAACGAATTATGGGAAAACATGCAGGTTGCCCGCGGTTTTGAGATCGTACTACCGGTCCAGGAACGGATAAGTTACATACTCAGGAATTATGGGGGATTTGATGCCCAAAGCCTGATAGCCTGTGTCAAAACCCTTGGCAGGCGCCTGGGTGACGAAGCCTGCCGCGAATTCTGCGATTTAATAGAAGAAGGCCGCCTGGAGCCGGTTGTGGAAGGACTTTTCAGGTATTACGACAAAGCATATGAACACGGCAGAAAGAAAAGAAATTGTCAGGAATATGTAAAATTGCATTTCAGCCGGCTTGAACCTGAAAGAATTGCAGGATTTTTGTTGTCAGGAGAGCGGGAAAAATCCGATTAAATCATAACTTTGTCATTTGAATGAAAAACATCGTAATACTACTTTTTGTCAGTTTGTCCGCAATGGTTAACCTTGCGGCGCAGACATCGGTCACCAGGCTTTGGTACATAGGGGACGCAAAGATGGCCTGCAATAACAACAATACCATCACATCGTGCCTCAAAATAAAAGTCCATCCCGACAGCTCATGGAGAGGCTTCCCGCACGAAATAGAAGGTTTCATTTTTGAACCGGGAATGGAGAGTTATATCGAGCTGCTGGAAACAGAGATACCCGTTCCCCAGGAAAATGGGCCTAAGTATACCTATAAGCTCGTGAAGGTCATTGAAAGCAAAAGCACTGTGCTGAAGGATAAGCGCCTCCTGGCAAATAACAAATGGAAACTTATCAATATTGAAAAGAACCGGACGGTTATACCCTCCAAAAGGTCCACTGCCTACCTGGTTTTTCATATAGACAGTAACAAACTGCAGGGATTTGGCGGTTGCAACAGCCTGGGCGGAAATGTCCAGATAGTGGATGGGGAGATGAGTTTCGGCGTCATGAGTTCCACCATGATGAGCTGTGCGAACGACGAGGTAGAGAAAGAACTGAAGGCAGCCCTTGTAGGCCGCGCGGCCTATTATGTTCACAACAACATGTTGTTTATCGTCTGCGAAAACCTGAGCATTTTACACCTGAGGCCGGAAAAAAAGCTGGACTCAATCATATCAGTCATTAATAAACCACCAGCCAGGTCTGTCGGCAATGTATATTCATCCTTAAAGAACGGCGACTTTTTCGTAGAGCTTCAGCATGTACCCGAGGCCGGAGCAGGTCCGTTCGTATTCAGAGCGGTAAGCCTGACCGCTGCCGAGAAAAAAACCATCAGGTATAAGCTTCAGAGTGTGGCATCTGACAGCAAGGTGTCGGAATTGCATATCATGATCAGGAAAAAGGCGAAGACTCCGTTGAATTATGCAACCGTCATTTTCAGGGATGGAACGCGCAAAGAGATCCTAATCGAGAATGTCAATTAAGCTTCTCGATTTTTCGAAAAGCGGGGGCTGCGGCTGCAAGATAGAACCCGGTAAGTTAAAGTCTATTTTAAAGGGGTATGATACCCTGGATGATCCACGCCTGCTGGTCGGATTCAGCAACAGCGACGATGCCGCCGTGATGTTGCTCGATAACAACAGGTGCCTGATCAGCACAACGGATTTTTTCCTTCCTGTGGTAAACGATGCCTATGATTTCGGGCAGATAGCTGCTGCCAATGCGCTGAGCGATGTGTATGCCATGGGCGGAAGCCCCGTGATGGCAATTTCCATACTCGGATGGCCGGTCGAAAAGATACCCCTGACCGAGGCCCGACGCATGCTGGAAGGCGCATCGGATATCTGCCGGAAGGCAGGCATTACAATTGCAGGAGGGCACAGTATTGACAGCAGCGAGCCTTTTTTTGGCCTTTGTGTCACCGGAACTGCAGATGTAACAGAGATCAAGCGCAACAATACGTGCCAGCCAGGCGACCATTTATACATCACAAAACCTTTGGGGTTGGGACTATTGTCACATGCCCTTAAACATGAAAAACTGGGTGAAGAGGGATACAAAACCTTGTTGGAGGTGGCTACAAAGCTCAACTCCGCCGGAACTGCATTAGGGGCTGACAAACAAATAACTGCCATGACAGACATTACGGGCTTCGGACTTCTGGGCCATTTGTATGAAATGCTTGGAGATACCACGGGGGCAGAATTACACCAGGACCTGGTCCCGGTTATTCCTGAGGCGCGCGAACTCGCCCTTCAAATGCAGTACCCAAATATCACGACCAATAATTATAACTTCATAGCCGACAAGGTGAGCGGGTTGAACGGACTCGAATTCTTGTGGCTTTGTGATCCCCAAACCAGCGGGGGCTTGCTTTTTACGAGCCGTGAACAGGTTAATATTGCTGATGCCGTATGGATAGGCCGTATAACAGATGGCCCGAAGATACAGCTGGTATAAATCTCTCCCTGGATCTTTCCCGTGTTTTTAAGATGCAAGGGTGAATTCTGATAGTCTTTAGGAGAGTTATCGTGATTGTTTTTTTTGTTTTTTTATAAAAATTTGTTATATTTGGGATAAGTTGTGCTTAAATTTAACAAAAAGGAAAAAATTGAATCATTTAAAACAACAAAATTTGTAAAAACAAGAAACATACATTATGACGTGGAGAAAGTTGGATGGTACCGAAATTTTAATCCCAATCAGGCAGGAAGTTGAACGAACGATATTGAAGGAAAAAGCGAACGGGAGCCGCTTGAAGGTGTGTATAGGCACAGACAGCCAGGTAAAGATGAACATCGTTGAGTTTGCCACGGCTATCGTCTTTATCCGTGAAAAAAGCGGTGGATTCATGTATTTTAATAATTTCCTGACAAAAAACCAGTTTTCACTGAAAGAGAGAATGCTTCATGAAGTCAGTAAATCCATTGAAATTGCCTATGAATTATGCCCCCTGCTGGATGCTCACCAGATAGAGATGGAAGTGCATGCCGATATCAATACGGACCCCCAGTTTAAAAGCAACGATTCACTGAAAGAGGCTATGGGGTATATTATTGGGATGGGTTATACCTTTAAGGCCAAACCTGAGGCCTTTGCAAGCAGTTATTGCGCCAATAAGGTTGTGCAGTAGCGGTTTTTCCGCCCCCGGCGGCT
>CALMKH010000001.1 GCA_937867025.1 uncultured Bacteroidota bacterium | reverse complement strand
AAATCCCTGCCTGAGAGAAATGAAACAAACGATTGAATGATTGCCGGATCCTGTATCATGGGGTGTATATCAAATCCCGGCAAGCGAAGCGCTGACATTCGCCGTTGCATACGAGTGCTGCTCGTCAAAACAGAATGAACGGTCGAGCGCCTTCAGTTTTTTATAATGCACCCGCGCTTTTTTAGCAAAGGACATTCCTTCAGCATAATTCCAGTACGGAACGCCTTTCTGAAGGTGGTTGATCCTGGATATCCTGTACAGGTAACCCCAATGCCTGGCCAGTTCGCCGCAGGCTTTCCACAGCGACAGGTTATAGCCATAGACATGGTGCGGTTCCGCCCCTGCCCCGTTGAATTCCAGGATGCAGAAATTCTTTCCGGCCTTGAGATCTTCGATAGAACGGCACTTGATATCATACCGTCCGTAATACAAGTTGCCCGAATGATGGCTCAGCCCGTCAAACACTTCCGCAAGCCTTGAATCCTTTTCATCCTCCAGGCTGACGAGCTTGCCTCCCCTGCTGAGGTTGAGCGCATCCGACAGCCGGTAGACGGCACCTTCCGGCAATATGTCCATGAGCCGGTTCCTGTGCCTGGCTTTCAGTTCTTCCTGCCGGTAATCAGCCCTTGCATATGCCTGTATAAGTTCGAGCAATGTGCTTTTGCCATCTCCTGTGACCTGGAGATATTCCTTTTTTATAAATCCAGTTATATGTCCTTTTTTGCGGTTCGGCAAGCGGTAATAGAATACACTTACTTCCATAGGCTGTTCTATAAAATCCTGGATGATGTAATTCACTGTCATGACATCATGATACTGGCGTAGCTGCGCCATATTCCCGATCTTGCGGAACATAAACCCCATCATGCCCACATCGGGCTTGACAGCCAGCGGGAAAACCAGGTTGTGGCTTTCGAGTTGAGCCTTTACCTGATCAAAAGGCACAAGAGGGGAAACGAACACGCCGTTCGGGACCAGTTCTTTCGGCAGTTGCCTGTACATTTCCCTTTTGGTTTCGCCCATAAACCCTCCGAACATAAGCGTTGGGTTGGAAGCCGTGAAAAACCAGGGATTGCGCGAACGGAGGCAATACCAGGTCCAGACTGGCGTGATAGGAATGTATTTGAGCAACCATGGCCAGGTTTTCCAGTGGGTCATCCGGTAGATAAGTTTTTTAAGCATAATCATTGGTCTGTTTGTGTATTAAGATGCTTTAAAGCGGTTTACAAAGATTTTTCAAAAAACACATCTGTTTGTTATATGATTCGTCCGGAATGTTGCAGGCTTCACACTAACGGAATTATGGCGATATAAACCGGGAAATGGTGCTCCGGCTGTTCCCGTCACAGCCATACAATTCCATTTGTTTCTATCTCAATTTGTTCAACAGGTCAAACCCCTCAGTTTCTTCCATCTAATTAATTGAATGAAGCTTTTATTTTCAAAGATAACGAGTTGTAAAATTTATTCCGTTTGTTGCAAAATTCCCATGTAATTGAGAGCAGCTTTCTCAATTTGAGAAATACAGCAATTTGATTCAATCTATTAATATACTGATTATCAAGCATCTAAAAAAACGGTTGATAAGTTGCAAACACCATAAACAGCAGATATACTGCCTGAAGATGAATCACACAAAATACATAAAATATAATGAAATCAATCAATCGCTCAACAGGAATGCAGTTCCTATCAGAGAAGCTTGCACATATTGTGCTGTTTCTTGTCCTGATGTTTCTGGCATTTTCAAGTGTGTTCGGCCAGAACACATCGGTTCCATTCAGTTTTAATTTAAGCACATCCGCCAAAACCAGCGCGGGCGTTTTCAAGCGCGACGGAACACTGGTAAGGACCTTATGGAACAATGTCAGTTACAAGGCGGGCACCCACAACGGGTCATGGGACAGGAAAGATGACGAAGGAAGGCTGGTCACCGATACGGGACTTGTCGTCAAGGTTGTTAGCAACAATGTCAACTACAAGTGGGAAGGCGTTGTAGGCAATACCTCCGACTCCATGACAGGCAGCACGGTCATCAGGATGTTCGACCGCATGCACGGTATGGCCATTGCCGGCAATACCGCTTATTACGGTGCCGGATATACCGAAGGCATTACCTCGTCTTACAAGTTTAAAACCAATGATCCCCAGAAAAAATACAATCTCCTGTATTCCGAAGTGCAGCAAATGTACCAGGCATCCGAGTTTGTAGCAACCGACAGCAACTATGTGTACTGGGCAGGTTACGATCCTTTCGATCCCAGGTCATCATTCGTATATGCCACCAAGGTGTCTGATGACAAGGAAGTGACTTTCTCCGGCGGATCATCGTTCAACATTACTTACGGAAGGAGCTACAACAGCGTTATCGACCTTGTGACGGGCAACCTGAGCGCCATATGCAAAGGCCTGGCCGTTCAGAAAAAAGGCCCTTACCTGTTTGTTTCCCACCCCGGCATCAATGAAATACACGTGCTCAACAAATCGACCGGCGCACGTGTTCAGACCATCAGCATGACCAACCCGAGGGATATGGCAGTGGACAGGAACGACAATCTTTGGGTTATTTCAGGCACTACCACTGTACAGAAATTTACGGTCAACAGCAACGGCACTCTTTCATCAGCGACTATCTCCCTTTCAGGCCTGGTTCAGCCACTGGCCCTCGCAGTTTCTCCCGACAACAATACAGTAGTGGTTGTAGACGGAGGAGCGAGCCAGCAGTTGAAGGCCTTCAGCAACAGCAACGGTTCATCTTCATGGACTTTCGGTCAGTACGGCGGTTATACAAACGATCCGGCGGTAGCCAACGACAAGTTTTATTTTAGTGACGACGTGACCATGCTGTCCAAGCCTTTCATAGCATTCCAGGCCGACGGCTCCTTCTGGGTCGGCGATGTCGGCAATGAAAGAACCCAGCATTACAATTCATCAAGAACATTCATTGACAGGATCATGTGTCTTCCGCACTCATACAGTGTAGCGGCGGACCGCAACAACCCGACCAGGGTGTTCAACGAATACCTGGAATTCCAGATCGACTATTCAAAGCCGCTTTCACCTTCCAACGGTTCATGGACCCTGGTAAGAAACTGGAGACGCGGCATTACCAAAGATTACTTCCAGGAAGGAAAGATGAACATCTTCAACCAGGTGATCACGCTCAGCAATGGCAGGACCTATGCCACGCTTGAAAATGCCAAAAACCCTGATGTGAGATATCCTGAAGTAGTGGAATTACCTTCTTCCGGTCATGTCCGTTATACAGGCGTAAGGTTTGCGGATTTCGGCAAGGAATTCATTGATCTTGACGGTTCACTCAGAAAATTTGAATCTTCAGGCCAGGTAGGTGATGGCGGTTACTGGGAATCACGCCCTTTAACCGGATTCAGCAACAATAACCCTGTATGGGGCACAGCTGTGAAGATCGGTGAAATACCGACCATCGGAGCCAAGGATCCAGCCAACGGCCAGATATCGCATCCGGTTAAAACGTCTTCAGACATGCTGGTGATCTTCGAAAAACAAAGATATAACCAGGGTTTCCACCTCGGGGCTGTAAAAAAGAACGACAACAAATACCTGTGGAAAGCCAGCCCGGCCACCACCAGGGATTATTCAGGACCTTTCCCAAGCGACGGTTCATTTGATATCGGCAACGGTGTTGAATATGCCGGAGGTCACGTCTACGCACTCGAAAAAAATATCCTGTGGAATTACCACGGTGAATTCTGGAAAAACGGCCAGACCAATATGTGGAACCATTTTTATGACAACGGTCTAATGATCGGCCAGTTTGGCGAAGCCTCATACGAAGCGCAGAAGATCAACATGGAAGCCTTTGAAATGGGCGCCGGAAACGTATTTGCGTCCACTCTTCTAAAGTACGGGAACGATTATTATATCTACCACAATGATGAGAGCGTGCACGCCGGCGTTCACAGGTGGAAGATCAGCGGACTGAACACCATACAGGAGCAGACCATTTCCATAACCGTTCCGACCATTTCCAATGGCGGACTGATCGGGGCATATTTCAATGGTCCCGACCTGGATAACACCAACCTGAAAGTGTCTCAACTCAACACCACTGTTAACCTGAGCACCCCTCCCTCCCAGATCAGCAACACCAACAGTTTCTCCACGAGGTGGACCGGTTTTGTAAAACCTTCTTCCACCGCAGCCTATACGTTCTATACCAACACAAGCAAAGGCGTGAAATTATGGATCGACGGCAACCTGGTCATCAACCAGTGGAATAATGGCAGCAGCGCCCAATACAATTCTGCGGCCATCAACCTTGAAGCCGGTAAAATGTACTCTGTCAGGATGGAGATCAACGGCGGCACCGCATCCCTTTCCTGGTCGAGCGCAAGCATCTCCAAGCAGATCATACCAAGCGGCAACCTGTATCCTTCCGACGTACCGCAATACAGCAGCGGCATCGACCTTATGGAAGGATTATACGGCAGGAACAATATCCTGGCGAATGGCATGTACGGCTGGAGCAGGAATTCAACAAATGAAGACAGCACCAGCTGGGAACAGTACTGGCACGCAAGGGTGGGTGTAAAAGCTTACCATTCCGACAAACCGGACCTGTACATGAAGTTCCGCAGGAACACCGGAAACTACGAGGTGACAAGAACACTTGGCAATCCCGGCACAGGTTATAAGTACTGGAAAGTATCGGGAACTATCAACTACGATGCCAACTACGCCAAATGGACAACAGATGCGGCAGGTACATATTTTGACATACTCGACGACCAGGGCAAGGTCATTGCCAGGATAACCCATGAGCAGTACATGAACAGCAACCTGATGAACAACATGATCAAGTTCAACAACAAGACTGTTGTAGACATGGTTGACAAATACCTCTACTGCACCATCAATAAACATCAGCCGTTCGAGGTCATCGCTGACAGTACCGGCATCAGCTTCAGCTATTCAAATTTCGGGATGGTAAAGACGAAGCTGTTCGACACTACCAGTCACTGGAAACAGCCGAAGACTATCAGGTTCCACTTCATCGGAAGCAGCAGCACCTATGACAGGATGCTGGATGTTGGCCGCCTGAGTTTCTTTGCAAGCAACCAGACCATCAATACATCTATCCCTGCCACCATACAGGTATCAGGAAACAACATCAGCATACTTGACGGCGATGCCAGTCCTTCAACAAGCGATAACACGGATTTCGGCACCGTTCAAACCAACGGTTCCATTACCAGGAGCTTTGTCATCAGCAATACCGGCACATTGCCACTCCTTGTTACGGGGGTAAGCTTTACCGGCACCAACGCTTCTGAATTCACCGTTGTCAATGGTCCGACCTATCCCCTGACCATCGCGGCAAGCGGAACTTATACATTACAAGTCAACTTCTATCCAAAAGCCACCGGCAACCGCACTGCGACTATCAACATCGCCAACAACGACGTGAGCAAGACCAACTTTAACTTTGACCTGCAAGGCGCAATCGCCAGCAGCGGTTCTCCCCAGATCATGGTCACCGGAAACGGCAACAATATCATTGACGGCATCGGCAGTCCGAATACATCCGACAATACCGACTTCGGCACGACGTCCGGCTTTGTGACCAAAACATTTGTTGTAAAAAACATCGGAACCGCATCGCTTACCATTTCGGGCTGCACGTTCACCGGCACCAATTCATCAGAATTCACCCTGGTGAGTCCTCCATCATATCCTTTGAGCATAGCGCCGCAGGCAAGCTACGACCTCACCATCAAGTTCGCTCCTGCAGCTACCGGAGTGCGCACAGCCACCTTCAATATCAGCTGTGATGATCCTCATATCGCCACATTCAATTTCGACATGCAGGGAACTGGCGCAGCAGGAAGCCCGCAGATACAAGTAGCAGGCAACAGCGACACAATTGCAGACGAGGATGCGAGTCCTTCCACTGCCGACAATACCGACTTCGGAGCGATCGACAATAACACCTCTTCAACAAAGACGTTTGTGATCAGCAATACCGGATCAGCATCTCTTGCCATCAGCAATATAAGTTTCACAGGAAGCAACGCTTCGGAATTCACTCTTGTGAACGGACCGTCCTTCCCCCTGAATATAGCGGCCAGCAGCAACTACACCATCACCGTGCAGTTCGCTCCCAAATCCACCGGCACACGCGTGGCAGTGATCAACATTTCCAGCAACGACGCAGGCAAAGCGATCTATAACTTCAACCTGCAGGGAACTTCCAATGCTGTCAGTACCGGCAATTCACAGATCATGGTCACCGGAAACGGCGTGAACATCATCGACGGAATAGGAAGCCCGAATACTGCCGACAATACAGCGTTCGGAACAGTTGCAGCAGGAGGTTCCATTACAAAGAGCTTCGTGATCAAGAACATCGGCAATGCCAACCTGGTTATATCCAGCTGCAATTTTACCGGCAGCCAGGCTTCCGAGTTCTCTATCGTGAACCCTCCTTCTTATCCTTTGAGCATCGTTCCCAACGCGGCTTATACAATGACCATCAGTTTTGCGCCGCTGGCTGCAGG